>DASC01000080.1 GCA_002503595.1 Candidatus Methanogaster sp. UBA203 | reverse complement strand
TACCACTTAATTTGAAGCGGATACCAATATACCTTGCTTGAGTGGATGCCTATATCCACATCCATATCTTCCATCTGATCTTCGTAGTCGGCAGTGCTGTGGGTGTCCCAGAATGCCCAAAACTCTTCGAGCGAGCCGAAGTCCTCTGGTAACGGGTCACGTTGGGTGGCTTGTTTCTTATTTTCTGGCATAACTTTTTCTCTCTTTTTCGTATGTCACGAGCACTTAAGATTTGTGCTTTATTCGTCCGTTATCAGTAAGGGCAACTCCGATCAGGGCATCCGCCCGCATAATCGGATTCAGCGCTCACATACTCTCCAAACGATAACACCTGTTCGCTCTTGCTGCCATATCGATAGATGGTTATACCCTTGCATCTCAATTCGTACGCCAGCAGAAACGCTTTTCTCACATCCCCTTGTGTCGCATCCTTTCTCAGATTGATCGTCTTTGAGATTGCATTGTCCACAGACTCCTGAAACGCTGCCTGCATCCTGACATGCCAATCCGGATCAATATCCAGAGCGGTAACAAACAGATCCTTCACATCTTTTGGGATGTCAATATCCTGCACAGAACCGGTCTTTGCGACCGCAATCATCAGGTCCCTGCTATAAAATCCCCCCTCTCTGGCAACCCTTTCAAATACGGGATTGACTTCCACCAGTCTCGCATGATCAAGAACATTTCTGACAAAAGAAACAGCAAATAGCGGCTCGATCCCTGATGTTGTTCCTGCAATAATCGAGATGCTTCCTGTTGGGGCAATGGTTGTCAGGGTTGCGTTTCTCATATTCGTGCCTTTCCATATACTCTCATCGATATTTGGAAATGGTCCCCGCGCCTCACCAAGCCTGACAGATGTCTCCCTTGCAGCACTCGTCATAAATCTCATCAATTTCCTGCCAAGATCCAGTGCTTCCTCTGAATCATAAGGTATCCCAAGTTCGAGCAGCATCTCTGCAAATCCCATGACACCAAGACCGATCTTACGGTTTGCTCTGGTCATCTCTCCAATCCGGGGCAGGGGATATCTGTTCGCGTCGATCACATCGTCAAGGAAACGAACCCCGAGAACGGTCAGGTCTCTCAACCGTTCCCAGTCGATATCGTTCTTCCGGACGATCTTTGCTAAATTTATCGATCCGAGATTGCATGATTCCCAGTCCAGTAGAGGGACCTCTCCGCATGGGTTTGTGGAATCTATCTGGTATTTTGGAGTTGGGTTGTGTGCATTGATCTCGTCAAGAAAGACCAGACCAGGGTCGCCTGTTCTCCATGCCATCGTCGCTATCAGATCAAAGACGTCATCCGCACCAAGACTCCGCACGCATTCATTATTTCTTGGATTGATCAACTCATAATCCCTGTGCTTCTTCACCGCTTCCATGAAATCATCATTTACGCCAACAGAGATATTAAAATTCCTTAAAACTCCTTCTTTTTCCTTGGAAGTTATAAAATCTATAATATCGGGATGGTTCACGTTCAGGATGCCCATATTTGCCCCGCGCCTCCGCCCTCCCTGTTTGATGACATCGGTTGTCACATCAAAGATGCGCATGAATGAGACAGGACCTGATGCGCTTCCCATCGTTGATCGCACGATATCTCCTTTCGGTCTCAATCTTGAGAATGAGAATCCGCAGCCTCCGCCGCTCTGCTGAACGATCGCCATCGCCTTCAATGCGCCGAAGATATCTTCAATCGAATCAGGAACAGGTATCACGAAACATGCACTGAGTTGACCGAGTTCTGTGCCTGCATTCATCAATGTCGGGGAATTTGGCAGAAATTCGAGATTCTTCATCGATGAGTAGAATCTCTTCTCAAATTCCACTGATTTACCTGAAATTGCCTTCGCAACCCTTCCAAACATCTGATCCGGCGTCTCGATGATGTTTCCTGCCGCATCCTTCATCAGGTATCTCTTATTCAGCACCTCGATCGCATTGACTGTTAACTTCAGTTCATCATAGACCCCAAAGAACTTCTTTGCATCCCTGATTTCGCTTCTTCTCTCCCTGTACAGGATGTAGGCTTTTGCCACCTCATACAATCCGTGTCTGACAAGAACCTCCTCCACAATATTCTGCACATCCCCAATGGTTGGAATGCCTTGAATTCGTTTCTCAATCAGTGCGACAACTTCGTCTGTAAGTTTTTCAGAGAATTTTTCATCGTCTGCGTCTGTGGCGAGGACTGCTTTGTGTATAGCGGTAGTTATCTTCTCTTTTTTGAAATTGGTAATTCTTCCATCCCTTTTCAGGATATTATGCATACGATTCTCTCTGTTGTGTTGTTATATTACCTTTTCAATCGGCAGCAATTTCGGCTGCGGTTGCACAAGTCTTCTGGGTGCGTGACTATATGGTTTCAGAAGTACTGAACTTAACGAAAATCTTTTAAACCATGAAGACAACATACATATCAATAACAACTCACCAGGTGACGGGGACATACCCATTACAATGCAGGACATTGGTCACCTGGAATACCTATCTTTCGATTTTTTCTGCTATGTCATCAATAAATGTGGACTCATCTGCAATTTCTCGTATTTCATTGCTAAAAGAATTTCTGAAACATGCTAAAACGATTCTCTTGCCCTCTCTCTTTACTTCTCTCAATGCTACGATGTAATCTTGGTCGCCTCCCACGATCACGGCAACATCAAAATTATCTTTAAAAGCGTGTGTTAGAAGTTCAGTTGTAAGCATCACATCAACCCCCTTCTCTACGAGTTTTCCATTTCTCTCCACCAAAGGTCGCGTTTCGACATGAAACCCCTGCGCTTTCAATGCTTTATAAAACGAACGTGCTGATTCATCATAAGGATCGACTCCGCTATAAAAATATGCCCTTATCAAGTCATAATCTTTGGTCAGTTCGTTCCGCAGTTTCACGTAATCGATCTTATAACCCGATCGAAAATTTTTACAGCTATGAAATACATTTGCACCGTCTATAAACATCATAGCGCGTTTCATTATTTTTACAGTGTCCGTTTTAATCACGTCCTATCGTTTTGATTCTTGTAATAAGGCATTGTTTTTAACATTATTAATATTGACGGACACTATGTCGCAACCACCCCACAAAAACCTCCCGCCAGCCGCTCCACCCGCTCAACACTATCAGCATCCTCAGGCGTCTTATCAAACCGCACCCGGACAAGCCGCGGGAACCGAAGCGCATACCCCGACGCATAATGCTTGCTCTTCTGGATCTCCTCATACGCGATCTCAAAGACAACAGCAGGCTTAAGCTCGATTGCGCTTCCCACCTCTGAGATAATATACTGCGAAAACAGCTCTGTAAGTTCTGCTAACTGCTCATCGGTTATGCCTGTGCCGACCCTGCCGATCTCAAGGAACGCTCCGGTATCAGTGTCGTAACATGCAAGCAAGTACGAGCCGATCAGGTTCGCACGCCGCCCTTCACCCCAGGCTGCTCCGACAACGACGAGATCAAGGGTTTCCATGATCGGTTTCACCTTAAGCCAGTTTTTGCCGCGTTTTCCGGGAGAGTACACCGAATCCGGGTTCTTCAGCATGACGCCCTCGTGCCCTGCATCGAGAGCCGCCTGATAGACCGTGTGCGCCATAGCAGGATCATCTGTCAACACCTGCTCTGCCACCCTGAACTGCTCATGCGGCTCCACGATCTCCTCGAGCCGTTCTCTCCGGGTATGGATATCCTCATCGATCAGCGAGACGCCGTCAAGGTACATGATATCGAAGAGATTCAGGTAGAGCGGGATCTTCTGCACCATCGCTGATATGTCGTACTTCCGCCGGAACCGCTTCAGGATCTCCTGGAATGCAAGCGGCTTCCCACCAGCCCCGATCGCAACCACTTCGCCATCGAGAATCGCCTGATTCGCGGTTATCCGGGATTTTACCAGTTTTACGATATCAGGAAGCGAGTTCGTCACGTCTTCGAGTCTTCTTGAAAATATCCGGACGTGGTCGCCGTCCTTGTGTATCTGCACCCGCGTGCCATCGAACTTCCATTCGATTGCATACACCGTTGTGATATCGTCGAAACTGCCAAGTTGCGCAAGCATCGGTTTGATCGGTCTGCCGATCCTGATCGCAACCGCATCAAGATCATGGTGAAGCGCAGTCACAGAAACCTCGCCGAGATCGTTTATCAGCATGTAGGCACGCTCAACCGCACCCACATCCGCCTCGAATGCCTGAGCGATGGCATCCCGAACGATCCCTTCACCGACACCGATCCTGAGTTCCTCAAGCACGATGCGTGCCAGATACTTCGATTCAACAGGGGATGCCGTGCCGAATAGGTACTGCAGGTGCTTTACCTTTGTCTGCTGCGAACCCTTGCCTGATGCATGAGCGATCGAGTTCATCCTCTCGAAGACGTCCGCGATGGTGATGGTAAGCCCTGCTGCCGGAGCCGTGCCAGCGCCAGTGAAATCGAGAAACGTTGTCTGCGCTTTTGATGCCTCGTCCCCCTTCTCGAGTGCGACCTTCGCGGTCTCGCCCACGTCCCCGGTCTCACGCACCAGTTGCTTGATACGCCCCACCGGCAGCCCGGACGCCCTCGATATCGCGTCATACAGCAGCGAGGGGCCGACACCGAGTTCGACATCACTCCAATCAGGAAATACCCTGCCCATGATGAATCTGGAGACGATGGGGAGTTCGGTGTCGGGATCGCCGGATTCACTGATCCTCCGGAGAAGGGATGATACCACAGTCGTCATCTCAAGCGAACTTGCGATCCCTTCGATCGTCTCGCAGGCATCGGCGAATTCCTTAAATGAGGTCATGATACCAGATGTATCGCCTTCATGGCTAATCAGGGTTTCTGATGGGAGGTCATGGTTTATGGTGTCAGGTCGATGCGGCAAGCCAGGGGGACAAAACAGAGGGATCTTGATTTACAAAAATGTAAACTTTGAAGAAATCTACTGCAAATCCTGCGCTTCCAACTATCTCGGTAGCATAAAGCGAAGCCGTTCCTGATACTGCGCTTGTAGCACCGCTTAAAGCATTGGATATCTGCCGCGCACCCTGCTATCATGCGTCTATTGCGTGTTCCGGCGGCAGCCGTGGCGGAGGTTGTGGACGCGTTGTCACGGGGTAGGAGTGACCAATTCAGCGATCTGCCGTTAAAAGGTTTTATATAGTTGAGAGTTAAGTATACTACTTATGTATCAACAAAAGTTTGTGAACCGGGAAGATGAATTAAAATTCCTCGAATCCAGATACCAGAGCAATTCACCGGAGTTCATTGTGATATATGGTAGAAGAAGAGTTGGGAAAACCGAGCTCATGCTGAAATTCTTAGAAAATAAGAATGGCGTATATTTCCTCGCATCAAAAGAAGGAGACCGGCAGAATATCAAGGATTTCTCGCAAACGGCAGGCAGAGTGCTTAATGATGAATATTTTGGACAAATAGAGTTTCCGGACTGGTTCACGCTCTTTGAAAGCGTATTTAAGCACAGGAAATTCTGCGAGCTTGCAGAGAAGAATAAATTCATCCTGATCATTGATGAGTTCCCATACCTGATACACAGCAACAAAGCCATACCGTCCGTTTTCCAGAAGATATGGGAACTGTGCATGAAAAAAGAAAACATAATGCTGGTATTATCAGGCTCGTCCGTAAGCGTTATGGAATCCGAGGTATTGGGCTGCAAAAGCCCGCTCTATGGAAGAAGAACCGGGCAGTGGCAGTTAGACCCACTGGACTTTAAGCACCTTGGCGAGTTTTTACCATACTCAAAAGAAGACCTGGTGCTGCTGTGGTCGATTGTCGGAGGAATTCCGGAGTATCTCCTAAAATTCGATGCGAATCTCTCGTTATGGGATAATGTACGTAACAATGTGATACAAAAGGGCACGTATCTGTACGAAGAGGTTGAATATCTATTAAATGAAGAGTTCAGGGAACCTAAGAACTACAAACTCATCTTCAAAGCTATTGCACTGGGATATAACAGGCTTGGAGAGATATGCAATTACACTGGGCTTGACAAAAGCATGGTGTCCAAATATCTTGACGTACTGAACAAACTGCACATATTAAGAGAAGAAATTCCGGTTACTGCCTCTCTAAAATTCAAAAGACGTCTGTATTTTATCCATGAACCGTTTTTTAACTTCTGGTTCAGATTTATCTATTCGAACAGGATTGATCTAGAAGCTAACCGGCAAAATGAAGTTTTAGAGGTGATCAAAAGAGATTTCCCCCTGTATTGTGGACATATATTCGAAGTTCTTGTTACGGAACTGCTGATGAGGAAACAGATTCTTATCGACCACCCGTTTACAAAGATAGGGCGATGGTGGCACAAGGATAAGGAGATCGACATTGTTGCCTTAAACGATGCGACAAAAGAGATCCTGTTTGTCGAATGCAAGTGGAAGAACCTGTCCCGGAGGCAGGCAGAGGTGGTACTCGGCGAGCTTTCAGAGAAATCGCGTCACGTCGATTGGAATAATGCGGCGAGAATGGAGTATTTTGGAATTATCGGGAAGCGGATTGAAGGGAAAGACGAATTGAGGGGGAAGGGGTTTGTTGTCATGGATCTTGATGATTTTTAGATTCTCGACGGAAGGAAGACGAATCGCTTTTTGGTGACCTCATAACAGGATTGATCGAACTCGGCGCGATTGTGGGATGTGGTAGAGCATCCTGCCACAGGATACTTGTAGTACCTGTTGTGTGATGATTAGTGATATTGCCGATCCGACGGGGAGATGTATTTATATAACGTCGAATGCATGGAGTAAATGTCAGATGTATATGCAATCCGCATTGGGTATAAGGAGTTGTAAATATGAACATACGAATAATTGTACTGATCGCGCTCGCGGCTATGGTATTCAGCATCCCTGCAGGCGCGGAGATGAACGAGACACAGGACGGCGGTGGTGGTAACGGCACCTACCCGCCAGGGTGGAATGAGACGCCAACGCCAGTGGTGACAGCAACAGCAGTCCCGGAACCAACTCCGGAACCAGAGGAAACGCCAACAACAGTCTCACCACCAGTGGAAACACCAACATGTACAGTCCAGATCCGCGGCGAGGTCGTGGACGCTGCAACCCGGATCGCCCCGTTCATCTGGACCGGACAGAACTTTGCAGGGCTCTATTACGATGTGGACCGGAACCTGATGTCTGACTCACTCACATCGACCGTTACAGTGCCAGATACCATCGAGAGCGGCGATCTCGCATATACCGCATATCGGGTCGAGTCGTGCTACAAAAACCCCGAGATCGGCGAGTACTTCGCGATCGGGTGGTTTGGAGGGCGGTACATGGCTGTCAATGGCAAGCCATACCTAATATCGCCGATCATCTTTGAGATGAATGAGGACTGCAAGAAGACACTTGCGACAGGGGATAAGTGGGATCTCGGGGGCGGGTATTCTCTTGTTGTGACGCGGATCGATTGCAATGAAAATAAGGTCCGGCTCTCACTCTTCAAGGACGGTGCGGAGGTATCATCGTCGGTTATCCAGCCGCATGAAACGGGAGATTGGTTTGGCAACTGTATGTATATCAGCGGCTTTCCCGGAGCACATACCGTTAAGATGTGGGATGTCCCGACAACGAGCACCTTCGTATACCAGGAGGATGTGGGGCTGGAGGCTGATGTACCGATCTTCAGCGTCTATGTGGACGCAATCTTTCGCGGCACAGTGACCAATATCGTACAACTCAAATACGCGATGCTGATCGATGACGATCCTGTCAGTGTCATCGAGACGGGAGCCGGCATGATGGAGGCGGAGATGGTCACGCCCGAATCGGTCCGGCTCGTAAACAGCGAAAACATCGATCTTCACAGGGATTCTGATATCGGTATAGCAGGGGATCTCCGGATCCGTGTTGCTGATGACCGGGACGGGAATGGGGTTGCCAATTACAGGTACTATCCGTACGTCAACCGTGCATGCCCGGCTCCGGATTCCGAACCAACCCCCACCCCTACACCGCCACCGCCACCATATCCTGCGGACGCTCCTGTCGAGATCCGCGGCGAGGTAGTGAATATTACTGGCACACAGGATGAGGATCTGGTATGGAACGCATACAACTTCGCTGGTTTCTGGTATGACCTTGACGACGATCTGATGACCGAGAATCTGGTGATCATGGCAGGCGCGTTGAACAACCCCACCAATGACCGGACGATTGATGAAGATGCTCTGGTGTATACCACTCATCCGGTGTTCCATGAATATGAACTCCACGAGAATGAAAACCTGACTGTCGAGAGTGATAACGATGATGGCGACACTGGATACTGGATCGAGGGGTGGATGGCAGACGAGTATGTGGCAATCAACAGCAGAGCCGATAAACTCTGTGCACCGTGGGTCGAGTTCGAGGATGATGATAAGAAGACGCTTGCAACCGACGAGGAATGGTATCTCGGCGGTGGATTTTCTCTTACCGCTGACCAGATCGACCTCGAACATGACCAAGTATGGTTCTCGCTTTGTAAAGACGGCAAGGAACTCGATAATGTTGTGGTGTCGACCAATGGTACGCAACAGGATCGCGTATACACCTACACTTCAGACATCGGTGGCGAGGACGAGATTCCGGTATTCTCGTGCTACGTGGATGCTGTCTTCAGAGGAACCGACTCCAACATCGTGCAGGTCATGTACGTCTTCCTGATCGATAACGATGTCATGCCGATCAAGACCACTGATACATACGGTATCATGGAAGTGGTGACTGCAAGCAAAAGTGAAGTTAATCTGATAAACAATGAGGATACCCTTGATCTCGATACGGACACCGGGGAATGGATCATGGGAAACATGTACTTCAGGACTGCGGATGATGATTCTGCGATCCGGTTCTATCCGATGGCTGAGTACTCAGAACCGGGCGTCTATGAGGTTCGCGGTACCGTTGCGGAACTGGATGCTGCTAACCCATCATCCGGTGCGGATCAGGTATGGGATTACAGCAACTTCGCTGGTTTCTGGTATGGGTTGGATGATGATCTGGCAACAGAGACGCTAACGATCAATGGATCCGCAATGAGCTTCCCGTCTGATCGGGTACTCGATGAAGGTACCGTGGTGTACAAAACCTATCCGGTATATCAGGAATATGAACTCCATAAAGATTTGGGCTTGACTGTCGAGAGTGGTCACCCTGGCGGCGACTGCGGCTACTACCTCGAAGGATTTGTGGCAGATGAGTATGTGGCAATCGATAACAATGCCGACAAACTCTGCAGATTACTGGTCGATTTCGAGGATGATGATAAGAAGACGCTGGCAACCGGCGAGAAATGGTATCTCGGCGGTGGATTCGCACTTGTTCCAAACCAGATCGACCTCGAACATGGCCGGGTATGGTTCTCGCTTTACAGGGATGGCAAGGAAATTGATAGCGAAGTGATCTCATGTGGCAGCGGGGATGATCCTCAGGATCCTGTATACACCTACACACCAGACATCGGTGGCGAGGACGCGATTCCGGTCTTCTCGTGCTATATTACTGCTGTCTTCAGAGGAACCGACTCCAACATCGTGCAGGTCATGTACGTCTTCCTGATCGATGATGCGGTGTTGGAGATCGATACCGGTGATGAGTTTGGGCGCATGGAGGTCGTGACCGCAAGCTCCGCTGAGCTCACCCTCAAAAACGATGAAAACATCGATCTGGATGCCGGAACCAGCGAACAGATCATGGAGGATATGTACTTCAGGGTGGCAGACAACGACACGGTGAGATTCTATCCGTTCGTCGAGCGCACAATCAGAGGTGCTGTACCAGCACCAGAAGAACCCGAAGAAGAGCCCATATTAGACACTGACGGCGACGGCGTGCCTGATTTCCGGGACAAAGAACCAGACACGCCTCGAGGTTACTGGGTGAACTCAGACGGACGTGGGCGAAAGTGGGGCGACATGAACGGCGATGACCGGCTCACATCGGCAGACGCGCTCATACTCTTGCAGGCGGCTGCCGGAAAGATTGGTTTGCGATAAGAATTGCGATGCTGGTGGTGCTTATGGTGCTGTCAGCTTCTTATTTCACGCCCCTCGGGCTGTGACGGTGTCGCTCTCAGGCATACTTTCGTAGATCAGGGTGAGCTTTGCAGCAATCTGGTAGAGTCCGTCAATCTCATCCAGCGCTTCCACAACGCGTCCCATATCAAGGCTGCCATATCTATGGACGATACTGTTCCGCAGCCCATTATATTCCTTCAAAATCCCCCCTTCTTTCGTTCCGATGATGCCCTCCCTTGATAACTTGTCTATGTTGGTATAATCATCCCTAACAACCAGCCCTACATCCATCGTTAGCATGGCAGCGATATCCATGGAGATCTCGACACAGGTCTGTAACGAGTGAAGTAGCGCCCTCTCGGTAACGTCATCGCAGATGTCATGAGATGCTATAAACTCCAATTCGCCCTCAAAAAGCTCCAATTTTTCCAAGTATCGTTCTTTTCTCATCTAACCACTTTTTCCTTAGCATCATCCGCTCCCGGGCGCTCCTAAACTGATTGTACTTAACGCGTAATGCCATGTCATCCCAGAGTCTTCTGAACCTGTGGAAGTATTCCGAAAGTTGGGCTTCATCACCATAGAGGATTCTATGGCCATGAATTATCTCGATCTGTATGTAAAGGGGCAGGTTCTCAAAAACTTTGATATCGTACTTTCCACCAAACATCCGGTCGATTCCGGTCAAAACACGATCGCTCACGGGTCGGACGATGCAGATATCGATATCCGACCTCTCAACATCTTCCAGCCGGGCACGGGATCCGAACAGTAGTATTCCAAGAGCATCATCCTTGAATATCTCAAAATCCTTTTCCGGGTTCATACTGTTCCCTACAGCCTTCATTAAATCTCCTCTTGTGGATACTGCTTTAAATTCCTTTCTGCGGGTACCTGCGGTGTGGCAATCGTTAAATGCAATCAAAGAAAAAACAGGCACGATGATCCATGTTCACGACATCACAAAGAACTTCGGCAGCATGACCGTGCTTGATAATGTCAATTTCTCGGTCGAAAGCGGAAAGTTCTTAACGATCGTCGGACCAAACGGCGCAGGCAAGACGACGCTTATCAAGATCATGGCGACGCTTGTCAATGCAACCGGGGGTACTGTAGAGATCGGCGGTTTTAATGTTAAAAAATCTCCGGAAAAGGTTAGGGGGCTCATCGGAGTGATTTCGCATAATACCTACCTGTACAACGAACTGACAGCAGGCGAAAATCTCAAATTCTTTGGAAAGATGTATGCAATTCCGGAGATCGATAGGAGGGTCGATGAAGTCCTTGGAGAGACCGGACTTTCCGATAGAAAACACGATCGCGTCGGCACATTCTCAAGAGGTATGAAACAGCGGCTGTCGATCGCTCGTGCGATCCTCCATAAGCCATCAGTACTGCTGCTCGATGAGCCGTACACCGGGCTTGATCAGCAGGCATCGGCAGGTCTTGAGAGCGTGCTCGATTCGCTTACCGGATCAGGGATCACCACGATCATGATCTCGCACGACCTAAAGCGCGGTCTTGCGCTCGCTGATCAGGTGATGATCATGGCATCGGGCGTGGTTATGTACCATGCACCTGCATCGGAGGTCGCGGATGTGGCTGGGTTTCAGGCGGTGTATGAGCGATGCACGAGAAATTAATATAGACGATTGGAATAAACTTCAGAACAAACTCTGGTGAAACATGAGCATACGAATATCGATCATTGGATTCGGCGCTGTCGGGCAGGGCGTTGCAGACGCGCTTATGCGCACAGCTTATCCCATAGAGGTGGTCGCGATCGCTGATTCCAGCGGTGCTGTTGTGGACGCTACCGGCGTCGATCTTGCACCCGCGCTGCAGCGGAAGAGGGAGACTGGCGCGGTTGCGCTCGCTGATAATGCCTTTGGCATCGACGCTTGCGTTACGGACGGGGGTGCGGCTGCGGATACGGCAGGCATGACCGCACTCGATGCGATCGTTGACGTGGATCATGAGATCATGGTCGAGGCGACGCCGACTGACATATCAACAGGCGGAATCGGGCTTTCGCACATCAGGAAAGCATTTGAGAGCGGAAGGCATGTCGTCACATCGAATAAAGGACCGCTTGTCGTTGCATATTCGGAACTGTGCGGACTTGCGAGGAAGAACGACCGTTATTTCAGATTTGAGGCGACGGTCGGTGGGGCGATGCCAGCAATCAACCTTTCGAATGAGACTCTGGCTGGAAACAGGATTATAAGCATCGAGGGCGTGCTGAACGGGACGTGCAACTACATCCTCACCCGGATGGACGATGAAGGCGTCTCTTATGAACATGCGCTCGGGGAGGCGCAGGAACTCGGTATTGCCGAGGCAGACCCGAGCGCAGACGTTGATGGGATCGATACCGCTGCAAAGATCGTGATTCTTGCGAACTCGGTATTCGGGATGGATGTCGAGTACGATGATGTGGATGTGACCGGTATCACAAAGATCACGCCAGAATCGTTCAAACTGGCGAAAGAAGAAGGGCACACCATAAAATTGATCGGGGAGATTCGGGAGGGGGTGCTCAAGGTTGCGCCAAAGATGGTGCCGAAAAACCACCCATTAAGCATCGGCGGAACCTTCAATCTCGCGTCCATCCAGACCGAACTTGCAGGCAGGATCACAATCGGCGGGATCGGTGCGGGATCTGTTGAGACGGCAAGCGCGATACTGAGCGATATCCTGTGGATCGAGCAGGCTATCAGGGATTAAGTCTGGATCTACGACGGTAAGAAGGTAAAGGCGTTTGTGCGCGGGATCGACATTGATGGCATCGTTGATGAGTTTGCGAATACGATTTTTTTTGGTTACGTTCAACGGCGCACGTTTTGACCTGCCGTTCATAAAGCACGAGTATCCAGAGATCGAATTTGACCAGCTGCATGTCACACGGAGCGAGGATACAACAGGGATCACCGGTTTTGATGCGGTCTGGCTCTGGCACGAGTACGAACGCGGCAGAGGTGATGCGCTCGAACTGCTGCTGAAGTGCGAACGGGGAGATGTGGTGGATCTTGAAACGATCATCGAACCCCGCGCATCCGGAGTTTGTTGAAGATGTGTTTTCGGCTGCGGGTGGGGCTGGGGCTCGTTGAGGAGAGTTGGTTATCCTATTCTACTACAGGTTCCTGCGAAGTCTTATCAGCACTGGTACCTGAATATCTTTGAGAGGTGTCACAAACCCGATGGATAAAAGTACATCGTTTGAGATGATAGACAGAATCATACAGGAGAGCATACGTCCTGTTCTGAAAGCCGATGGCGGCGATATCACTCTGATAGGATTCAGTGATGGGGTGAGGATTGCTCTCGAAAAAGACCCGCGTCCCGGTCACCTTCAGCAATTTCCTGGTGACCTTCAAAGTCAGGACAGGTTGTTCATGCGGCAGATGTCCGGTACCATCGGTGTCTATACGGGATGGTGTTTTGGGCACAATCGAAAATTCCAGTGAAATCAGTATATCCTTAAATTTTTACCGCAGAGCACGCGGAGAGCGCAGAGGCATCAGAAAACCAAAGCGAGGATTGAAACGGTCTTAAAACTCTGCGCCCTCTGCGTGCTCT
>DASC01000003.1 GCA_002503595.1 Candidatus Methanogaster sp. UBA203 | reverse complement strand
AAACGTTGGCAAACCATAAGTATCATGCACCATCAAGAGACGCATAATGGAGTTTCAGATCATCGATTCCGATTACATTCTCGATAACGGAAAGCCGGTTGTGAGACTCTTCGGACGCGACCAGGATGGACAAAGCGTCTGCTGTTTCGTCCCGGATTTTGAGCCGTATTTCTATGTCCAGCCCGCTTCCATCGAGGACTCGCTTAGGGGGATTCCTGAAATCAAGAGAATGGAAACCGTTTCGAGATACGAACCAGTCGGCTATCAGGAGCATCCGGAAAAGATGCTAAAGGTGGTCGTTGGCATGCCAAAGGATGTGCGGACGATCCGGGACGAGGTACAGGGGTATGCAGACCGGGTGTACGAGACCGATATCATGTTTAAAAACCGGTTCATGATCGATACTAACATCTTTGGCATGGGATGGGCGCGGACACTGGACGAAGCCTGCTCATCAGAGCCCGCGTACCTCCGCGGAGTCGATAGCGAGGTGACCGTCGTATCGCAGGTTACGCCTGCCGAGATTGCCAAAAATGCGCCGATGCGGTATCTCGCATTCGATATCGAGTGTCTCGTCGATGGGGGCATTCCAACTGCTGACCGCTCGCCGATCATCATGATCTCGCTTGCGTTCGAGCCTGCGCATCAGGGAACACTGGAGACGCTTGTTCTCGTTGGGAAAGAGGCGGATTGCGGTTGTGATGGCACTGATCATTTTACGAACGAGGCAGATCTTCTGAACCGGTTTTTTGAGATTGTGCGGGACTACGATCCTGACGTGATTCTCGGGTACAACTCAAACGAGTTCGACTTTCCATACATCATGAAGCGGGTCGAGGTGCTTGAGGCAGAGGGGAATCGGTTCTCGTGCCAGATCGGCAGGGACAACAGAGCGGTCTTCTGCCGGAAGATCGGAATTGTTACGCACGTATCAGTGACCGGCAGGATCGTTGCCGATGTTCTGCCGCTGGTCCGCAGGGCATACAGCATCAAGCAGTACACGCTGAAGAACGTGGCAAGGACGCTGCTTGACATCGAGAAGTTCGATGTTTCGCTCCAGCAGATGGGCGAGTACTGGAACGATGATGGCGAAAAACTTGCCGAGTTCATCGAATACGCACGCCGCGATTCGGTTCTTGCGCTTCGCCTGCTACTCAATCTGAAACTGCTTGACAAGTACGTTGCGCTTTCGCAGGTGAGCGGGGCGCTGCTGCAGGATGTGCTGGACGGTGGGCAGAGTTCGATGGTCGAGAACCTGATGTTTCGGGAATTTAAGAAGAGGGACCGCGTGATCCCGCCGAGACCTGAACACGAGCTCATGGGCAAACGGTACAGCGATTCAGAGGAACTGAAAGGCGGTGCAGTGCTCGAACCGGTGCGCGGGCTTCTAAAGGACGTCGTGGTTCTCGATTACAAATCGCTGTACCCGACGATCATGATGGCGCACAATCTATGCTACAGCACCGTCGTAACCGGAGAAGGGCACACCGGATCGCTCGAATCCGAATCCGAACCGGTTCAGGATTTCGATCTCATCAGGGCACCATCCGGAGGTGAATTCGTCCCTGCTAAGGTCTACAAAGGCATCGTTCCGGGCATTCTCGAAAACCTACTGGACCGGCGGACAGAGACGAAGAAGAAGATGCGATCCGCGGGCGAAGAAGAGCACAGGGTGCTGGATGCGACCCAGAATGCACTCAAGATTCTGTTAAACAGCTTTTATGGATATTCCGGATATGCGAGGGCCCGTTTGTACAGTCTCGTTCTGGCAAACGCGGTGACCAGTTTCGGGCGCAAGAACATCACCGACACGAAGGAATTGATCGATGAGTCGATCGGAACGATACGCCTCCCTGACGGGAAGGAGTTTTCGCTATCGGTGGTATACGGGGACACGGACAGCGTCTTTGTCAAGATCATACCGGAGCACGAGGGTGGGGGCGAGGGTAAGGGCGAGAACGAGAACGGCGGGGTATCGCTCGATGATGCAGAATCGATCGGAAAAACGGTTGCTGGCATGGTTTCTCGTGAATTGCCAGATCCGATGGAACTTGAATTTGAATCGATCGTTCACAGGGCGATATTCATAGCAAAGAAGAGGTATGCGCTATGGGCTTTCGAAAAAACCGATGACGGATGGAAGGATTCGATAAAGGTCAAAGGGATGGAGACCGTCAGGCGTGACTGGTGCGGCCTGACATCGCAAACTCTCAACAGAGTACTTGAACTTGTCTTGAAGGAAGGAAGAGTCGATGATGCGGTAGATTATGTTCGTGGCGTCGTGGATCGTGTCAGGAATCTCGATGTGAGCAGGGATTGGGATCTCGTGGAAGATCTGATCCTTACCAGAAGATACACCAAGAAAAAGGAGAGTTACAAGAGTAAACAGCCGCATATCACGGTGGTAGAGAAGATACGCAGCCGCGGCGGGGCTGTTCCGGCGATCGGCGACCGTGTTCCTTTCGTGATCATCGCTGGAAAAGGGCTTTTTGTAGATAGTGCGGAGGATCCGGAGTATGTGAAAGAGCGAAACATCTCGCTTGATGTTGATTACTATATAAAAAAGCAGATACTGCCTCCAGTCGAGCGGATACTCCGCGAGTTCGGTGTGGGGCACGAGACACTGAACTACGACTCACGACAGAAAGGGCTGCACGACTTCGGAATCGGCGTTGCAAGCAATGCCGAGGTGCGCAAGAGAAAACAGGTCAAGAAAAACACTGTGCAGCAGGCTCTCTTCGATTTTTGAAGACTCAAAACATCTTCAACAGACCTGAAAGTGCATTCGCATCTTCCAGTCCATCCATCTTCTCCACCTCTTCTATTTCATCAGAAACATCCTCTCCATTCAACTTCCTCAACGTGAGAGCTACAATTCTTTCAAGCACTCTGTCTTCCGCCTGCATTTTCCTGATCTCGATTATCACATCCGCATCCAGAGTCACGAGGTAGATGGAAAGCCCGCAGTAAATTACATCGTCGTTTCTGATCTTACCTCGCAGATCGAAGCACAAGGTGAAACACTTTGGGACCAGTTTTTACTAGGGCACAGTATTCATTCCCGGACGATTCATAACAAGTCTTAATAAAAACATCGCCCATCCAATCGTACATGCCTGAACGAAAACTGACTATTGAAGTTGAGATCAACGATGACGCAGTCAATAGCATAGAAGATCTCGAACGGGAGATTCTTGCCCAGGACATCTGCGGGCAGGCGGCAAGGAAGTATCTCGACAGTTTGCAGGATGATCTGGCACAACAAGCGAAAGTGAGAAAGGGAAGCAAAAAAGTACACATCAAAACACCCCATTTTGAATTTAACTTCCATGCAAAGAGAATGCTCGATGAAACGGGGAAAAAACGTTCATAGTGCCTTATTTGCACAATCGAGATAAAACTCTGCTTGATTCCATACACTATCTTTCGTGGAAATATCTCTGCACAATCGTCTCGTTTTCGGAGGCATCTTTTCTAATCGGCATCTTGCAGGGGATTAAGGTGAGTTCTTTTAAGTTGAAGAAGATATTTTACGAAAGCGATATACTCCCTGTAAGAAATCCGATTTATTCGCAATACGACGCAAACGATCGATGCCATAATCATCGATGACACCAAATCGAAGAGAAGGTCGGGCGGTCGCCCCAGCATCAAAGGCGCGTTGGGGCTCGATTTAGAAACTGGAGAAGAGTTTCTTCTGTATCTGGGTGCTGTTAAGAGCTGGTCTAAGGTTTTATCCCACATCAGAGAGAATTACAACATATCCAACGAAATATATGCCATCTGCGACGGCGACGATAATTTACAGCGGCATTTGGAAGACTATGGATACAAAATACAACAATGCACAAATCATTTTGTCAAAACATCGATGTATTACTTGTGGAAAGAGCAATATCCAAAAGATGAGCGAATGAAGCTCAAAAAAGAGATAAGCGGGATAATTTCCACGTTGAGGAACTCGGTGAAAAAGCACAGAACAGATCGTAATTTTGCAAGGCTCGAATGGAGAATAGACACAACTCAAAAAGAGTTGCTGTCAATCGCTAATGAGCTGCTATCAAGGAACAAAGACAGTAATACTGCTAAATTTATTCTCAGAACCGCTGGTAAAGTAACACTCTTCGCAGAATTGACATCAAGAGGAATACAGATCCCTGACAACAATAATCACGTCGAAAACCTTATGGGAATCGTTGGGCAGAGAATAAAGAAGAATCGCCAGTCATGGGTCGATAAAAATCTGGAAATTATGGTGAATACTATCTGGCAGATAATCTTATAGGTGATGGTTTGGAACGTATGCTATTGGGCACCCCGGATCCCTGCCAGTGTTACTGGATTTTTTGGTCAGATCCCCAGTGCCCCAAATTGATACTGGTCCCATCTCTTTTTCACGAGGCTCGAATCCATAATATTTATCCGATGCCCTCGATGTACCGATGAACAGAAATCTCCTATCCTTCTCCCTTGCCAACTGCTCAATCTGTTTGATGGCTGATTTGACGAGGTCATCCTTTGCTCTGTGTAGATCGTCCCAGACCACAACAAAAGAATCGAACTCCTGTAATTCAGCATCCAGAATGGTTATTCCATCCTCCCTGAAGAATCTCCTTATCACAACGAACCTATCGCAATCGAAGTCTTCGAGGACTCTCAACATAAATCGGGTCTTACCTGCTCCAGGCTTCCCGGTAACGATTAACTTGTTTGTGGTCTTCGGCGCGTCCTTCACTTCTTTGATCTCGTCTCGTTCAACATATCCAATCTCCGGCATACCCCCTGAAATCTCACTTCCCACTTCGTTTAAATCTGAGGTAATCAAAAATTGTCTCGATTCAGCTTCTTTTATCCTTTTGAGATCTTCTGTTATCTCCTCTAAATATCTCTCAACGCTTTCTACCGTTTCGTTTGTGGTGATCCCTTGTTTCGCTAAAGTTATGAGTTCAGTAACTACAAAACTCCTTAAACGCCCCATCTTTCTTAATCGCCGCCTTACAAAACAACTCATAGTAGTTCTTCGCTAAATCTTCAAGAACGTCGTCTCTCCCATTAAAATATTGAGAAACCAATGACCTTCTGGTCTCTTCACTCACATCTAATCTCTCATGCAGCTCGCGCCGTATCTTTTTATCATCTTTCAAACTCTTTAAAATGTCTTTAGCCTCAGCGTCCCCCGCTTCTTTTATGGTTTTATCTAACGCTTTTTTCAGAATACCGAAAGCATCTTTTTTTCCAATCCTTCCAATCAATCCCTTAGCAAGACCCGCCAAAGCAATGGTATCACCGATTCCGATTGCTGACGATAACGAAAGTCCTATGGTGATTAACATTTCCAGCATTTCACTTCGTTTATTTGTACCATTCATCTTTTTAAGAGTTTGTATTAGCAGAAAAGACGGCAAATACTGAATGTGGCACAGATAAGGTACCTGCTCGGGTAACTTGTGGATAGAATCAGTGGAATCAGTGTTAATCTGTGGCTAAAACCCCTTATCCGCCACTGATTTACACAGATTACACAGATTGAGGGTTATCTGTTTGCCACACATTACTCGAGCATATTCCAGATAATCATGATCAAGAAGGTTATGTGTGAACAAATTTAAAGTTCTTCAGCGTTGAAAACGGCACCCTCGATTTTCATGTACCCCTCACCACTACGCGACTCTAACTTTAATAACTTGTCGCAGAAAATAGCGTTTATGAGTTTTATCAAGAAGATACTCGGACCAAAACCAAGGATCGCGAAGAGTGAGCCGATAGATGTGGTACGCATCAAACCCGACCCGATGTCGATTTACAAAAAAGAGATCGAGGATTATTACATCGCAGCATCAGTCGAGGTCGGGAATACCACGACCAAGTGCATACTTACAGCAACCAATATGAGCACCGGAATGGCGCAACATGTGAACAAGACCGTGCGGATGACGCGGGACGTGCGCCCACCAAAGGCGGGGGAAGAGGTCTTCGGAAAGACACTCACCGGAGTTCCGTTTACCCGCGAGTCGGTATCCGAACTGGTTTCCGGGACGATCATAGACTGCCTCAATGAGGCGAACCTCGATATCGAGACGAACCTTCATTTCGTGGTGCGGTCAACAGGTGTTGTCGCGGGATTCGCATCGCCGGATGAGGTTGGAAATTTCGTCCTTGCACTGGCTGATGGCTGCTTGAAAGCGGGAGTGTCGCCAAAGCACATGACTCCGGCGATGTCCATCGATACGGTCCCTGAGCAGTTCAAGAAACACAGCTTGATCGAGAAGGTTGCATTTCTTGGCGCTGTCGCTGGCGTGCTGCCGCCGACAGGGGCCACCGGAGTCGAGATCGTCGCAAACGAGATGGAGGGCGAGCTTGCGACGGCAGGCATCAAGGAAGGCGCAAAATGGGCGGACGTTGATTTTCGAAACCCGTGCCTCTCGCTCGATTTCGGAACAACGCTCGATGGCAGGATCACGAACAGCGATACCCCGTATGCAAAGACGATCGGGAACTTCTGCGGGCTTGCCGGCGCAATACCGGACGCGATCGTGCAGGGAACCGGACTGGTGGACCCCGGGACCGGGACGGCTCTTGACATCTTCAAGGAGAATACATCAGCAAGCGGCAAGAAGGCAAAGCAGGCAGAGAAGTATGCGGAAGAGGTGCACGAACACATCTCAATCGAGGTCGTTCCCGAGGGTAGGGACCGGTACGGCAGCGTCCCTGTGGACGCGAACGCTGCAAAGACGATCGGTGTAGTCCTGATCGGGTGCGACGTCGGCAAGGACGGAAGCGACCGGCCCGCGCTTTTCCGGATCGGGAAGAGGATATATGAGAGCGATGGAATCAAGATGATCGCAGCCGTGATGGATCCGATCGCTGCGATCTCTGTAGAGCGGCTCGTGCAGACAGCGATCGACGCGGGGCTTGCCACGACGGAAACAGCCATCGGAATCACAGGGAGAGCCGGAATCACAGGAAACAAGCCCGCACTGATACTTGACCGGATCATGAAGATGAACTTCTTCGATGATCCCGAGAGTCAGGTCGTCTTCGTGGACGATGGTCTCGCGAGAGGTGCTGCTGTGATGGCGCGGTGCATGAACTCGCTTGGCGTGCCAAAGAACCCGATCGGCGGAAACCGCGGCGGTGGTTGCGTGCTTGCGGG
>DASC01000157.1:2233-7755 GCA_002503595.1 Candidatus Methanogaster sp. UBA203 | reverse complement strand
ACTTAACGGGTTGCTGTACTGCGCTGCTCTCGGATTCGATACCGAGATTGTGATGAGCGCGCTAAAGCTCGGGGTTTCGGGTGCGAGTCTTTCAGGAACCGGGTCAGCGTATACCGCGCTTGTCGGGCGCGACCAGATACAAGAGCTGAAGGGCTGCTGGAGTGATATGGGCGGCAGCGTGATACAGACCAGAATCGTCAACAAATTATAGTCTTCCCGATAACATAAAAAACCTCATTACAGAAAAGATCACTACGACAACTATGGCAAGAGATGTAGCAATCATAGGAATCGGCTGCACACCGTTTGGGGAGTTCTGGGACAGATCGTTCCGGGACATCTTCGTGGAAGCAGGCGTGGCAGCGATCGAGGATGCCGGCGTGCAAGGAGAGGAGATCGACGAACTCTTCGTCGGAAACATGAGCGCTGGCAGATTCGTGGAACAGGAGCATATATCGTCGCTAATCGCGGATTACGCGGGTCTTGCAAGTCTGCACACACCATCCACGCGCGTGGAGGCTGCATGTGCATCAGGCGGGCTTGCGCTCAGGATGGGCGTGTTTGCGATCGCATCCGGACATGCTGATATCGTGGTTGCGGCAGGTGTAGAGAAGATGACCGATGTCAGCGCGCAGGCTGCAACTGACATGCTCACGGCAGCCGCTGATCGGGAGTGGGAGGGCTTTGCAGGCGCCACGTTCCCTGGACTCTATGCGATGATCGCACGCAGGCATATCCACGAATACGGGACCACGCCAGAGCAACTCGCAAGCGTGGCTGTGAAGAACCATCACAACGCAACGATGAACCCGAAAGCGCAGTTCCGAAATGAGCTAACGGTTGAGGCGGTGCTGCGATCGACGATGATAGCGGATCCGCTGCACATACTCGACTGCTCGCCGCTCACGGACGGCTCTGCCACTGTGGTGCTTGCGCCAGCAGAGATCGCAAGAAAGTACACAGACACCCCGATCTACATCAGAGCGAGCGCACAGGCGTCCGATACCATAACCCTGCACGACCGCGCAGATATTACCACGCTCGCTGCAACTACGTCTGCCGCATCCCGCGCATACAAGATGGCAGGAATGACGCCTGCAGATATCGATTTTGTGGAGGTGCACGACTGCTTCACGATAGCAGAGATATGCGCGATCGAGGATCTCGGATTCTTTGAGAAGGGGACCGGCGGGAAGGTGACCGAGGAAGGTACCACAGCGCTCGACGGCGATCTGCCAGTGAATCCGTCAGGCGGTCTCAAAGCCTGCGGGCATCCGGTAGGCGCGACAGGCATCAAGCAGGTCGTTGAGATTGTGCAGCAACTGAGAGGCGAGGCAGGAAAGCGGCAGGTCGCAGGCGAGGTCGGGATGGCACACAATGTCGGGGGATCAGGCGGGACTGCTGTCGTGCACATTCTTACGAGGTGACGGTGGCGGGGGCTGGTGGGCAGATTTTTTTGTGTTCTGCGAAAGCCCCCAGCTTTCAGTAACATTTATATATACTCATACAAAACATTCAATTGGATGGTTCACCTCTGAATAAAACATAGAAGGGGTATGGATGGATAAGCAAAGAGATATCTTGATTGAACGGCTCGAACAGAAGGTGACGGAGAGGGATCATACGATCGCAGAGATGGCTAAATCGCCGCCTGTGGCTGAAGATCGAATTGCTGCACTCGAGATGACGGTGAAAGAGTTAAAAGGCGGTATGGCTGGAATACTGGATGAATTGCTCTATCAGAAGTCCCTGATCGATGAGATGCAGCAGAAAGACGTGCCCAATCCGGAAGAAGAGAAAGAGATCGAATCTACCGAGTACATCATAGCGGAGAACACCCCGGAAACGTACCAGGGACGCGGGAAGAAGGACGATATTATCGTTGTCTGCTAATCGATGACTGGTTGCACATGCACATCAAGGAAATAGAGTTCGATAATTTCAAATCGTTTGGAAAAAAGGCGAAGATCCCATTTTTCAACGATTTCACCGCCATATCCGGACCGAATGGTAGCGGGAAATCAAACATAGTGGATGGCATCATCTTCGTGCTCGGTTTATCCGGTTCGAGGACGATGCGGGCAGAGAAACTGACCGATCTGATATTCAACGGGAATGGAACCAGGAAGGGGGGTGGAAATGGGAATGGGAATGGAAACGGCAGAGGGGTCAAAAGTACCAGCGGCACAGGCGTTACCAAATCCGCCATGGTAACGATCAGGTTCGATAACAGCGACCGGAGTTTCCCTCTCGACGATGATACGATTGAGATCACCCGCAGGATCAGGCAGACAAATAGCGGGTATTACAGTTACTACTACTTCAACGACCGCGCATGTACGCTCACCGAGATACATGCGAACCTCGCCAAGGCGGGGATACGACCCGAGGGCTGCAACGTGGTCATGCAGGGTGATGTGACCAGGATCACGGAGATGACGCCCACTGAGCGGAGGAAACTCATCGATGAGATTGCAGGCGTCGCGGAATTTGATGAGAAGAAGGATCGGGCGTACAGCGAACTGGACACTGTGCGCGAACAGATCGAACGGATCGAGATCATCCTGTCGGAGGTCATGCAACAGCGGAGGAAACTGAAGAGAGAGCGCGATCAGGCGATGAAGTACCAGTCCTTAAAGGACGAGAGAAAGCGATATGAGGCGTTCACGATCCTTGCAAAACTTAAGAATGCGACAAACGAGCAGGAGTCGGTGTCAAAAGAGATATGCAGCAAAGAGGATCTCGAAAACGAGTTATTATCTGATCTGGACAAGAAAAAGCACGAGCTTTCCGAGATAGAATCTGCTTTAAGGGACTTAAGTGAGAAGATCACGCATAAAGGCGAAGATGAGCAGATCCGGATAAAGAAGGAGATCGAACAGATCCGGGGGGATATCTCCAGATCGGTGGACTCGATTGAACTGCTCGAACATGAGATCCAGGATATCCAGAAGGAACGGCAGCGGTTGTTTATCGAGATCGATACCAGTAACAATCTGCTCTCGGAAGTCGAAGAGAAGATCAGCGACGAGCATCTGCGGAAAGAGAGTGTTCTGGCAGAGGTTGAGGCGAACGAGTCTGAACTGATGCTGATCCGGAAGCGAATCAGCGAAGTGGATGCGAAGTATGCAGAGACCCGGGATCGGCTGGACGAGGCGCGGAAGAAGGTAGAGATCGCAAAATCTGCCAGGAACGAACTCCAGCGGGAGCAGGATAGGCTTCTGGATGCGATCCGGCGCAAGAACGGAGAGGAAGGAGAAATACAGTCCGAAATTGCGGATGCAGAGAAGAGCATCGCATCGGTCGATGCCGACACCGAGGATCTGAAAAAGGAGATCAGCGAGTGCACAGAAAACATAACAACCCTGATCGGCGACCGGAGCGATCTCGAACGAAACGGATCGAAGTTAAAGCCGGAACTTGACGAGATCGAGAAGCATCTTGGTGAGGTGTATCAGGAGTATGCCAGAGCAGAGGCGCGCGTCAAGGCGGCTGAGGATCTGCGGTACCCTCATGCCGTGAAAACGATATTAAACGCGAAAGATGCGAGAGAACTGCCAGGGATCTACGGCACGATCGCATCGCTCGGCAGGGTCGAGCAGAGATACGCGGTCTCGCTCGAGATCGCTGCCGGTGCCCGGATGCAGAATATCGTGGTGGACAGCGATGCGACCGCGTCTCATGCGATCAACCTCCTGAAGCGAAAATCCGCAGGGAGAGCAACGTTTCTTCCGCTAAACAAACTGAGATCCAATTTTTCGTACGGAAACCTCCCTGATAACGACGGGGTCATCGATTATGCTATAAATCTGGTCGATTTCGATCCGAAACTCGAAAAAGCATTCAGATACGTATTCCGGGACATGGTGGTGGTCGATACACTTGGTACCGCGAGGGAACTGATTGGCAGGCACAACATGGTCACGCTTGATGGAGAACTACTCACAAAAGCAGGCGCCATGACCGGAGGGTCGAGAGCAGATCGTGGATCGCATTTTGCAGCAATGGAGCAGGAGAAACTCGTAAAACTTGCAGAAGATATCACAGAATACGATTCACGCAGAAAGAATCTTGTCGAGAGGGTAGATTCGATCGATAAACATGTCTTGTCCATAAACAGCGAGATAAATGAATTCGAGAAGGAGATCGCAAAGAAACAGCTTCAGATCGAGGAGGTCGCAGGAAGGAGCGAGAGACTGACCGCAACCATCCGGAATAAGAGGCAGGCACTCGAAGATATCAAGGTGGAGCGGGAACGGATACGCAATCAGATGGGCGAGATCGAGGGAAATATCACGTCCGAAGCAGATCATATCCGTGAACTCACTGACCACATCACAGAACTGGAGCGGGGACTTGCAGACTCAGAGATACCGGATCTCAACACCCAATCCGACAGAATAACATCTGAGATAAATAGACTGCGGGAAAGAATCCGTGACATCGAGACAGATATAAAATCACTTCTCCTTGATACTGAAAATACAAAAACAAAACTTGAAACCGGTAACAACCGCATAAAAGAACTCGAAGAAAGGAAAAACGATCACCGATCAAAGATTGCGCAATACAGGAAAGGTATCTCTGTTTTCGAGGCAAGACTCGAAGAGAAGAGCGAGAGAGCGCAGCAACTCGATTGTGAACTCTCGTCGCTCCAGGAGACGCGCACAGAGATGCAGCAGCAACGCGAGACCGCGGCTGTGAAGCTTGGCGAAGCGGAGCGGCAGCTTGATCAGGTGCGCTGGGATGCGCAGGCGCTTGAAGCAACAAAGGATGCGCTTGGCGAGCAGATCGATACGCTCCGCTCCGAGATCGAGAGATCAGGCATCACAGAACCGATCGATGAACCCGGGGAGATCCCGACCGAAGAAGAGGTTCGCACCCGCATCAGGGGGATCGATTCAGCGATGGAGAAACTCGAACCTGTCAACATGCGTGCGCTTGAGGAGTACGAGGAAGTGGACGCACGAGCCTCCACGCTAAAAGAGAGGACAGAGACGCTCTCTGTGGAGCGAAACGAGATCATCTGCCGGATCGATAAGTATGAGACCTTGAAGAGGCAGACATTCTTTGAAACGTTCTATAAGATCAATGAAAATTTCAGATCGATCTTTGCGGAACTATCAGGTGGTTCTGGCGAATTGATCCTTGAAAACAATGAGGATCCGTTTACAGGCGGCATGACGATCCGGGCGCAGCCGGCAGATAAGACGCTGCAGCGGCTCGAGGCGATGTCTGGCGGAGAGAAGAGCTTGACCGCGCTTGCATTCATCTTCGCGATCCAGCAGCACAGCCCTGCGCCGTTCTATGCATTCGATGAGATCGATATGTTCCTCGACGGCGCAAATGTCGAGCGGATCGCATCGAGAATCGAGAAATCGGCAGAGCGCGCACAGTTCATCGTTGTTTCACTGCGAAAGCCGATGATACAGGCAGCAGACCATACGATCGGCGTTGCGATGCAGGAGAATGACATATCGAGCATCACAGGGGTGAAGTTGAATTAGAAACTGCTATAGGTA
>DASC01000157.1:0-2159 GCA_002503595.1 Candidatus Methanogaster sp. UBA203 | reverse complement strand
AGACAGGAGGGTGAGATCATGCTGCCGGAACCGAGAACTACAGGCGAAATATCGATCGAAGAAGCAATGCTCCACCGCAGATCGGTCAGACGGTACACGAAGGAGCCAATCACGCTAAACGATCTCTCCCAGTTGCTCTGGGCGGCACAGGGCATCACGTCAGAGGAAGGGTTTCGAACAGCGCCGTCAGCAGGCGCGCTCTATCCGCTGGAGGTGTATGTGGTCGCAGGAAACGTGGACGGACTTGCAGGTGGCGTATACCGTTACCAGGCAGAGGGGCACACGCTTCAGAGGATCCGCGATGGCGATCTCAGGAGTAATCTCTCCGAATGTGCGCTTAAGCAGACTCAGATAACGGATGCTGCTGTCGATATCGTGTTTGCTGCCGTTTTTGAGCGTTCCACCGCCAAGTACGGGGAGAGGGGCGTCCGGTATGTATATATCGAGGCAGGACATGCAGCGCAGAACGTGTATCTGCAGGCAGAGTCCTCAGGTCTCGGCGTGTGCGCAGTAGGCGCGTTCTATGAGCAGGAGGTCTCCGAACTGCTCGCGCTTCCTGGTGACGAGATTCCGATCTACATACTAACGGTCGGGAAGGTGTGACCCTTGATATCACATTCACATCATCTCAGAGAGGGATACCCTATTACTCGATTCGCCCGGCTGCGGCTTGCAGGATCATGAGCGCGTCGAGCGAAGTGACGCACCCATCGCCGCTGACATCGGCTGCGTCGTCGTGTGCGCCGGTGGCTGCGAGGCGAAGTGCGATCGCGGCGTCCGCGGGGGTGACGTTACCGTCGCTGTTGAGGTCGCCTTTCTTGCTCATGGGTAGGCTCGGACCGCCGTCATCCACGATCACCCCGTTTTCTGTCAGGTCATCATCACCGGTACCACCATCAGTTAACGTTATGACGATGATCCGATCCCCATCGTCATCGCTGACCGGAATCTGATACCAGTGAGGTGTGTTGTCATCCGATGTTGGTCCACACTTCCAGTATTCCGTACCTGCTGGCACGTTTTCAGGGAATGCCAGCGGGATGTTGACGCTCTCTCCGCTGGAGATGCCTGTAATCTCGAAACTGAAGAATCCGTAGACCGGATTCAAACTATCAGGTACTTCTGGCATATCATCAGGTGAGATTGCAGCAAGATTCTCAATGGTGCCAGCGCTGCTGTCGAGATAGACCTCGCCTCTGCCTGTGGAAGAATCGACTGGTGTACCGGATGGTGTTTCCAAGAATGTGTATTCGGTGGAGTCTCCGCCCAGTATCTCACCAGTTTCCGCATCCTCATACCAGCAGTTCCATCGGTATGTTCCTGAATCACCTCCAGTGAACTCGTAGATGTTCCACAACCAGTCATTTGTGGTTGCGTTCCAGACACCGTCGTAAAGCTGGATTTTTGTGTCTGAGAATAGCAGTTCGTCGTTTCCGGGGTCGAAGTCTGGTTTAGCATAATGCGCGTACCGGCAGGTTCCATCTGGCAGGGTCATCGTGATGTATGTCTTTACTGTATGGCTGGTACCGGTGGCGGTTTTTAGTTTGCCGTACAGGGTATCTCCCACTCTGAAACTGGTGGCTCTCTCTGTGGAGACTCCTGCGGTTGTGGTTTTGTTGAAGTACAGATCGAGATCGATCGGGGGATCGGTTTCAACCACATAGGCGGGTTTTGATCCGATTTTCAGATGTATCGGGCTTGGGTCTGTCGAGAAGTTAGCGGTTCCGAGAACGTCTATTGTGAATGTTTGCGGCGATTCGGGGGATGCTGTGTAGTCGTAGTTGGTGACCGCACCGAGATCAGTGGTGTCGATATACCACAGCACCGTTACTTTCTTTCCTGAATTATTAAAGACTCGTTGGTATGTCGTTTTTCCGGGTTCTACGGATATGTCCTTGTTTTCTGCTTCGGATGGGGTTGTGCCGTGCAATGTGCTCAGAACGGTATCGGTCACCTGAATGGACTTTCTTGGCGTAATTGTCTCTTCCTCACCAACACATGTGACATTGTACTCGCCTTTGAGACTGTAGATTATGGGCATCTCGATTTTGTTTGCAAACATCAGTGTCAACAGTCTGGCAAAAGCACCAGTCGTAAAATCATTCGGACCTATTTCAGTGAGCGGGAAAAACTCAGTAATCCAGATTGGCTTATCTCTA
>DASC01000156.1:1931-8612 GCA_002503595.1 Candidatus Methanogaster sp. UBA203 | reverse complement strand
TTCGACCGTGAGCGCTGCCTTGACCCGACTATACTCATACCCTTCATCAAGGAAACCCAAGCCGCGGAGTGGGAGTACCTCACAAACCTCCGGAAGGAGCGCACAGAAGAAACGCTTTTAGACGACCTCTCCAGGGCATTAAACTCCGAGCACGAGGGATGCCTGATGGTGCTGCGCCACGGGTTCAAGTGCTTCGGCAAGCTCTTCCGCGTGGCATATTTCGCCCCGGCAAGCAGTATGAACCCGGAAACGAAGAGGCTCTACGAGGCGAACCGCCTGACAGTCACGCGCCAGCTACAGTACTCGGAAAAGCACAACAAAACCCTTGATCTGGTTCTAAGCTTAAACGGCATCCCTGTCGCCACCGCCGAACTCAAGAACCCGATGACAGGGCAGACATGGCGAAACGCTGTCCACCAGTACAAAAACGACCGTGACCCGAATGATCTGATATTCAGGTTTGGGAAGCGTGCGCTCGTGCATTTCGCTGTGGATACGGACGAGGTCCGCATGACAACCCGGATTTCAGGCAGAAACACGCGCTTCCTGCCATTTAACAGGGGCGATGGTACTGGTGCTGGCAACCCTGAAAATCCGGGCGGCTACAAGACCGCTTATCTCTGGGAGCAGGTGCTTGAGCGGGACAGTTTCATGGACATACTGGCGCGGTTCGTCCACCTTCAGGTCGAGGAGAAGAGGGTCGGCGGCAAGAAGATCCGAAAGGAGGCAATGATCTTTCCCCGCTATCACCAGCTCGATTCCGTGCGGAAGATGGTTCTGGATGCGAGGCAGGCGGGCACCGGGAATAACTATCTTGTGCAGCATTCGGCAGGGAGCGGTAAGAGTAACTCCATCGCATGGCTGGCGCATCGGCTTGCAAGCCTGCACAACGACTGTGACGAGAAGGTCTTTGATTCCGTGATCGTCATCACTGACCGCCGCGTGCTCGACCAGCAGTTGCAGAGCATCATCTATCAGTTCGAGCACAAACAGGGCGTTGTGCAGAAGATCGACCGGGACACCAAACAACTGGTCCTGGCATTAGCGAAGGGCGTTCCGATCGTGATCAGCACACTGCAAAAATTCTCATTCATCGTCGAGCAGATCCAGAAGCTCCGTAAGAATAATGGAGGCTCCTACGATCTGCTGGATGACGACGATATTCTCCCTGCCCGGAATTATGCAGTCATCATCGACGAAGCACACAGTTCACAGGGCGGCGAAAGCGCAACAGACCTGAAGGGCACTCTGGCTGCTTCCCAGATACGGGCTAACGCCGGTAAGTATGCAGCCGAACATAACCTCCCTGACTACGAGGAGCAGATTCTCCGCACCATGGCAGAACGCGGTCACCAGCCAAACATCAGTTTCTTTGCCTTCACAGCAACGCCCAAATATAGGACGCTGGAGGTCTTTGGCAAGCCCGGTGCGGACGGAAAACCCGAACCCTTCCACCTCTACAGCATGAGGCAGGCGATCGAGGAGGGTTTCATCCTCGACGTGCTCAGGAATTACACGACATACAAAACATACTACCGCCTGATCAAGTCCATCGAGGACGATTTCGAGGTGGACAAGAAGAAGGCTGCCCGTGCGCTGGCGCGGTTCATGAGCCTGCATCCCCACAACATCGCGCAGAAGACAGAGGTGATAGTCGAGCATTTCCGGACATTCGTCTGTCACAGGATCGGCGGCAGAGCCAAGGCGATGGTGGTAACCTCCTCACGCCTTCATGCGGTCCGGTACAAGCAGGAATTTGACAAATACATCGCTGAGAAGGGCTATACTGGCATCAAGACGCTGGTTGCTTTTTCAGGAACAGTGATCGACCCGGACATCCCGGGCAAGGAATACACCGAAGTCGGCATGAATGATGGGATCCGGGAGAAGGAACTGCCCGAGAGGTTCGCAAGCGATGAGTATCAGGTGCTATTGGTTGCAGAGAAGTACCAGACAGGTTTCGATCAGCCGCTTCTGCACACCATGTATGTCGATAAGCGGTTGTCGGGCGTTCAGGCGGTCCAGACGCTCTCACGACTGAACCGCACCCACACAGGCAAGGAAGACACTTTTGTGCTCGATTTCGTGAACGAACCCGATGAGATACTTGCTGCATTCCAGCAATACTATGAGCAAGCCACCATCGGAGAGCAGGCGGAGCCACGCCAGCTCTACGAACTACAGGCAAAGCTGGACGTGCAGCAGGTTTATTATAAAGCCGAGGTCGAGGAGTTCTGCAGAGTATTCTACAAACCCCGGATAAACCCGACGCCTGCAGACCATGCAAAGATGAACGCTTGCATCGATCCGGCTGTGAACCGCTGGAGCGGGCTTGAAGAGGATCTGCAAGAGAATTTCCGGAAGGTGCTGGTTGCATACCGGAACCTGTACGCCTTCCTCTCACAGGTGATCCCGTTTCAGGATTCTGATCTGGAGAAGCTGTATTCGTATATCCGTTTTCTTCTAACCAAGCTTCCCAGAGGGGACGCGAGTGAGGCGTACAATTTAGATGATGATGTTGCGCTCAAGTACTACCGGCTCCAGAAGATCGGCGAAGGGGTGATTGACCTGCATGCGGGAGACCCTCTGCCGATTTCAGGTCCAACGTCTGTGGGAACAGGCGTCAGCCATGAAGAGATGATCGAGCTATCGCAACTGATCGATATACTAAACGAGCGCTTCGGAACTGAATTTAAACCTGCTGATCAGTTGTTCCTGGATTCCATTCGTGAAGATGCCACCGCCGATACCACGTTGCGCCAGGCTGCCATGGCTAACACCATGGAGAACTTCGGCTACGTCTTCTTAAAGGCTCTCGAAGGGCTCTTTATCGACCGGATGGACCAAAACGAGGAGATCACGGCTAAGTTTATGAACGAAAAGAAGTTTCAGAAGGTGGTGGGCAAGAACCTGCTGAAACAGGTGTATGAGCAGATCCGGGCGGAGGAGGTAACAGCGTAAACGTGTATGCGCAAGGTCGCCAACCTCGCATCCACCGATTCTGTGCTTCCTGCCGAGAGCAAGCCTGCAAACGGCAGCGAAGACTCCCCATAATCTCGCCGTCATAAGCGACCACGATCCCGCCATGCAGCCGCCCGATCTCATTGACGCAGAGCGCCATATCAATAAACATTCTCCCGTGCCCCAAAATCCTCAATGATTACCGTTTTTTCCTGCTCATCGACTCTGTAAACTACTCTGTATCTGCCGACTCTCAACTATATCGCCCCACCAACTCCCCTCTTAATTTTTTTTATATCTTTTCCATAAAATGGATTTTCTTTCAAAACATCTATGCTTTTATTTATTCTTGCAACAGTTATATTATCAAGATTCTCGTATGCTTTTGCGGCATTTCTATGCAAAAGGATCTCATACATCCTTTCTCACTGCTTCCCATGAAATGAACTCTTCCTCTCTCTTATCTTCCCAAGCTTCATCAGCCTCTTTGATATTTTTCATAGCGTTTCCATCGCTCAAGATCTCTTGCGTAGCCCCCCACTCTTCTTTTTCTGTAAGGTATTCGACGAAATCGAGTGCTGATTTTAATTTGCTCTCAGATAACATTCCTATCTTTGTTAGCACCTTCTCCCTGCATTCGATTGTGCTCATATTATCCCCAGATGTCGGCAGTTTATTCATGATTTCCATCGATCCTCTTCCCACCACAACCACCTCATTCACACATTACCCCCGGATTACATCCACGATCTCATGCTTCTCCACATCCACAAGCCCGAGATCTGTTATCTTCAGCCGCGGTATCACCGGAAGCGCAAGGAACGACTGCGTCATGAACGGAGACGGCAGCACGCACCCCATCTCCTCCATCACAGCGTGGAGGCACCTCAGTTTTGCATCCACCGATTCGATGCTTCCTGTCGAGAGCAAGCCTGCAAACGGCAGCGGAAGGCGCCCTACAATCTCGCCGTCATAAGCGACCACGATCCCGCCATGCAGCCGCCTGATCTCATTGACGCAGAGCGCCATATCATCGAAGTTCTCGCCGGTCACGATCACGTTATGTGAGTCGTGTGCGATCGTCTGGGCAAACGCACCCCCTTCGAAGCCAAAACCGGACACAAATCCCCTCCCGATGCTTCCGCGTTTCCCATACCGCTCGATCACCGCTATCGAGAGGATATCCCTGCCGGCATCGGGCTTGAGAGTACCATCCTCAAGGTGGAGGGTCTCGATCCTCCAGTCGGTGAATATCGCATCAGGGATCGCGACGATGATATTCGCCTCCACGTCTGTGTCCGTGTCTGTGTCGCGCTCGATCCGGAGATCTTTGGCACGGATTGCGCCGAGTTTCACCATATCGAAGACCTCTGCCGGATACACGGGCTTTGGAGCGGCATCAGCGGACGAGGATCCACTTACAAAGACACTATCGATCACGAACCCCTCGAGATCGCTCAGCACCACGAGATCTGCCTTCCGCCCGATGCTGACCGATCCGATCAGGTGATCGATCCGGTAATGCCTTGCAGCGTTGATCGTGCAGATCGATATCGCATCGACCGGAGGGATACCGAGATCGATCGCGGTTCTCACAAGCACATCCATATACCCCCGGATCAGGTCCCCCGGGTGCCGATCATCTGTTACAAAGAAGAAATTGCCGAGGTCGATCCCGTCATCAACGAGCCGCGGTATGAACTCGTGGAGGCACTTCGCAGCAGAACCCTCCCGCAGCATCACAGCCATCCCCATCCGCGCCTTTTCGATCGCTTCCTCGTACATCAAGGACTCGTGATCGCTCGATATGCCTGCACAGAGGTATCCCGCGAGATCGCTTCCAGCCATACCGGGACAGTGACCGTCCGCCCGCTTCCCGAGAACCAGCGCCTCCTCGATCATATCAAGTTTTTCAGGATCGGCATCGAGCACACCCGGAAAGTCCATCACCTCGCCAAGCCCGATCACGTGATCGTTGTACAGCAGACTCGATACGGTGGGCGCGTCCATTACTGCGCCTGATGTCTCGAGGTCTGATGATGGGACGCAGGAGGGAACCATGACAAAAACACTGGACGACAGATCCTCAATCTCTGATAGAACAAGTTCTACACCCCATTTCCCAAGAACATTCCCGATCTCGTGCGGATCGATGACCAGCCCGGTCGTGCCGTGTCTGATCGCTGCCATTGCAAAATGGGTGAGTGTCAGCATACTGGACTCGAAATGGACATGTCCATCGATCAAGCCCGGAGAGACGAACTTTCCGGTTATATCGATCGTATTCGTGTCATCTCCGATTTTGTCTGAGATGTCGCCGATACCGACGATGATTCCATCTTTTACCGCGACATCTCCTTTAAGGATCTCTTTCGTATTGACATTGACGATCTTGCCACCGGTAAGCGCAAGATCTGCTTTGATATCCCCTTTTCCAGCGAAGATTCGTTCCTGTAAGCTCATGATTCCATACACCTCCTGAGATGTTGACATCCTCCCCGCTCTAAAGCGAGGAATCCTTCCTGATTCATTGATTCATCCATCGATGACATCTCCAACAGGCTCCTCCCCGGTGCCCCCGGGTGCTATTACACCAATCAGGTTTTGATCCTGAAGGGCGAATTTCTTTATGTTGATGCTTGCGTTTACATCTCGATCATGGAATGTGCCGCATCCTGCACAAGTCCATTCACGGTCAGACAGTTTCAGATCGTCATTGATCGATCCACAAACGCTGCATATCTTTGAGGACGGTTCAAACTGTCCGACCCTCAACAGAGTTTTTCCATACCACTCACATTTATATTCAAGTTGTCTGAAAAACTCGCTCCAGGACACATCGCCAATCGCTTGCGCAAGGCAATGGTTTTTCATCATACCAGCAACATTGAGAGTTTCTATAGCAATTGCTTGGTTATCGCTTACTGCTTTACTCGATACTTTATGTAGAAAGTCTTTGCGCTGGTCTGTGATCTTTTCGTGTTGCTTTGCTACCTGATACTTTGCCTTATCTCGGTTTTTCGATCCCTTCTTTTTCTGGCTTACCCTCTTCTGCAATACATTCAACCGTTGGATAGAACCTCTCAAGAACTTCGGATTATCGATTTTAGTACCATCAGACATCGTTACAAAGTCTGTTATACCTACATCGAGTCCTATAGTACTATCATATCCAAAAGGTTCTTTTTCTGGTGTTTCTCTGCCATCATCTACCAGTATGCTTATGAAAAACTTACCGGTTGCAGTCATGGAAACCGTTGCAGTTTTTGAAATACCATTGAACTGTCTACTCAACTTTGTTTTGATCCACCCAATTTTAGGGAGTTTCACCCGGTTGTTATCAAAATCCACTTTATAATGTTGTGGTATACCAAATGTTTGCAATGGGTTCTTTCTTGATTTGAACTTTGGAAACCCTTTCTTTTCTCTGAAAAATCGTGTGAACGCCGAATCGAGATTTCTATTTGTTTGTTGCAACGATTGTGAATTGACTTCTGTGAGCCATTCAAACTCTTTTTTTAGGTCTGGCAGCATAGCATTGAGATTGTAACACGATAAGGTGGTTTTATCAGTCTCATATGCCTTGATCTTCCGTTCGAGTGATAGGTTGTATACAAAGCGGCACGCTCCAATATGTTTGAGAAACATTTCTCTTTGCCTCTCATCCGGATACATCCGGTATTTGTATGCTATCAGCATCATGTTACTATCTGATTTAAC
>DASC01000156.1:0-1878 GCA_002503595.1 Candidatus Methanogaster sp. UBA203 | reverse complement strand
GAAGCTGTGTGGCGACTGCAAGTACAGGGTTGCAGACAAGTGCTTTAAAGACCATGAAGAAGAGATTACTGCGATAAACAGATTCAAACGATTCAAGAATCGACTACCCGGAATCCCATGAGACCAACCATCGACGAATACTTCATGAACATCGCAGAGGTCGTTGCGACCAGATCGACCTGCCTGCGAAACAACGTAGGCGCAGTGATCGTAAGAGATAAGCGCATCATATCTACCGGCTACAACGGCGCGCCCAGAAACCTTGAGCACTGCCTTGATATCGGGTGTATCAGGGATCAGGAGAATATCGAATCGGGAACGATGCACGAGATCTGCCGAGCAGTCCATGCCGAGCAGAATGCGATCATACAGGCTGCGCTGCACGGCGTGAGCACAAAAGGCGCAACGATCTACTGCACGCACCAGCCATGCATACTCTGCGCGAAGATGATCATCAATGCAAATATCGTTCGTGTGGTGTTCAGAGATGCGTACCCTGATACTATGGCGATCGAGTTCTTTGCAGAGGCTGGGGTTGATGTTGTGCAGATGAAAAGGGGCGGATCTCCTGCTCCTGCCGGATCAGGATGAATGACACTGTCTGAAATCAAGTGATTTATCACCGCAGAGAACGCGGAGGGTGCAGAGTTTCGAGACCGCTTTCAACCCCCTGCGCGGCTCTGCGCGGCCCTGCGCACTCTGCGGTAGAATCTAAGGGCATGACTATTTTCGGAGCAATCGACAGTGCCAAGATGAATATATGTCGAATCGCTCTCGCTCCTGTGCGAAGCATAAATACAGGTTCGGTGTGATATACTGCCATGCACGGACACGGATGCGCAAACGGAGCGGGCACGATCGTGAATGCGATTGCGATCTGGAAGGGCGCGGCTTTCTGCATCGATCTCAAGACCACGGCAGACGTTGAACTGGATGAATGCTCGGATGCCGGAGCCGGAGATGCTGGCAGGATCACAGGCAGGATCGAGAACGCTGATACCGCTGACACAGCGCTTATAACGCGGTGCGTCTCTCTTGTGCTGGATCGGTTCGGATACCGGTGCGACGGCGTCGTCACAACCAGAAGCGAGATACCGATCGCGCGGGGTCTGAAGAGCAGTTCTGCTGCTGCCAATGCAACGGTACTTGCAACGCTGGATGCGATCGGGGAGACGCTGCCGCTGATGGAGGTTATTTCGATGGGCGTTCGCGCTGCACTCGATGCCGGCGTCACGATAACAGGCGCTTTTGATGATGCGTGCGCTTCAGCGTTCGGCGGGATCGTGATCACTGACAATCGCAACATGGAACTGGTGGAGCGGCTCGTTTACGAATCCGATGTGCTGATTTACCTGCCAGAGGAGAAAGCGTTCACCGCGGATACGGATGTCACCCGGTCAAAGGCGATTGCGCCGCTTGTGGAGGTGGCGTATCGGCTTGCGCTCAATCATGATTTTGAGAATGCGATGACACTTAATGGGTTGCTGTACTGTGCCGCTCTCGGATTCGATACCGAGATTGCGATGAGCGCGCTAAAGCTCGGGGTTTCGGGAGTGGGTCTTTCAGGAACCGGATCAGCGTATACTGCACTTGTCGGGCGCGACCAGATACATGAACTGAAGGGCTGCTGGAGTGATATGGGCGGCAGCGTGATACAGACCAGAATCGTCAACAAATTATAGGGAGGCATGCGAGCGGGGAGTATGGTTGAGGGGTGTGGGGTTAGTGGCTAAAAAAGAATTTTTTTTTCAAAAATCCGCTCGCATATATGTTATATTGTACTGTTATGTTATTTAAACCTTACGGTTCAGCAGCATATTTACCATAATCCTGATATATTGCTATTCAACATTACCCTGATCTGCATTACCGTATAAG
>DASC01000179.1:29077-31755 GCA_002503595.1 Candidatus Methanogaster sp. UBA203 | reverse complement strand
CTCTGTGATCCTCTGTGCTCTATGTGGTTTAATCTTCCTTAATGCCGAAGGCGTCGATGCTCGATCTTGAGAATGTCGACACCGCATTACCATAAACGGGCCCTCTGGAAGAGTGAAAAAGTGCATGCAACGCGAATTACCAGAGAGCCGATAAATCACTTGATTTTCAGAAGTGCCCGGAATCCACACAAAACATGTTGCATCAAAAAGCTTATGAAGCGCTAAGCGCATTGGGATCACTATGAGGGGCATATGTTCGATAATCATCATTCTGATTGTTTCGATGATCATTGGTGGCTGCGTCGATCAAGCGCCAGATGAATCACAGGAGCCACAGGAACCCATTCAACCGGAAAAGCCGGTTCTGAAGACTGAACCGATCGATCTATCCAGCACCACCGCAGAAAAGCTGGATTTTGCTAAGCATTACTCATTGGATCCACTGGACATCGCTCTGAACGCTCCGCAATACGATCTGCCCTTGCAGATGAATCAGATCTCAAACTATGATCCGTTCTCCGGAGAAATCCAGCTCAGTGACGATGCCTTGAGTCTGCTGGAAAAAAACGGCTTCGCTGTCATAGGCAATCCTTTCGACCAGAAGGAAGAGGATATCGTCCAGCCGTATAAGACGCTTGCTGATGGCGAGATACCGATCTTCGTCACCACCGATTCGCTGCTGCACCTCTATCATATCCAGTTCGATGAGACGCTGCGGCAGATCGAGGAAAGGGAATTTTATGACCTCGTCTGGGCGATCAGTGAGCAATTGCTGGACAGTTCGATGGAATCATACAAAAATTCCGATGGGGATCTGAAAGAGGCGTCAAGGAGGAATGTTGCCTACTTTTCAGTTGGTCTGAGTCTGCTAAAGCCAAAGCCGGAGCAGGTCTGCCAGAGTGAGAACGAATGGGAATGCACCGATGCTTACTTCAAAAAAGAAGACCTGGCACGTTACAGTTTTGAGGTCCCGTCTTATGTCAGGGACGATGTCGAAGCCGAATTAAAGTTGATAGACGCGCATTCCGGATTTACAGAGTCCCCTATCTTCATTTACAATGAGGATTACTCCCAGTATGTCCCGAGAGGGCACTATACCAGATCGGAAAAATTAAAGAACTATTTCAGAGCGTTTATGTGGTACGGCAGGGTGAGCATGCTCCTCAAAGGCTCGGATGCGATACCGCCGGGAACGACCGACCCTTATGACAAGGAAGGTCTCATCTCACGATACGATGCACGAATCCAGACGACGGGCGCCTGCCTGATAGCATCCGAATTCGCCAACGATGGAGAACTGCTGGACAAGTGGGACCGGATATATTCGGTAACCGCTTTTTATGTGGGGCTCTCTGATGATCTGGGTCCTTATGAGTACATCGCTGCATTAAACTCGGTTTTCGGAGGTTCATTTGATCCGGATAACCTGGATGACGAGACGATTGGGGAATTGAAAGTAAAACTTACAGAGTACGGATCGCCAAAGATCTACGGCGGGACCGGAAATTGTGTGGCATTCACCTCGGAAGAGGCGGACCAGTGCATAAACAACACCGCAGGATTCAGGTTGATGGGGCAGCGGTTCATCCCTGATTCGTATATGTTCACGAACCTTGTCGGCGTATATACAGACATCTATCAGGGAGATGGAAAAAAGCCGTTTACATTTATCATCGATGGTGCCGGAAGATCGGTCAGGGGATTTCCCCGCGGTCTCGATGTCATGGCGCTCCTTGGATCGGATCGATCGAGGGAACTTCTGGACGAACTGGACGATTCCAATTACAAGGAATATGACCGCCAGTATGGGGCGCTGGAGGATGAGTTTGACTCCTTTGATACAGCAGAGTGGAACAAAAACCTCTACTGGTCGTGGCTATTCGCGCTAAAGCCACTGCTCGATGACCACGGCGCGGGCTACCCGACGTTCATGCAGACCGATGCATGGCAGGACAAGGAACTGACCACGGCTCTGGCATCATGGGCAGAACTCAGGCACGACACGATCCTCTATGCCAAACAGAGTTACACGATGGTAGGGACTTCCATGCCCCCCGAAGAGAAACCAGTCGTCGGATACGTTGAGCCGGTTCCCGAGTTCTACAACCGGTTGCTTGCGCTAACAAGGATGACGAACAGCGGTCTTACCGAGATGGATGTTCTGGACGCTTCATCAAAGCACAGACTGGAAAACCTCGAGCGGATACTTGCGAGACTTGTCAACATCTCGTCAAAGGAACTTGAGAACGAGGAACTTTTCGAGGACGATTACGATTTCATAAAGAATTTCGGTGACAATTTGGGTGGCGTCATCGCCGATGTCGATGATAAGGCGAAGAAGACAACAATCGTCGCTGATGTGCATACCGATGGCAATACAGAGCAGGTTCTCGAGGAGGGTGTGGGCTACGTCGATCTGGTCGTTGTTGCATACAAACTCCCTGACGGAAGAATCCTTGTGGGCGCTGGTCCGGTCATGAGTTACTACGAGTTTAAGCAGCCGATGGATGACCGGCTCACAGACGAGGCATGGAGGGAGCTTCTGGACTCAAATCCGCCAGAGAAGCCGGAATGGACAGCAAATTTCGCTGAAGATTGACGCAGAAGTTCTGTGATTGTAAACCATTGTTCCTAAACCTGATGTTTTGGGGCAGGGTGTGTCGTTGTCAGGTGCCCTT
>DASC01000179.1:25139-28950 GCA_002503595.1 Candidatus Methanogaster sp. UBA203 | reverse complement strand
GCAGACTTGACGACATCGAGGTTGTGCTCGATCACAACAACGCTGTTTCCCATTGCGACCAGGTCGTTTAGCACAGTGATGAGCTTCTGCACGTCATGGAAATGAAGCCCGGTCGTCGGCTCGTCAAGGAGATAAATCGTCCGTCCGGTCGCCCTCTTCGAGAGTTCCCGTGTCAGTTTGATCCGCTGGGCTTCCCCGCCTGATAGCGTCGTCGAACTCTGCCCCAGCTTGATGTAGTCGAGACCGACCCTTGAAAGGGTGACAAGCTTGTTCCTGATGGATGGGATATTCTTAAAGAGTATAGCCGCCTCTTCGACACTCATGCCGAGGACGTCTGCGATCGATTTGCCCTTATACCTCACTTCGAGCGTCTCCCTGTTGTAACGCGTGCCCTCGCACTCCTCACACTCGATATAGATGTCGGGCAAAAAGTTCATCTCGATTTTGATGAGCCCGTCACCCTGGCACGCTTCGCATCTGCCGCCCCTGACGTTAAACGAGAACCGCCCGGGTTTGTATCCACGCAGTTTCGCTTCCTTGGTCCCTGCAAAGACCTTTCTGATCTCGTCAAAGACCTTGGTGTAGGTTGCAGGGTTGGAGCGGGGCGTCCGCCCGATCGGGCTCTGGTCGATCACGATGACCTTATCGATCGGAGAATCGAAGACGAGGTCCTCAAACGCACCCGGCATCACCCTGGACCCGTAGATCTCTTTTGTCAGGGCTTTATAGAGGGTGTCGTAGATGAGCGTTGACTTTCCGCTCCCTGAAACCCCTGTAACAACCGTGAGAAGACCGATCGGGATCTTTACATCGATACCTTTCAGGTTATTCTCCCGGCAGCCGAGAATCCTGACATACTGGCTGCCCTGTCTCCTTTTTCGCGGAGTCTCGATCATCAGGTCTCCTGAGAGATACCTGCCGGTCAGCGAGTCCGGGTTTCGTTCGATCTCAGCAGGAGTCCCTTCTGCCACGACCTCCCCACCATGAAGCCCTGCGCCAGGACCCATATCGACGACATAGTCTGCCTGCCTGATCGTCTCCTCGTCGTGCTCGACCACAATGAGAGTATTTCCCATGTCGCGGAGTTTTTTCAGGGTATCGATCAGTTTGCGGTTGTCTCGCTGGTGAAGCCCGATCGTGGGCTCGTCGAGCACGTAGAGCACCCCGGTCAGGTTGGAGCCGATCTGGGTCGCAAGTCTGATCCGCTGCGCCTCGCCGCCTGAAAGCGTGCCCGCTCTGCGTGAGAGCGTGAGGTAGCCAAGACCCACCTTCTCAAGAAAATCCAGCCGTGATCGGATCTCTTTTAGCACCTGATGCGCAATTTCGCTCTCTTTGTCGGTCAGGCGAAGATTCTCAAAGAACTCGATGCAGTTCGTTATCGAAAGGTCGGTCACATCGACAATCGACCTGCCCCCGATCCGAACTGCAAGCACCTTCTCCTTGAGCCGCTTTCCTTTGCATCGCGGGCAGGCAGAGATCCGCATGAACTTCTCAAGCTCCCGCCGCCGGTAATCTGACTTGGTCTGTCTGTAGAGCCGCTCTGCCTGCGGAAGCAGCCCTTCCCAGTTCCCTTTGTGCGACCAGTATGCATCCCCGTTTTTCATGGTCATATCGAACTTTACAGTCTCACTCGATCCGTACATCAGCGCACCATACTGCGCCTCTGACAGGTCGCTGATGGGTGTGAAGATATCAAAGTCGAAGTGCCCGGCAACAGCCGCGAGTTGCTGCACGCGGTAGCCGTCAAGGAAGTTGCGGTACATCGCGATAGCCCCGTCAGCCATGGAAAGCCCCATGTCAGGGATGATCAGGTCTGGATCGAACTCCATCTTGATGCCGATGCCGTTACACTCCTCGCACGCGCCAAAGGGGCTATTGAACGAGAACATTCGCGGCTCCAATTCTTCAAAGGAGATGCCGCAGATCGGGCAGGCAAGACTCGCAGAGTAGACCCGCTCGCTTTCGTCCTCACCCACCGCGATGATAAGCCCGTCAGACCACAGAAGCGCGTTTTCCGAGGATTCGGCGAGGCGTGATCGGTCACTCACCCTGAGCCGGTCGATCACGATCTCGATGTCGTGTTTGACGTACCGCTCAAGCACAATCGCGTCGTCGGTCCTGCGGATCGTCCCGTCAACCCTGACACGTGCGTATCCCTCGCTGTTTAAGTCTTTGAAGAGTTGCTGGTACGTGCCCTTCTTCTGCCTGACGACCGGAGCGAGGATCGTGATCATCCCGCCGGATCCGTCTAATTTGTCTAATTTGTCTAATTTGTCTGATCCGCCTGACCCCCCGGATCCGCCCCATTCGGATGCGATCGTGTCTGCTATCCGCTCTGGCGACTGCGACTCGATCCTGACATCGTGGACCGGGCAGTGCGGCACTCCGATCCTTGCAAAGAGCAGGCGCAGGTAGTCGTAGATCTCGGTCACAGTGCCCACAGTACTCCTCGGGTTCTTGGAGGTCGTCTTCTGCTCAATCGAGATCGCAGGCGATAGTCCCTCGATCGTATCGACGTCTGGCTTGCTCATCAGACCGAGGAACTGGCGGGCGTACGCAGAGAGCGACTCGACGTAACGCCGCTGCCCCTCGGCGTAGATCGTGTCGAATGCAAGCGTTGACTTGCCAGAGCCGGAGACGCCGGTTATCACGATCAGTTTGTCCCGCGGGAGCGTTACGGTGATGTCTTTGAGGTTGTGTTCCCGCGCTCCTTTGATGATGATGTTTTTCATTGCTGCGTAAAATAGCAGGGGGTGAGAGGTATTAATTTTTTCTCGATGCGGGGACTGTCATATTGCGTGTGCCCGGGTTACGGCTCATCTGTTTTCAGATATTCGAAACAGGGGGTGGCAGACGCTGTAACTTGAATATGGCTCTGATCGTACCACCTCGTAAAAACACGTCTGACCGCGCTTTGTATACTCGTCAATGACCCCGTTTTGGAAAAGCAAGGCATCAAGAGGGGTGCATAAGGATTTATTGGAATAGAAGGCACCAAATATTATTTTAATCGAATCTCTTTCCGATTATCTTCTACTTTTAGAGCTTCTTCCTTTTTCAATCCGGAAATTGATGCTTATCTGCTGCACCACTCAATATTTCATTGACTAAACTATCAGTATTGCCGCCCTTTCTTGGACTTCCTACAAATCCTACAACGTTCATGCAATATTTTCCTGAATAAATAAGCCCCTGGATAATAGAGGTTCTTGTGACTGGTGCAACTAACGTTTCTTTTAAGAATCCGAATTGTTAATCCCTATTCTTCCCCCTCATTGCCGAAACAATTATCGCAGGTACGGTTAGGATGGAAGACAAAATAAATGCGTTGGTTATGCCGGCGGTAAAGGCTTCCTGCACAGCCACAGGCATGTTTGCTCCACCCACAACAAACATGTCCATCATCTCAGTAATAGAGATGGTTCCTATGATAAGTGGAAAAGCTATCCCCATACTCAGCACCATACCCGCACTGTTGAAAAATGCCCTTAAGGATGAAGCCACACCACGCCGCTCAGGAGGCACTGACGACATGATCGCACTGGTATTCGGAGCCTGGAAAAGTCCTGAGCCGAAACTGTTGATGAACATCCATGTTGCAAGTATCCAGTAAGGCGTATTGTAATGCATCGTCGCAAGACCAAGCAAACCGACAAGGGATATAATCAATCCGATAGTGCTGAGAATCCTTGAGCCATATTTGTCAGAGAGTACACCACCGATTGGACCTGTTATCGCAAGACCGATTACGAGGGGAATTATGAGTATGCTTGCCATAAGCGGGTCATATCCTCTTGGTCCCTGGAAAAAA
>DASC01000179.1:0-25072 GCA_002503595.1 Candidatus Methanogaster sp. UBA203 | reverse complement strand
GGATGAACTGCTCTTCTTTCGACACGCAGGAAGATCGCAAAACTTACAATCGCGATAATAAGCGCCAGAATCATTGGAAGCGATGTTAAACCAATGATAAACCCTGCAGTGATGTATATCATAGACGTGATGAAGGCAATGGTGAATAAGACCATTCCCTTAAGGTCGAATGTTTCACCTTTTGGCAGCTCTGCAACATCTTTTAGTTTGAGCTGCGCCCATATTGTGACAACTATTCCTATCGGGACATTAATAAAGAAATTCAGACGCCAGTTAATTATTGTGAGGAATCCGCCCAGTATCGGACCCACAACAAAGGCTGCTGCCATTACCATGCTGAGGATGCCCATTGCTTTTCCCATTTCATTTCGTTTGAAAGCATCAGCTACTATTATGGTGCCGTTAGACACGAGCATAGACCCCCCCACAGCTTGCACTACCCTAAAAGCGATAAGCTGGCTTATATTAGCTGCAATGCCGCAGAGCAATGAACCTATTGTAAACACTGCCAGTCCGTAAACATACAGCTTTTTTCGCCCATGGATATCAGCAAGCCGACCCCATGCAGGTGCGAGTATTGTGATGAGAAGGGTGTAACTGATCAGCACCCACATTATCCCTAAAAGGTCAGTGTTCAATTTCACCATCATCGTTGGAAGTGCGATTATCAGGGTGCTTGCATTAAGTATCCCGAGAAGCATTCCGAGAGACGTTACAGATAGAGCAGTCCATTTATAGTTATATGGAATAGTATTTTGATCAGTCTTGACACTCATAGTAATTACCTCATGTAAAAATCGTTAAGACTGCTTGGAAGATATGCACATACCGGCAAGTAAGGGGATTCTCTTTACAATATGCCTGGGTTCTTTCATTATTATACATTAATTTTCCTGAATAAATAAGCCCCCAAAACTACCATAAAAACGGTAAATCCTGTGAGCACAACAAAGCTGAAGAATGGATTTATTTGAGAAGTTCCTAATAAACCATACCTTATTCCTTCAACACCATATGTCAACGGGTCTAACATAGTAAGCGACTTTAACCATGATGGCAGGCCGTCTATAGGGAATAACGCCCCGGAAAGTCCAAATATGGGAAATATCACGAAATTCATGATAAGCTGGAAACCGTGCATGTCTTCCATTTTCGATGCGATGGCGATGCCAAAAGCGGTGAAAGAAAGCCCTATGAGCAACATAAACACAAATGCGACCAAAAATCCCGCTATGCTGGTAATATTCAAACCAATGAACAATGACAGAACGAGTATGATAATCCCCTGGATAACAGAGGTTGTGGCTCCGCCAAATGTTTGTCCCAGCATAATCTCCAATCTTGAGACCGGTGCAACTAACGTTTCTTTTAAGAATCCGAATTGCTTATCCCATATTATCTGGATACCTGAAAACACTGAGGTGAACAGGACACTCATAGAAATGATGCCCGGAATGATAAATCCTATATAACCCTGCCCCATGCCGGGAAGGCTTACAACTGAATTTAGACCAAAGCCAAGCACAAGTAAAAAGAAAACAGGCATCCCCAAACTGCCGACAATCCTGCTTTTGGAGCGAAGGTAACGCTTCATATTCCTTAACCAGATAGTATACACAATGTCCATTTTTATCTCCCCATTCTACGCATCATTCGCATTTGGTCCTTGGTGCCGGATTCTTCTTCCCTTATAGTCCTGCCTGTATAGTGCAAAAAGACGTCTTCAAGGGTGGGCTTGTGAATTGAAATAAAATCGATGGCAATTCCGTTACCGGATGCAAGATTAACAATCTCATCAACGTGCTTTTCTGCATTTTGCAGACTAATTGTAACAGAATTGTCATGGGGCTCTGCGTGTTTAACCCAGGATAATGTGTTAATTTTAGAATAAAGACGGTCTCTTTCAGGGGATTTAATTGTGATAACATCCCCGCCGATCTCTTCTTTAAGTTTTTCGGAAGTATCCAGTGCAATTATCTTTCCCTTATCTATTATTGCCATTCTATCGCAAAGCCTGTCCGCTTCTTCCATATAATGGGTGGTGAGAATTACTGTGATGCCTTTCTCCTTATTCAATTTCTCGATATACTCCCAGAGGCGGTTTCTTGTCTGTGGGTCAAGACCGAGAGTTGGCTCATCCAGGAACAGCACTTTTGGTTCGTGCAACAACCCCCTTGCTATCTCCAGGCGCCGCCTCATTCCCCCGGAAAACGTTTTTACGAGATTGTTTTTTTTATTTTCCAATTCAACAAGCTTCAAAAGTTCTATGATCTTTTTCTGCCGTACTTTTTTAGGGATACGATAAAGTCTCCCGTGAAAATCCATATTCTCATAAGCAGTCAGTTCCTCATCCAGGCTCTGGTCCTGAAAGACGATACCGATAGATTTTCTCACATCATCCTCATTTTTTAATATATCAAAGTTATTCACAGATGCGCTGCCAGAAGTTGGCTTCAACATTGTTGAAAGCATGGCTATGATTGTCGTTTTACCCGCTCCGTTGGGGCCAAGCAAACCGAAGACTTCGCCACTGTTTATGCTAAATGAAATGTTATCTACAGCAATCAGTCCGTTGAACCGTTTAGTCAGATTTTCAACTTGTATTGCAATCATTGTATTCAATCCCCGATACCTTCGAATAACAGATCTATCTTTCCGGATATGTCCATAGAAAAGGAGAAACAGCTCTCCGATTTCAACCACACTATTAGTGAATGAAAATAGACGGCAGTTAGAATTTCGGCTGCTTTCTTTACTTCAATATGGCTTTTCACTTCTCTCTTCTCTACACCGACTTCAAGTAAATCGTGTAGAATTTTGTTAAGGCGGTGGCTTCTACTTTTATCTTCACCGGGTTTCAAACCAGAATATCCTATATATCTTCTGTATTCAAAGATTAATAGTTTTGTAAGTTCTTTATCCTTTTCATAGCTTTCTGCCAGACGGACCAGTAAATTCTTTATCTTTTCCTTTGTAGGAATACTTCTTTTCGTTTCATTTTCAATCAGATTATAAATTAACTCATCCTTTTGTTCTACGAAGTATAGGAGGAGTGCCTCTTTAGTCGGGAAATAATTGAAAAATGTGCCTTTGGCTATCCCCGCTTCTGTTGTAATTTCATCAACAGTCGTATTTTCAAACCCTTTTTCTTTAACTAGTCTTCCTGATACCTCAAAAATCCTATTTTTTGTTTCTATTTTCTTTTTCTCGCGCAGAGACATGTCATCATCCTCTCGATCGATAATTATTGTAGTTTACTATGACTATAGTCATACATGACCATAGTCATATTTAAAGTTTTGGTGGTGCTATTTTTAAATGATAGCAGACTTTGCAATAGGACTTTAGATGCAGAATTAAAACCTATAATTCATACCTGTAATTTTGAAGTAAAGAGGATGCGCAATTCGCTTATCGCATGCAGTCACCAAACCCCGGACTTAAGTACATATCCTGTACATAGCGTTTTTGCATTCGGTCTGGCTGCACCCCTGTCTTGCATGTACTCAGCCAGCAGCAAACTCGTGCATCGATCGCGGCAGAGCCCTCCTCGTTCCATGCTGGATAAATCAGAACCCACCCCCTATAAACCCCTCGTGAGCGGGGCTTATCAGCACCAGATGGTGTGACAGTTCCCCGGTGACCGGGTTTCACAAAACTCATCCCATCTCGATCGATCCGAAGAATATCGCGCGGATCATTTGGATTTGCCCCGGTCATAAGAACATTGCGAGCGCGCCAATGGTTGCCACCCGCCCGCTATCCAGTGGTTCGGAAACCCGCCTCCTCTCCGCGACCCTACAAGCGATGAAACGTCTGCGGTGTTGTCCGCTCCCTTCCGGGCCTAAACCGTTTTCCGCAGCAGAGATAGCAAACCTGCCCTCCGGCAGACTCCACTACCAACGCCATCCCCGCAGGACGGAGATTCATTGTTGGACATCCGATCTTAAATAGCGTTTGATATGTCTTCCATTGGCTTCGCCCCCCGCATATCGACGGTTTCGGGTTACAGGTGACGTCGGGTTACCCGGGCTAGCCCGCAATCAGATATTGCATGGATGGTACTAATAAGGTTATCCGTTCACCGGGATATCTGGCGCACCGTACACCTCGTGCCAGTCGAGCACCTGCCGGTAGGTGCGTATCGTCGACTTGCCTGCGCCAAACATCGCTGCGATCTCGGCATCGGTCATGCCGTCGTCAACCGCACGGATGAACTCGTTGATGTCGAATGGCGTCTCAAAATCCCGCCACCGGAACAGACCGCACTTGACCCTTACCCGCTCGACATTGCGCATCTTCTTCCGATCACCAAGCGATACTGCGATTTCGCTGTCACTACAGTCCTTATGATACATTTTAAAGACGGCTACCATCTCGTCAAGCGTCAGTGTCGTCTTTATGCTAAGCGCCTTGACGGCATTCCTGATCTCCTGATCACTGGCATTACTCCCCGATCCCAGTGCAATCATCCTTTCGATGGGTTCGTCATCAATCTCTATCATTGTGTTCTCCTTGTTTGTCCTTACAGGTGGGCTATCATATCTCTTTCTGGCAGGCTGCATAACTCTTTCCGGTGTATGTTCCGGTGAGGGGTACGGGGTGATAAAAAGAGAGGGGATTACCCCATGCACCAACACAGCGCAAACCCGGGCAGCCGAATCCGTCGAAACGTTTATCCGATCTCTCCTAAAATTAAGGATGAATGAAGATCGGCGTCATTGCGATTCAGGGAAATGTTGCAGAGCATGTGAATGCGCTGGAACGCACGCTTGCCGAGCGAAACGACCGTGGCGAGATCCTCCTGATACGGCAGAGCGGACTCGTTTCGGATTGCGATGCCATCGTGCTTCCGGGCGGGGAGAGCACCACGCTTGCGCGGCTTATGTGGAAGGAGGGCATCGCCGAAGAGGTTCGGAACGCATCTGCTTTGAACGTGCCGATACTTGGCACCTGCGCGGGTCTCGTGCTCCTTGCGAAGCATGGCGATTGCCAGACAACAAGGATAAAACAGCGATTGCTCGGCATAATGGATATCGAAGTCAGGAGAAACGCGTATGGGCGCCAGCACGAGTCATTCGAGACGTTAATTGACATCCCGGTCGTAGCGGGATCGTTTCCAGCGGTCTTTATCCGTGCGCCTGCGATCGTGCGGTGCGGCGATGATGTTACCCCACTTGCGAGGTTGGGGGAGTACCCCGTTGCCGCGCAGCAGGGTAACGCGCTTGCGCTCGCATTCCACCCCGAGATGGTGGCAGATACGCGGCTGCACCATTATTTTGTGGATATGATTTAGAATCCACCCGGAACGTCATGCTTCAGGATTTTTCGGATTGGCTGCGGTGGTTACCTGAAGGGGCGCGCCAAAACTCTCCAGCACCGCTATCAGGTTTTCATAATCCACCTCGGTATTGTAGCAGCCATCTGTTAGAAGCGGAACACCATAAGTCACGATCTTCCTGCGTTTGAGCGACCGCATGACCTTGTTTAACTCGTAGTTACACGCCACGAGGAGCGCGCCGTCTACCGACTCCTTCTGTACGATGTGGCGGACATACGATGAACCTGCAATGATGTATAGTGTGTAGCCAAACCGCTCTGCGTCCTCCTTCATCTTTGAAAAGACGCATCTGCCGCACGATCTGCACTCGATCCCGAAGCGTGTCGATGGCGCAGGGCAGTCGAGCGATCGCAAGCAGTGCGGGGTGAGCAGCAAGCGGTACTTTGTCTTTGCAAAATCAGACCTGTGTGCCACGTTCTTGAGCGATACCATCCATGTATCGAGCGTTCTCGTATCTGCGAACCTCTGAAAGACTGCTTTGATCGGGAGATAGAAGAAATCGAGGATATCTGCAAAGACCCCGGCAAGCCAGACATTCCTGTTAAGACTGATCCGGCTGATGAGCAGAGCCAACAGCGCCAGAACGACGGATACGACTATGATTACCGATATCGCAATCCCGATCAGGTTATACATCACAACACATCTCCATCTTCTTGATCACCTCGTCCACGTCCACCCTCGTGTCGTAGCAGCCGTCCCGCAGCAGAGGGACTCCCTGAACCGGTACGGCCTTCGAGACATCCTGCATCGACTCTGCTAATTCGTTGTAACACGCCACACCGAGACACGCATGAGGTCTGTAGGACTGCATAATCTTCCTTACGAAACTGTCGCCCGGCACAACGAACAATTTGAAGTTATATTTTTCTGCAGCTTCTGCTATGCGTCCGATGTCACACTTGCCGCACTTTTTGCACTCATATCCAATTATCGGGTCGCACCGCGCCCTACACTCCGGATGCCTCATGCACTGTGGCAGAATGACGGCACGCCGCTCTTTCGTGTGCTTGAACTTCTCAAGCATCATCGCATTCTTAAGTTCGATGAGAATCTCGTCAACGAGTTCTTCTTTGATGTAAAACACCCTGCAAACCCACTTTGCAGGCGAGTAGAAAATATACAGCACGAACAGGATGAAATTTGGAAATACGATCTTATGCCTCTTAAAACTGTAAACACCGAGCAGCAGTGCCAGCACTGTTGTCAGAAGGATAGCAACTGCTAAGAAGACGAAGAACCTGCCAAGAAGTTCGTAAGGGACTTCCATAAGACTAAAACGGTTATGCGGATATTTAAAGTTGCCTATGCGGTGAATAAAGATGCCTCTCTGGTGAAAAAGATATGAAACATCTGTATAACCCTCAAATCCGGAAAATCTTCCAAATCTGCACGATCTCATGAGTTTCTGTGTCTTCGAGTCAAAGATCGGTATGGCTGGTGGCGCACATCATGAGGTGGCAGTCGTGCAATGGGGGTATCTATGAAGCACCCCCAATCTTTATGAGACGTGAAGATAAGGCGTAGATCGAGCGGGATAATAGGATACTACTTCCTACGTAGCGAGGATAATATGACACAAGATGTTGGTTCGTACTTCAGGTCGGGGTTCCATCAGATAAGGTCTGCTCCAGGGCTCATAATCCCCTCCCTTGTCTCCAATGCGCTCTCTTCCTCGGTTGGGTGGGCGATTATGCTCACCGTCCTGTTACTCTCGTTACCCCTTCTGGCAGAGGTTGCGCCAATTGTAGAGCGAAACCAGGATTTGATCTCTGAAATTATCGAGGAGGAGCATTTTGAGGACGATACCGATCCGCAAGTAGAAGAGTTGGTAGAAGAGCTTTCATGCCTGGTTCCGGAGATGATCGGCCTATCCATCATGTTCTTGATCCTATTATGCGTGATTGTGATCGTCTCCTTTGCTTTATACGCATGGGTTCAAGCAGGAACTATCGGATACCTCTGGCAGGGGGTCACGACCACAACGGATTTCAGAAACTTTTTATATTATGCTAAAGAATATTCATTTCGGATAATGGGCTTATGGCTATCGATGGCTATATTTTCCATTGCATTGTTTTTGATGCCGTTTTTCACTCTGGTATTCATCCCTCCGCCAGCCAACATCGCAGTATTCATCCTCTCAATCATACTGTGCATCATCCTGTGGCTCGTGGCTATGGTATTACTGTTTTTTGCTGAAGAATCTATCGTGATAGAGGGTATGAGTGTAATAGGCTCGATTAAACGGAGCAAAGATATAGTTACCGGAAACATCGGGTCTATCTTGATTTTTATCTTTATTCTGATCGTTGTCACCCTGACATACGGCGTCATCACTGGTATTTTTGAAGTTATAGCGGTTCTATTCAATTCCAGTCTTTCGCCTCTCTTTATGTTGTTCTCTATAGTTATTCTGGTTCCATGGATACAGCTATCCAAGTTAAATTTCTTCCTCGATAGAACCGGAGTAGCAGTCAAGGAGATGGACAAAGAGATCAAGATCATCAAGACTGTGAGAGAATTCATAGCGAGATCACCATATATTTTAATTAATTTTGTCAGAAATAATAAAGTATATCTTCTGGCATCTCTCTCTGTTTACGGCATTGGCATTGGCATAGGGTATTATATGGGGCATTCGTTCTCTTTTTTAAGCGATGAAGCCATGATGGTTTTATCAGTGGGTTTGGGGGAGCAGAGCTTCATTGCCCCCCATCTCTCAATGTCCTTGATCAATAGTATATATTATTTTTCGAATAATATCAATGTGGCGATGGCTCTCGGGTTAAGCGGCATCTTCCTTGGGGTGCCCCCCATAGCAGGCGGCATAGTCAATGGAACCATAATCGGGCTGGTTTACGGGATACTCCCGGCAGAAACGGCAACAATGTTTATTGCAGTGCACGGCATCCCTGAATACATCGCGTTCGCGATAGCCACAGCCGCTGGCATAAAGCTGGGGGTGAAAATTATGGGGAGTCCGGAGAACGGAGCTGAGGCTTTCATGGAAACACTTGAGGTCGTGCTGGCTACATCGCTATTGATAGGCATAGCCGCGTTTTTGGAGGCGTTTGTCGCCCCGATAGTGATTTCACTGATGATTTGAAGCGGACGAACCGTATGGAATCAGCGTCTACGGACATCACCAGGCACGGCATTGTCTTGTGTCCTGTCAGAGTTCTTGCGTTCTGTATTCTGTATTCTGTGTTCTGCGGAGCAGCGCCGCAGCAGCCAACCGATTCCGGGAAAGGTTGGGTTAAAGTAGCAGTATTACCAACAGGCAACCATGACAATCGATGAAATCAGCATCACCAGAGCAATCGTCACCAAATTCACAGAATCGTTCCTCGACTGCACCGATATCGACTGCGCACTCGTCGGCGCAGGACCTGCGAATCTCGTTGCTGCGTACACGCTCGCAAAATCAGGCATCGATGTGGCGGTCTTCGAGCGGAATCTTTCGGTTGGCGGCGGCATGTGGGGCGGCGGCATGATGTTTCCAAGGATCGTTGTGCAGGCGGAAGCACGCCGGTTTCTCGATGAATTCGGGATCGCGTACACCGAATACGAAGAGGGGCTCTATGTTGCGGATTCGATCGAATCGGTCTGCAGGACCTGCGCATCAGCGATCGGGGCTGGTGCGAAGGTCTTTAACCTGATGAGCGTCGAGGACGTGATGATCCGGGAAGACCGCCGTGTGTCGGGACTCGTAATCAACTGGACATCGGTTGCCGCGGCACGGCTGCATGTCGATCCGCTGACCATCCGGTCGAAGGTGGTGATTGATGGCACAGGGCACGATGCCGAGGTCTGCAGGATCGTTTCTGAGAAGATCCCGGACGCCTTACAGGTTCATGGCGAGCTGCCGATGTGGGCTGAACGCGGCGAGAGTGCGCTTCTCGACTTCTCAAAAGAGGTGTATCCCGGGTTGGTTGTCTCCGGCATGGCAGCAAATGCTGTTTCCGGAGGTCACCGGATGGGCCCGATCTTTGGCGGGATGATGCTCTCTGGCGAGCGGGCGGCAGAGGTGGCGATGGAGATTATCGATTCCGGTAAATGATTTTTCGATCTGTGAAGCGCGAGTGAATAGCGGCGCAGCCATCAACACAGATGGGAACGGATCATTCATCTCATCCCAAGCCATATCCCAAAAACCGGATCTTCGAGCATGTAATAACTCACTAACTCATTTGTTAGTAACTCGTATGTTATAAAGAGGTCCTGCCGATCCACAGGTGGGTATAAGGGAACTCACAAGGGATAATTTGCCAGACCGCCCGCCAATCCCACTCCCGGGATCGTTGCAATTAACTTTATTTTTATATAGTATCTACAGTATAACTTGAGCCGTTCCATCATGTCAAGGTCGCACTCGCAAACTCCACAAACTCACGCAGCTTAGCAAGCGCAGCACCGCTGTCGATAACCTCTTCCGCCTTCCGAACCCCCGATTCCAGATCGCTCACCATTCCTGAAACATAGATCGCAGCACCGGAATTAAGCACCACGATATCCCGCTTCGGTCCTTCCTCGCCTTCGAATATCGATACGATGTCGGAAGCATTCTCTTCCGGAGTCCCGCCTGCAATGTCTCCAACCTTCGCCCTCGCAAACCCGAAATCCTCTGGCTTGACAGTGTACGTCGAGACCTCTCCGTCTTCGAGCGATGCGATCGTTGTCTCGCTGACATTCGAGATCTCGTCCATGCCATCGCCGTGCACGACCATGGCACGCTCGCTTCCAAGGAGAGAAAGCACCTCTGCAATCGTCTCGCAGAGCGCGGGATCAAAGACGCCGATCACCTGCGCAGATGCACCTGCCGGGTTGGTGAGCGGTCCTAATATATTAAATACGGTGCGCACGCCAAGCTCCCTTCTTGGACCTGCGACACGCTTCATCGCCGGATGGAAGACCGGTGCCAGAAGAAAGCCGATCCCGACCTTCTCGATGCATTCTTTTACCTGTTCCGGCGGGAGATCGATTCTTATGCCGAGAGCTTTCAGCACATCCGCGCTTCCGGACTGCGATGTGATTGCGTAGTTTCCGTGCTTTGCGACAGGAATTCCTGCAGCTGCCGTGAGGATTGCGGCTGCTGTGCTCACGTTTATCGTGTTATGGACATCGCCGCCTGTGCCGCAGGTATCGACAAGCGTCCCTGCCACATCCGGCGCGATGGTGCGTGCTGCCCCGCGCATGCCGCGTGCAAATCCCGCGATCTCATCGATCGACTCTCCTTTCATCTTAATCCCGATCAGGAACGCGCCGATCTGGGCATCGGTCGCATCCGTAAATATGCTTGTGATGGCACGCTCTGCCTCTTCTATGCTCAGGTCTCTTCCTTCGCTTACGATCTGTATGTATTCATTCATCGTGTACCACCTCTGTCAAGGCTGCCGCGCATGTAGCGTTGTGCCGCCCTCCCGCTGCCAGGGAGGTTTTGTGTAGGGTATGTTGTAGTTTATTATCTATGTATCGCAGAAAACCAGTGTTGCCACAATGCATAATAACAGGATAACCAAACCATTGGTATAATGGAAAGACCAATCCAGCGCATCATTTTCATAACACTCGCAGTACTCCTGATCATGCCGATCTGCGCAGGAAATGTGCATGAAGCTACCATCTGCTACCTTGAGGGTAGCGTCGAGACCGGAGATACCTTTAATCTGGAGCAGGGGTATCGGCTAACGATCGATGACATCAGGAAGAATGATGCAGCGATCAGCATATTTAACGGCAGCGAAGAGATCCGGAACACCAGCATATCCGGCGATTACACGTTTTATAAGGAGATCGGCGGCATCGATTACGACATCATAAATATATCGATGAACCTGTCCGGCGGTGATCCGGCTCAGATGGTGCTTGAACAGTACCGCGATCCCGACAAGCCGTTCGGTTACCCGCTGATCGGTGCAGTGTCCATGAACATCAAAAAAGGCGAGCGAGAACCTTTGAAAGCAGGATACGAACTCGAAGCAACCTCTATCATCGATAACAATGCGGTTCTTACGCTGTATAAAGACGATAAGATAGTCAAACAGGAGAAACTGAGCGGAAACGGTGAACGGTTCGTTTATACGGCGAAGATCGATGGGCAACGCCGCACCATCCTGATCGCAAAGCTGGATCGGATATCTGGCAACGATTCGGTGTATGTAAGTGGATTATCGCAGTACAAAGAGCCGGAATCCGCAGACGAGAGCGATGGTGATGGTGATGGTGATGGTAGCAAATGGAACACACAACTCGTAGAATCAACGATCTTTCAGTATCTGCTGAGTATCTTTGTATTTGCCTGCGTTTTTGTGCTGATCCTCGGCATCGCAAGGCGGATGCGCAGGTGATTTGGGTGATGTGATGAGTGGTCAAGGGGGAATCGCATGACGTATCTGATCCGGAAGGCGGTGGTGCAGGATGTCCCGCAGATGCATGAACTGATCAATGGGTACGCTGAGGATGGGGTGATGCTCCCGAGATCGCTTGCCGAATTATACGACAATGTCCGGGATTTCACGGTGTGTGTGAGCGGCGATATGCTGCTCGGCTGCTCTGCCCTCCATGTATGCTGGATCGGTCTTGCAGAGATCGCATCCTTTGCTGTGAGGCAGGATGCGCACCATCAAGGGATCGGGGCGCAACTGCTATATGCATCGATGGATGAGGCAGGGGGGCTTGGGATCGACACGATCTTCACGCTTACCCGTGTGCCTGACTACTTCCGGAGGCACGGGTTTGTTGAGGTGGATAAGGGGACGCTTCCGCACAAGGTATGGAGCGGCTGCATCAAATGCCCGAAATTTCCTGATTGCGATGAGATTGCAATGACGAAGCGGCTGTAGCTGTGGTGGGAGCGGGGCAGATTGACCTGCCCCGATATTCGGAAATACAAATATTTATAACAAATCTGTCTAATTACATGGATGTGACTGGATATGCAGGTTAAATCAATAGAACTTCGACTTTCTGAGGATCTATATATGAAAATCGGGGCTGTGGCGAGCGAACACTTTGAAACCGAGCAGAAGTATATGCAAAACGTGATTTCAGATTCGGTCAGGGAAGAACTCGAATTAAAGGACGTGAAGCGACAGATAGCATCCAAATACGCAGAAGGCAAGATAAGTTACGAGTCTTTAAAGGCATTACTCGGATCAAAAGAGGCAGAACGTCTCAAAGTATATAAAGAAACAATATTAGAGTCTTTTCTGGAAGCTGATGAAGTTGCAAAGGGGCTAACTGCGTGATCACCATATCGGCGGACACCAGTGCGCTAATCTCGCTTGAAATAAAAGGGCTCGTTGGTCTGGCTTCGAAATTCGTCCGATTTGTCATTCCGGCAACGGTTTATGAAGAACTGGGCGACATTGCCAGGTTCGAGGATGTGCATGGCACGTCTGCAACAGATCTTTTGGGATTGGTCAGAAGCGGAGTCATTACGGTACAATCGGCGTCCGCGATGCCAGAGCATCTGAAAAACATCGACATCGGTGAAGCTGAGATTTTGTCGTTGGTGGCATCGCGCAACTGTGACTATATCATTACCGATGACGTCAGGGCGCTACCATACATGAGATCTGTTGCGGATGTGAAGGTGCTGACGTCGGCTTTTGTTATACGTTTGCTGTACGATGTTGGCAGTTTATCCCGCGAAGATGCTTTAAACTCGGTAAAAGAGATCGCCATATCCCGAGATTGGTATGGGGGAGTTCTTGAGGTCATTGCGTATAAATATTTTAACGATGAATCTTAACACGACCGGACGCAGTTGTTTCTGGTAATTGCGGCACTGATGGGGGTAGGAGTGGCGGGATCGAGGCAGGTTGACCCGCGCCGGTCATGCATCTTATTTATATCACTACAGGTCACAAGTATCTGCATGGAAGAACCATCTCAAACTGATCTCTCAGAGATGTACCACAACACCGAAAGTATCATCAACTCGATAGTGGGTGAGGTTGGCAAGGTCATCGTCGGTCAGAAGGACGCTCTGGAACATCTGCTGATATCATTGCTCTCCAACGGACATGCGCTTATCGAGAGTTATCCGGGTCTTGGAAAGACGCTCATGATCAACACCGTATCAAGGGCGATGGATCTCTCATTCAACCGGATCCAGTGCACGCCTGACCTGATGCCGTCTGATATCACAGGTACTATGATCGTGGAGGAGCATGCCGGAGAGAAGCGGTTCCGATTCGAACGTGGTCCGGTCTTCTCAAACATCGTGCTTGCGGACGAGATCAACCGTGCATCCCCAAAGACCCAGAGCGCGTTTCTCGAGTCGATGCAGGAGAAGCAGATCACCGCTGGAAACGAGACCTACAAACTGGATGCTCCGTTCTTCGTTCTTGCAACCCAGAACCCAATCGAGATGGAAGGGACGTTCCCGCTGCCAGAAGCCCAGCTCGACAGATTTTTGATGAAGATACTGATGAATTATCCGTCTTTTGATGAGGAGCGCACCATCGTGGATCGGTACACATCCGTATCCGAACCGAGTGTGAACCGTGTCATCGACAAGGATGCGCTCATTGCGCTTCAGCACCTGACCAGGGAAGTTCCGATCTCTGAGGAATTAAAGGCGCATGCGATCAACATCGTGACCGCAACCAGGACGTGGGAGAACCTCGAATACGGCGCATCCCCGCGTGCATCGATCGCGCTTATACTGACAGCGAAGGCGAGAGCACTGATTCGTGGGCGCAACTACGTATCCAAAGAGGATATCCATGCGATGGCATGTCCGATCCTGCGGCACAGGATCATCCTGTCGTTCGAGGCAGAGCGGATCGGGGTCACGCAGGATCAAGTGATCCGGGAGATCCTCAAGGGTGCGAAGTAGACTGGCAATGCGGTTGTAAACACTTCGAGTTACCCGAGTTACCGCATCGATGCCGGGGCATTAGCGATTTCGGTCAAGCACCACAAAACCGCGAACACCTCCACCAACCCCAAAAGAATATGTAGCATCATTGCAACATGGAGCCTATGCTTCCGATACTCACGAAGTCGCTTAAAGACGCGCCGATCACGCTTCGAGGTGAATATTATTACTTCATCCACCCGATAACGGACGGCGTACCCGAACTTACGCCTGCACTCCTCTCAGAGGTTGCGGATCGCATCATCGAACTGGCCGATACCGATGTGGACAAGATCGTGACCATCGAGGCGATGGGGATCCCGATCGGGACCGTTCTTTCCATGAAGACTGGCATCCCGCTTGTGGTCATCCGGAAAAGGCAGTACAACCTCCCAAATGAGATTGCCGTGCATCAGCGTACAGGATACTCGAAGGGAGAACTGTACCTGAATGGGATCAATAAAGGAGACCGTGTGCTGGTCGTGGATGATGTGATCAGTACGGGGGGTACGATGAAAGCAGTCAGCCTTGCGCTTGAACTTGCCGGCGCCGAGGTATCAGATATCGTCGCGGTCATCGAGCGCGGCGAAGGCGCAGAGGCATTGCGCGCCTCGGGGCGTGATGTGAAGACACTGGTCTCGGTGGATGCGGATGCGGAGGGCGTCACGATCAAATCGGCTCAGTGATGGCTGATACGGTTCTTGTCTCTGATCTCGTCACCTATCTACGATGTCCGCGCCTTGTATACTTTCGCAGCCGGCACAATGACCGAGAACCTGTGGGGCGGGAGGTGGATGCGAGATACGTAGCCCGACTCATCTCAAAGGAACTTGCGCTCACGTATCACCGCGCCGCTGCAAGTGCAAGCGAAGATGCGGCAGAAGCGCTGCGGATCGAACTTGACCGCATCGTAAACGACCTATCCGTGATCTACCGTGCCGAACTTGCAGGTGTGGATCGCTCCGTGATCCGGGACGCAGCAGAGAGCATCGATACCGGCGCAATCGGATCCCGGATCGCGGACGTCATCCGGAAGACCGGGAGGGACGAACTTCTCGCAAGGATAACCCCGTGTGCGGTCGAGTACGCAATCTATTCGGACGCTCTCGGGCTAGCGGGGTCTCCTGACAAACTGGTGCGGGTGGGTGACCGCGTGCTGCCGTACATGATCCGGACTGGCAATAAGCCGGAAAACGGGGTGTGGAAACCTGACCGGCTGCAGATCACGGCTTATGCGATGCTTGTGGAAGAGCGGTTCGGACAGGTCGTGGAGTACGGTTTTGTGGAGTACGCACGGTTCTTTGAGATACGCGAGGTGGTTATCAGACCCCGGGACCGGCGCAGGGTTCTTGAGCTGCGAAACCGTGTTCGGATGATCAAAAGCGGCAGGATGCCTGACCGCATGCAGGATGCGCCGTGCAAGCTCTGTGCATTCGAAGAGGATTGTGTCGCAAAGCGGTCGCTTGCATCGAAGTTCTGGTAGCGTTTCCAAATTCTGTAATTTGTATTAAATATTAAAAATTCAGAGGTAACCGAAAAACATATATGCAAGCGATCTCACCAAAATACAATCGATAATTACTCCTGGAGGTAGTGCAATGAATGCATTGATACTTGCGATTATATCGCTCGGTGGTTTTCTTCTGGCATACAGGTTCTATGCGACCTTTCTTGCCGAAAAGATATTTGCGTTAAATCCGGCTGCGAGAACACCCGCGCATGAATTCGAGGATGGTGTCGATCACGTGCCGACCCTGAAATCCATCCTCTTCGGACACCACTTCGCGTCGATTGCCGGTGCAGCACCGATCGTCGGTCCTGCTATCGGCGTGATCTGGGGCTGGCTCCCCGCGTTTCTCTGGGTCGTGTTCGGGACGATATTCTTAGGCGCTGTCCACGACTTCGGCTCGCTGGTCATCTCTTTAAGGCATCAGGGGAAGTCCATCGGCGAACTCACCGAGAACATCATAGGGACTCGTGCAAGGAATCTGTTTCTATTGATCATGTTCTTCCTGCTCCTGATCCTGATCGCGGTCTTTGCTCTTGTGATCGCTCTGATGTTTAACTGGTATCCACAGACAGTCTTCCCGATAGCCTGTGAGATGATCATCGCGGTTGCTGTTGGATACATGGTATATCGGATGAAGACCGGCGTCTTGATACCGACCATCATCGCGGTGATCGTTATGTACGCCACGATATACATCGGGACACTCTACCCTATCGAACTTGGTGATACGTTCCTCGGTTCCGGTTTGACCACATGGATATACATCATACTACTCTACTCGTTCATCGCAGCGGTGCTCCCGGTCTGGTTGCTCTTACAGCCGAGGGATCATATTAACGCACATGAACTCTTCATCGGCATGGGTCTCATGTATCTCGGACTGTTGATCATACGTCCTGACGTGGTTGCGCCTGCAGTTCAGTTACACCCGGAAGGTGCTCCGCCGATCTATCCGTTTCTCTTTGTGACGATTGCATGCGGCGCGATATCAGGATTCCACAGTCTCGTGTCATCAGGAACCACTGTCAAGCAACTGGACAATGAGGGTCACGCAAAGATGATCGGTTACGGCGGCATGCTTGCAGAAGGCGTCCTATCCACGATGGCTATTATTGCATGCACAGCAGGATTTGCCACCGTAACGCTCTGGAACAAACATTATGCCAGTTGGGGCGCGGCAGCAGGACTCGGAACAAAACTCTCTGCCTTTGTGGATGGCGCGGGAAATTTCGTTGCAGCATGTGGAATACCGCCTGAATTCGCTATTGCGATCGTTGGCGTCATCGTTGTCAGTTTTGCGATGACCACCATAGACACTGCAACGAGATTGCAGCGATACGTGATTGGAGAGATCGGCGGCAACTACAACATAAGCATCCTCGGGAACCGGTATGTGGGGGGTGCGATCGCCGTACTCACCGCACTTGCGCTTGCGCTTGCAAGGGAGGCAGGCAAAGGCGGAATGATTCTCTGGCCCGTCTTCGGAACGACCAACCAACTGCTTGCAGCACTCGCTCTGCTCGTGATCACACTGTATCTCATGCAGACGAAGAAGCCGATCATCTATACGTTGATTCCAATGATCTTCATGATGATTACCGCGATGGCTGCCATGGTACTGAATATCCAGACATATTACAACACAGGAAACTGGATGCTGACTGGAATCGGCATCGCGATCTTCGTGCTCGCATTGTGGCTTCTGTTCGAGGCATGGGATGCATATCGGAAGAGGGATGTTCATCGATAACATGCTTCAGATAAACGAATGCTTGCAACATGAAGAGTATGCAATATATTTAAAGCAGAGACCAATAGATAACCACTGATGAAGGCGGTTATTCTTGCTGCGGGTGAAGGAGTACGGTGCAGACCACTGACACTTACGAGATCGAAGGTGATGCTTCCGGTCGCAAACAAGCCAACGGTCGAGTATGTGGTTCGCGCGCTGCACGACAGCGGTATCAGAGACATCGTAATGGTTGTCGGGTATGCAAAAGAGCGCATCATGAATTATTTCGGGAACGGGAAGGATTTTGATGTTAATATCGAATATGCGGAGCAGAAACAGCAACTCGGTACGGCATACGCGATAAAACAGGTAAAGGATCTCGTGGAGGGCGAATTTCTTGTACTTAACGGGGACAATCTCGTGAGCGAAGAGACGATTACAGACCTCACAGAGAAACACACGGAAGGTATATCGATTCTGACAGCAGCAAGAGCGGATGCCACCGGATATGCGCTTGTTGAGGAGAGGGGTGGAAAGGTTCTAAAGATCATCGAGGGTCTAACGCTCAAGGACGTCCACAATGTCAACACAGGCATCTACATATTCGGTCCGGATATCTTTGATGCGATCGAGGAGACGCTTAAGTCCGATCTCGGCGAGTTCGGGATCACCGATTCGATACAGCAGATGGTCGATTCCGGATATGGCGTCCATGCATGCAGAACAGACCATACGTGGATGGATGTGATACATTCATGGAACCTACTCGGTGTGAATGCAAGGATTCTCGAGGACATCCATGAATCGGTGCACGGAACAGCGGAGGTGGACGGTACGATCAAGGGCAGAGTGGTCGTTGGTAGCGGTTCGATCATCGGAGCAGGTTCGTACATCAAAGGTCCTGCGATCATCGGAAGGGACTGCGAGATCGGTCCGAATGTGGTCATCGCGCCGTCGACATCCATCGGAGACAACGTCACGATCGAGCCGTTCACATACATCAGAAACAGCGTGATCCTTGATAACACATACGTAGGCTCGGGAAGCACCATAAAAAACTCCATTATAGGCGAGAACAACCTCATCGAGAGCCATTTCATCACAGAGAGCGGAAATAATCTGATGATAGAACTGGAAGGGGTGCTGCACCACGCAGACGAACTCGGCACCGTACTCGGCGATGGTAACAGGGTCGGATGCAACGTCTCGACTGCGGCTGGCACGCTTGTCGGAACAGAGTGCAGGATCGAGACTGGTGCTGTCATCAGGAAGCAGATACCACCCCATGCGCTGGTGATGTGATATGTGCGGCACAATTTTTTCTCCGAAAAAATTGGATGTTGGCAAGCATTCCGCTGACGCCCCGCCCTTCGGGCAGTGGCGTCGATGGATTCCTTTGGAATCCATTACGCTCCAGCTGGACTATCGATTTTCGATTGTGCGGTGGGTGAGGTAGATGTGTGGCATTGTCGGTTATATCGGTAACGCCTCCGGCGTCGACGTCCGAGACGGAGAATTTTTCACGGGCGTTACATCCGGAGCCATGCCAGTTCTCTTCGATCTCTTGAAGAAACTTGAGTACCGCGGATACGACTCTGCCGGAATCGCTATCCTGAACGATGAAAATGATGAGATCCGGACATCCAAGACCGAAGGAAGCGTCGGTGACCTGATATCGATCACGCCTGATCTTGGAGGGCACATCGGAATCGGGCATACGCGGTGGGCAACGCATGGAAAGCCATCGACCAGGAACGCGCATCCACACTCTGATGGCACAGGCAGGATCGCTCTCGTCCACAACGGAATCATCGAGAACTATACAGAGATCAAGGACAAATTGATTGAATCGGGTCACGAATTCAGGTCAGAGACAGACACAGAAGTACTTCCGCATCTGATCGAGGAATATTATGACGGCGATCTCGAATCAGCAGTGCGAAACGCGCTGTCGATGGTTCGCGGGTCGTACGCACTCGCGGTGATAAGTGCTGACAATCCGGGCAAGATCGTTGTCGCGCGGAAGGATAGTCCCCTTGTCATTGGGCTTGGGAATGGCGGGGTTTTTGTGGCATCTGACGCTTCTGGGATCCTTAAGTACACGAGAGATGTCATCTTCATGAACGATGGGGAGATCGGAGTACTAACAGATTCCGGTATCGATATCACGACGCTTGAGGGGGTTTCTGTTGAGAAGAAGATCGAAACGATAGAATGGGATCCTGAGGCGGCAGAGAAGAGCGGTTATGAGCATTTCATGCTAAAAGAGATATTCGAACAGCCAGACACCATCAGGGATACGTTTTCAGGAAGAATATCGGCAGACGGGATCGATCTCGGTGTAGCGCTGCCGAACGTCAGGAGGATCGTGATCATCGCATGTGGAACCTCGTACCATGCCGGGCTCTTTGGGAGGTATGTGATCGAGCGGTTTGCCAGAATCCCTGTCGATGTCGAGATCGCATCCGAGTTCAGGTATGCCGATCCGATCATCGATTGCGGCGATCTCGTGATAGCGATCACGCAGTCAGGAGAGACCGCTGACACCCTTGCAGCGGTCAGGGAAGCCGGATCGAAGGGCAGCCAGAAACTCGGGGTCGTCAATGTGCTTGGAAGCAGTATAACACGGGAGTGCCAGTGCCTCTTCACGAGAGCGGGTCCCGAGATCGGTGTTGCTGCCACAAAATCGTTCACATCGCAACTGGCATGTCTGCTCTTGCTTTCAGTGCAGCTTGGTAAAGCGAGAAAGACGTTATCGACTGCTGATGTAAACGACTTCGTCTACGAATTAAAGCAGATGAGCGGGAACATCCAGCGTGTGCTCAAGAGTGCACCTGATATCAGGGAGTGTGCAAGCATGTTTGCTGATGCGGAGCAGTTCCTGTTCATGGGCAGGGGTGCAAACTACCCAGCCGCGCTCGAAGGCGCGCTAAAGCTGAAAGAGATATCCTACATCCCGGCAGAAGGATTTCCAGCAGGCGAACTGAAGCACGGTCCGCTTGCCCTGATCTACGACGGGGTCCCGGTGGTTGCGATAGCGACAAAGGATCCGGTGTACGAGAAGACGCTCGGGAACATCAAGGAGGTGAAGGCAAGAGGCGCAACCGTCATCGGCATCGCAAACGCAAGCGACACCGAGATTGCGAAATACGTGGACTACGTACTCAGGATACCTGATACCAACCCGTGGATCGCGCCTGTCCTATCTTCAGTCGTGCTCCAGCTGTTCGCATACTATGTCGCGTATCACAGGGGTTGCGAGATCGATAAGCCGAGAAATCTTGCAAAGAGCGTTACGGTTGAGTGAGAGTGATAGGTGACAGGAGTGATACCATGAAATTCGGATCGAGCGGGATACGAGGAATCGCGAATCAGGCGGTTACGTCAGAATTAGCCCTCCGGATCGGGCGCGGGGTTGGCGCGGACAGGGACCGCGTCGTCGTTGGGCACGACACGAGAAGAGCGGCAGAGATGATTGAGTACGCAGCAATATCCGGGCTTCTCTCGGTGGGATGCAGGGTTACGCGGGTTGAGATGGTTGCAACGCCGACGCTTGCTTATGCTGCAAGGGATTATGACTGCGGCATCATGGTAACCGCCTCTCACAATCCGCCCGAGTACATCGGCGTGAAACTCTTCAATTCTGATGGGATGGCGTTTGACTCAAAGCAGCAGAAGACGATCGAACGGTTGATCGGAGATGCAGGGGATGCGGATACCAAACTTGCATCGTGGGATCGGATGCATCCGGTCAGAACGGACGGAAACGCTGTCTCAAACCATATATCAATGATCCTTGCAAGTGTGGCGATCGAGAAGAGGATGCGGGTGGTGGTGGACTGTGGCTGCGGCGCAGCATCGCTCACAACGCCGTACCTGTTAAGGGCGATGGGTTGCGATGTGGTGACGCTTAATAGCCAGCCAGACGGGTTTTTCCCGGGACGGGGTCCCGAACCGAAGGGCGAAACGCTCACTCTGCTTCAGTCAGCGGTTCTCAGTACGAATGCCGATCTCGGAATTGCGCATGACGGTGATGCGGATCGGATGGTCGCTGTCGATGATCAGGGAGAGGTCGTCAGCAATGACAAACTCCTCGCGTTCTTTGGAATGCATGAAGCACGGAAGAAGATGGTCATTCCTGTGGACACTTCCATGTTAATCGATGCGGTGCTCCCCGATATCGAGATAATCCGAACGCGGGTCGGGGACGTATTCATCGCAGAGGAGATGAAGCAGGCAGGGGCTGATTTCGGCGGCGAGCCGAGCGGTACATGGATATTTCCGCGGGTATCATACTGTCCTGAAGGCATCTATGCTGCAGCAAGGCTCGTTGAGCTACTGAGCAGGGAGGACGCGGGATTCAGCGATCATCTCTCGCCGATGCCGGAGTACGAGATAAAGCGCGGATCGATCTCATACTCTGGAGATATCGACGGTACGAGGATCGAAGAAGAACTGCGTACGCTCCCCTCGTCCGATATCAGCACGATCGATGGGATCCGGCTCGGATTCGATGATGCGTGGGCGCTCGTCCGCCCCTCCGGAACAGAACCCCTGATCCGGATCACTGTCGAGGGCGCGACATCGGGAGTGGTCGAGAAATTATACCATGAGATACATAAAATCGTAAAAGGAGCGATCGATGAAAGCAGTGATCCTCGCAGCAGGTGAAGGGACGAGAATGCGTCCGCTTACGGCATCGTGCCCGAAGGTGATGCTGCCGGTTGCAAACAGACCGATACTTGAGCATATCATCGTATCTGCAAGGGACGCCGGGATCAACGATTTCGTCTGCGTGGTCGGGTACATGGGCGATGTTATCAGGGACTACTTTGGGGATGGAAGCCGCCTTGGCGTCCGTATCGATTATGTGGAGCAGAGAGAGCAACTCGGCACCGCCCATGCGATAGAAATGGCTTCTCGATCTGTGGAGGGTCGATTCCTCGTCTTAAATGGCGATGCGATCGTTGCGCCGCCCGATCTTCGCGCTCTCATCGGGCGGGAAGAGGATATCGTCCTTGCAACGACGGAACTGGAAAATCCCGCGGGATACGGCGTTGTGAAGACCGATGGCGGCAGGGTCGCCCGGCTCATCGAGAAACCAGACCATGCCGCCTGCAATCTGGTGAATGCAGGGATCTACCTCTTCTCCGATACCATCTTTGATGCCATCAAGGAGACTGGTGAATCGGTACGCGGGGAATACGAGATCACGGATTCCATAAATGCGCTTGCCAGCGATCTCGATATCGGCTACTCGATGCTCGATACGTGGATCGATATCGGAAGACCGTGGAACCTGCTGGATGCGAACGAATATCAGCTGTCAGCCATTGAGACGGAGATTGCAGGCGTAGTCGAACCCTACGCCACATTAAACGGCAATATTCGGGTCGGGAGGGGCAGCATCATCAGAAACGGCTCTTACATCACAGGACCTGTAATCATCGGAGAGAACTGTGATATCGGTCCGAACTGCTTTATCAGACCGGGTACGGCTATAGGCGATAACGTACGCATCGGGAATGCTGTTGAGGTCAAAAACAGCATCGTGATGGACGGAACAAACATCGGTCATCTCAGTTATGTCGGGGATAGCGTCATCGGGCGTGGATGCAACCTCGGCGCCGGAACGAAGATCGCAAATCTGCGGCATGACGGCAGGAACATCCGTGCGGTCGTGAAGGGTGAGTCTGTCGACACCGGCAGGAGAAAACTCGGCGTGGTCATGGGGGACGGCATACATACCGGGATCAATACGAGCATCAACGTCGGCGTGATGATGGCGGCTTGCATGAGCACGCGTCCCGGGGAAGTTGTGATGCGATGATTGGGACGCAGCAGGAGGTGTATGTCGTCCTGACCGGAGACCTGAAATCCTCAAGGAAGCTTGGCGAAAGGGCAGAGATTCAGGAGGGGGTGAAAGGTGCTCTAGCGGTTGTGAATGAGCGGTTTGCAGGGGCGATTTCTGCAAAATTTATGATTGTAGGGGGCGATGGCTTTCAGGGTATGCTTTATTCGACGGAATCTCTTTTTGATCTCTATTATTCGCTTTTTGAGCATATTGGGTACCGATTCTACGTTGGCATCGGTACAGGGGGAATATCCACCAACATGAGCGAGAACGTTGGCGAGATGGATGGTGAGGTTTTTCACAGATCCTCTGATGCGCTTGGTATGGTGAAGAGGAAGCGCGGGTGGGTCGCATTCGATAGCGGCAGGAAGCTCGATGGCGTCATCACCTCCTCATGGAATCTGATGGCAGATGCGATCTGGAACTGGAGTGAACGACAGAAGGAGATCATATTGTATTATAGAAGACACGGCGAAGGCAGAGATGCTGTCATATCGGCGAGTCAGAACTTTGGCATCGGCGAGAGGAGCATCTACAAGACACTCCGAACCGGCAGGTACCATCTGCTGAGATCTGTAGAGGATGCGCTGGAGGAAGTATTGAACTGAAAATGGTTCGAAATGGATATTGAACTGAAAACGGTTAACAGGATGTGGTTATAGGATGGATTTTATCTATGTGGTCGCTGTGGTCTCTCTTGCGTACCTCGCTGTGAGTGTTGTTGGCGCTTATGCCATCAGATCGATGCTTACAAGGTATGAGCCGGCGATAGAGGCCGGCGGCTTGAGAGGTGCCGGGATGGCGATAGGAATCATCGAGAGAGTGATGGTCCTGACCTTCGTGCTGGTCGATCAGTATACAGCGATAACCATCGTATTTGCCGCCAAGTCCATTGCAAGATTCAACGAACTGGAGGATCGGGATATGGCTGAATACTATTTAATTGGAACGCTTTTAAGCATAACCGTTGCGATGATTATTGGGATTGTTACCCGCTGGGTTATCTGGAGTGAAATGATATGAAAATGTTAATGGATAGTATGTGCGAGGTTTAAGCGAATGATTAAGAAAGCGATAATCCCTGCTGCGGGGCTTGGAACAAGATTCCTTCCGGTTACGAAATCGATGCCGAAGGAAATGCTCCCGATCATCGATAAGCCGATCATCCAGTTCGTTGTGGAAGAGGCAGTAGCTTCCGGCATCGATGATATTCTGATCATCACAGGTAGGGGCAAACGGGCTCTCGAAGACTATTTCGACACATCTCCGGAACTTGAAAGCCATCTCCTTAAAAATGGGAAGGATAAGCTGTTACAAGAGGTACGAGATGTCTCTTCAATGGGGGACATCCATTACATACGGCAGAAAGAACCAAAGGGACTTGGGGATGCAGTTTTGAGGGCGGAAAGGCACGTTGGAGATGAAACATTCGCTGTTCTGCTTGGTGATGACATCATTAGGGGAGAACTCTGCATAAAGCAGTTGATGGACGTTTACACGACGCATAAATGCTCCGTTCTGGCAGTGGAAGAGGTCAGTGACGTGAGCAAATACGGGATCATACAAGGCAGCAAGATCGATGAGTCGATCTACCGTGTCGAGGATATCATCGAAAAACCAGACGCGTGCGATGCACCATCGAATATGGGCGCGATCGGGAGATATATCCTTACGCCAGCGATATTCTCGTGCATCAAAGAGGTAGCACCCGGGTTTGGGGGCGAGATACAACTGACCGATGCCATAAGGATGCTTGTTGATCGGGA
>DASC01000180.1 GCA_002503595.1 Candidatus Methanogaster sp. UBA203 | reverse complement strand
GTGGGGGGTGAGTAGTTACCTTTTGCTTTAGTTTCTACATTTTTCCTATATTTTTGTTCCTCTTCAAGCACACTTTTTAAGACCCATCCTCGTTCTATCTCATCTCCAGAGTGCCATCCAATTATTGTATGGTCATAAACATATTTCTTTTTACATTCGGGGCATAACATTGCATAACCCGTTTTAGAACTGCCCCAATCATCTGAATAAGATATAACCTCATATTCTCCTTTACCACATGGACATGAATATCTTTTTCTGAAGTCTTCTTCCCAACTCATAATTCTCCACTACTTTGAATTCAACCCGCCGAAGTCCGATTACGTATAACGTCAGAGTATAATCTGAACTTGGGTTCGCACACACCCTCCGCTCGAACTTCACAATCCCCAATCATTATCTCCTCCTTTTATCTGTAATCCATCCAATGGGCTTTCACCCCCACACAAAGCACATTCACCTCGAAGACACCATCGCGCTGATCACATCCCGGTCCCGCTTCAGCATCTTCAACTGGTCAGCAGGTCCGATCACGGTCAGTCGGGCTCGGTCGATCGGCTTCTTGAGCAGTTTGTCAAACCATGATTGGTGCACAGCTCCGGGATAGCTCTCGATCTCGATGCCAGCAAACTCGCCAGGGGTTATCTTTGTCATCGTCGCCTCGATTAGCTTCGTCTCCTCCTGCGGAGTTAGCCCCCTCTCAAGGACGATGATCTTTCCATTCTCCACACCATCAAGGATCATACGAATCTTCTCAACCGATGTGAGCCGATCGAGTTTATCCGATGAGACCAGATCCATCTGTATGCCTTTCATCGAAATCACCCGAAATGCTCTGCGATCTTTTCGTACAGGACATCGATGTTGTTGCCAGTAAGCGCTGAGATCGGCACCATCGGATGCTGTGGAAACGCGCTTCTAATGCGGGAGGGCGTGGAATTGTCAAGATCGATCTTGTTTGCAGCGATCAGGAGTGGAAGCTTGCGCGCCTCCATATTGCCGATCACAGTGACGTTTACCTGTGTGAACGGGTCTTCGGTCGCATCCATCACCAGGATCACGCCTTCGAGATCGTCAAGCCATCTTACCGCCTCGATCACCCCTTCAGTGGCTTCCTTTGCCCGCCGCCTCGATTCGTCCTCGGAAAGTCCCTTTGCCATGAAATCCTGAAAATCGATCTTTGTCGCAAGCCCTGGAGTGTCCACGATATCCAGCGTAATGGCAGCACCGTTTGACTCGATGGTCACGTCTTCCCTGCGGTGCGCCCTTCTCGTCTCGTGCGGAATATCAGAGACCGAGCCGACCACATCCCCTGTAAAGTCCCGCACGATCCTGTTCGCAAGCGTGGTCTTGCCAGCGTTTGGGGGACCGTATATGCCGATCCTGCGTATCTTCCCACGCTTGAATATCTTATTAAACGTCGAAGAGAGGTTCTTTCTGATCTTTTTTATTATGCCCATTTGCAACCACCGTGATTACGTATCTTGTTACTGTAATAGTTAACCATTCGTCGGTATTAAGTTTTGTCGGACAGTTGTATATGTCAAGGTTTTATTTCGCCCCTTTCTGTATCAAAATCGCATCTTCAAGGATCAATTCACCGGTAGCAACCTTTTCGGCAAGAGCACGCGAGATCGTCAGTTCGCCCCCTGTTTTCTCCCTGCTTTGATCCTGAATCGACCGAATCTCGCCAATCGAGGGGGTTATGAACTTTTCTCCAATCGGCGTGCCTTTCAGATGTGCGATTCTGATTGCTGCACGTATATCGGCATCCCTGCCCTTTGCCGGCGTGGTTCCGGTCTCATCCACCAGTTCTATGTGCGCTCCGAGTTTGATCAGCGAATTGACGATCTGGGTTCTGATCAGCCGTGCTCCGTGTCCGATGCGGATGATCACGTGCCCTGGATGCACGGACTCCACGACTCGAAGCACAGTCTGGTAGACATCTGCCATCGGGACGCAGTAGGTAGAGACCACTGCAGTTTCAGCGAGCACAGCAACGCCTGTGCGCCCGCCCGGGTCGATCCCTATGATGATGCTAACGTCTTTGATATCCCGCAGTTTCATGATCGCGCGATCCACGACCGTGTCAGCACGCTCCGCGGGACCTACTACAACGGTGTGATCAGGATCGAAGTTGATCGCGCCGATCTCCGACTCAGTGGTGATCACAACTCCGATATGTACAGGTATCTCTTCACCGACTCGAAACGTCGCAATCTTAAGATTTCTCGACCGTATCTCAGAGATGATCGATTGATAGAGCGAGAAATCATCTGTGATCAGTGCAATCTGCTTGATCCGGGTACCTCCTTCCAAATATGGCTGTCTTCCACTCTATGTTACACTGATATAGATGTTGGTCTTAGGTGTTGGTGTTGGCAGTGCAAGTTGACAGCCCCAATCCGGCACTGTCGCTTTTTCAAGTGAAATCGCCATATCCTTGGATTTTACCGCAGAGCACGCGGAGGGTTGAAGTAGTCTCGAAACTCTGCGCCCTTTGC
>DASC01000172.1:5808-7262 GCA_002503595.1 Candidatus Methanogaster sp. UBA203 | reverse complement strand
CTTGCTCAGATGGAATCTGTTTTACCCCTACTCGCCGGGCACGTTCGTCTCAGAAAGCCCGACCGACTGGTCAGGCATCGCGACATACGGGATCGCACCGAGTGCGCCGATGATCCCGTTTCCGTCGAGCCAGACATCAGCGCCCGCAGATCTGGCAGATTCCAGCGCATACTCCCTGAGTAGCACCTTACTCTTGCATTCTCTCCCGTAATCCGCAAGAATCGATCCGTCGAAACCGGAGAGCGAGACCATGCCGGTCTCATCAGAGACCGAATACTTAATCAGGAGGTCGCGGATCTTGGCAAGCACGTGTTCTGCGCCACCATCAAGACATGCAAACTCAAGAGCCGTCGAAACGCAGTTCTGCGTCTTCGCAGGCACCGGATGCAACTGCACGATCGAATGGGACAGATACCGGGCAGCATCGCAGTCGACAGCGCACGCGATGTTGTGTGCAAGACACCATGTCGCACCGACCTCCTTTGAGTCGGTGTCATCGATCCCGATGATCAGCCGGCTCCGTCCGGGGAGAACGATCGTGCCGCTCCCGACCTTTCCGCCACCGGATTCGCTGATATCGGACCGGATCACGCCGCTTGCACCGGCACGGCAGGTGGTTGCACCGACCCCGCCGCCTCCGAGACCCGCGTAGGTGATCCGGATCTCGTCATCGTGCACTGTAACGGATTTGATGCCCGCGGCTGCACACGACGGCTCAAGCACGAGATCGCACTCGCCGGTCTTGCAGAGATACCTGATCGTGTTCCCGATCACCTTCGTCTCGAGCACCAGAGGGCTCTTCTGGTAATGGTACCGCGCCCATGCAGAGCCGCCATAGCAGCGGGAAAACTCGATAATCTCGACGAGGCTGCCATCGGAGTTTCCGACCGCATATATCGCCTGATACGGCACATTATATGGATCGTCGATCACTCGTATCCCCCTTTCTCCTTGAGATGCCTCAGCAATCCTCCGGACTCGAGCAACTCCTGCATGAATTTCGGGATCGGGCTGAAACCATACTCTTCTCCGCTTGTCACGTTCGTGATCGTTCCGTTCTCGAAATCGATCCGCAGTTCATCATCCTTGTGAATCTTTTCCGCGATCCCGGCGCATTCGATCAGAGGCAGCCCGATATTAAACCCGTTCCTGTAGAAGATGCGGGCAAACGACTCTGAGATCACGCACCCCACACCACATGCCGCTATGACCTGCGGCGCCTGCTCTCTTGATGATCCGCATCCGAAATTCGATGCCGTAACGACGATCGGGTTTTCTGCGTGCTTGCTATCGGTGTAAAAATCCGGATCGATCGATTCAAAGGTGTGGACTGCGAGTTTGTTCAGATCGAGTTCGTCGTACTTGTACTTTCCTGAGATTACCTCGTCTGTGTTCGTATCCTGTGGAAATATCCGCAGCACCTTGCCGGTTATCGGTTCCAGTGTCATGGTATA
>DASC01000172.1:0-5764 GCA_002503595.1 Candidatus Methanogaster sp. UBA203 | reverse complement strand
GGGTGACGACTATCAGTGATGATTTAGCATATAAAAAAATAGGGAAGAGGCGGGGTGCCCCTTCAGTCCTTCCGTCTCAGTGCGAAATATCCTACCAGCGTGAGCAGCCCAACTGAGACGAGGGTCAATGTGCTCAGTTCCGGAATGGGACAACATGGGCAACTATCGGGTCCTCTTGGTCCCGTTACGTTGCCATAATTTACTTCACCACCAGCTTTTGTGCTAACATTGAGCGGCTCTTCGTAATAATCGCCGCATCCGTGCAATGTAAACCAGACTATTCTACTTTCGAGATTTCCCTCCTCCGACTCATAGCCAGTATCAAATTTTATTCCTGTTATATTCGTATTATGATCGGAAGTCACGTATTCCTCTTTCTTGTCAGAGCAGTCTATGACGGCACTTTCATTGCACCAACTCATGACCCAGTAACTCAACGATGGTTGATAACCGGAGGTTACATTGTAATACCATGTTGAGTTGCATGTAGTTGGGTCGTACGTGTGGTTGATGAAGGTTATATTGTGACCGTCGATCATCACCGCGCTCGCCATCCCAACTGTCGAAAACAGCAGGGCTGCTGCCAGTGTTGCTATTATTGTGGTCGTCTTTCTGTTCATTTAATACCTCCTTTCCATGTACAAGGCTACTTTATTATATAAGGCTTTCGGTCAATCTGTGCCGCCGGTTTTGCGCGGTGTGATCGATGCCTGCCAGCGAAGGTAAGCAGTAGCGCAGCCAGAACGTATTTAAGTGGTTGCGGTTCTTACATAACACCAACAATGAATGCCGATATCGATCTCATCATGCGTGCCACAGAGGCGCACCATACATGGTACCGCGACTCCCTCCCGATGATCGCAAGCAACAACCTCACGAGCCGGAGGGTGCGGCTGCTTGCGGCAAGCGATCTTGCCCACCGGTACGCTGAGGGCGTGGTCGGGCACAGGTTCTATCAGGGCTGCAAATACATCGACGAGATCGAGGCAAAGACGATCGAACTCGCAAAGGAACTCTTCAGGGCGGAACACGTCAATGTGCAGCCAACATCAGGCGTAGGCGCGAACATCGCTGCTTTTTTTGCACTCGCAAAGCCGGGAGACACGATCATGTCACTCGATGTCCCGTATGGCGGGCACATCAGCCATGTACGGTACTCTGCTGCCGGTGTCCGGGGACTTCGCGTGGTGTCGCACCCATTCAATCCCGAGATCATGAACATCGATCCCGACCGCATGACTGCTATGATCAGGGATGTAAAGCCTGCAATCGTGCTTCTTGGGGGAAGTCTCTTTCTGTTCCCGCATCCGGTTCGGGAGGCGGCTGATGCTGCCCGCGAAGTGGGAGCAACGCTTGTCTATGATGGCGCACATGTGCTCGGGCTCATCGCAGGAAAACGATTTCAGGATCCGCTTCGTGAGGGCGCGGAAGTGGTTACCGGATCCACGCACAAGACATTTCCGGGACCGCAGGGCGCGATGATTATGTGCAAGGAGGAACTTTCAGACAGGATCGATGAAGCGGTCTTTCCTGGCACAGTGAGCAACCACCACCTGCACCATCTTGCAGGACTCGGGGTCTCGCTTGCAGAGATGATTGAGTTTGGCGAGGATTACGCATCTGCCGTGATCGCAAACGCAAAATCGCTTGCGCAGTCATTGTATGAGCGTGGATTTGACGTGCTTTGCGAGCCGTACGGGTTTACAGAGTCACATCAGGTTGCAGTCGATGTAACGAAGGTTGGTGGCAGTATCAGAGCCGCAACGAGACTCGAAGAGGCGAACATCATCGTAAACAAGAATCTTCTGCCAGGAGATACGGTCAGCGTCACAGACGAACCGTCCGGAATCAGGATCGGGACGCAGGAACTGACCCGCATCGGGATGGGCACGTCAGAGATGGATGCGATCGCTGATTTCTTCAAACGGGTAGTACTCGACTCCGAATCGCCTGAAAGCGTCAGAAACGATGTAATCGAGTTGAAGGGCGGGTACCAAAAGGTCTGCTACTGCTTCGATGAGACCGATGCGTACGGCCTTCCAGCCGGGATGTGAGTCTTGCAGAGCCGGCAGGTACATTCCAGCCCCGAGGTAGAGAAAGAATTTAATTAGATTCATCCGCAATCATAATCCCATGTACTTTCATCTGATCGGCAACTTCAACACGAGCGCGCCCGCAGATCAGGCAGATGCAGACGTATCAGCCCTCGTAAGCGAGGCAAACGAGACGTTGCTGACAAAGGGCGCGCCAGAAGGGAAAGGCGCAAGAATACTTAACTTCCGGATCGAAGATCAGAAGATCAGGGTCGAGATCGAGTCGGACCAGTACGTGCGCGCCCACGATGCGGTTCTCAGGTTGAGAAAACCCCTTGCAGCCCTTCTTGGAAAGAAATACCGCATAGGGATCAGGGGCATCGAGATCAAGTCTTACGTTGCGAAGATACCCTCAAAAAATCCAGTCAAAGCAGAAAAAATCCCTTACGTCTCGAATATGGAGTTTGACGGCGACGAGATCACCATCGAAATGGAGATCGGGGAATCCGAGATCCAGAACAGTATACCCGATCGGATCATCACGCTCATCACGGACAAGATCGCGGCAGAGGGATATGGTGGGAAGGAGGAGCACTGGAACCTGCTCTGGGGGAGCGCGGAGAAGCCCATTTTATCCGGTGAAGACCCGACACCGGAACTGGTCAAGCGGAACTGGGTCAAACACGGAGCATCCCGCGGGCAGTGGATATATGGTCCTGAGGCGACCAGAATCTTCCGCGCCTTCGAACAGATCGTGAAAGAGGAGGTTCTCGATTTTCTCGGGTACCAGGAGATGATTTTCCCGAAACTCGTGACGTGGGATGTCTGGAAGAAGTCGGGACATGCGAAGGGCGTCTATCCTGAGATCTACTACGTATGCCCGCCAAAAACAAGGGATCCCGACTTCTGGGAGGAGGTTTCTGACTACTACAAGGTCACCCACGAGATCCCGCTCGACCTGATCGCGGAGAAGATCGATAAGCCGATCGGAGGGCTATGCTATGCCCAGTGCCCGCCGTTCTGGCCCTTCCTACAGGGAAAGACGATCGCGGATGATGCGCTTCCGATCCGGGTATTCGACCGATCAGGGACGTCGCACCGGTATGAGAGCGGCGGCATCCACGGCATCGAGCGGGTCGACGAGTTCCACAGGATCGAGATCGTCTGGATGGGGACGCCAGAACAGGTCGTAGAGGAGGCGGAGCGCATCCATGAGCGGTACAAGTACATATTTGAGGAGATACTCGAACTTACGTGGCGGAAGGCATGGGTTACGCCATGGTTCATGGCGCAGGAGGGTCTGACCGGAACCACTGGAAGCGAGGAGGTCGGGACTACCGATTACGAATCGTTCATGCCGTACCGCGACGATTGGCTTGAGTTTCAGAACGTGAGCGTGAACGGAGACAAATATCCGCTTGGATTCAACGTAAAGGCACAGAGCGGAAATGAACTGTGGAGCGGATGTTCCGGAGTCGGGCTCGAGCGCTGGGCAAGCTCGTTCTTTGCGCAGAAGGGGCTTGATTACGAGAACTGGCCAGAACCGTTTAAGGAGATCGTGGGCGAACTGCCGAAAGGTTTTGCGTTTATGTAGTGGATGTTTCGGTTTTCAGATATCCGGAAAAGCCAAGGTCCCGGTCTAACACCGCGTGGTGTGATCGCCCTGCCCTCGCGGCTCTGGGAATCACTGATAATCGAGTGGAGAAGCCATGCCGCCACTGCTCCTGTACCGGAAAACCCGGGTGACGCGGATCACCAGGATCTCGTGATGCCGACACGCCACATAAAGTTTTATCTCCCGAACATCCCAAGTAGAGAGCAATGCAGGAATCACTGATTGTAGAGGAGTTTGCGAATGCGGGGTATCAGGTCAGTCCGGATGCGGTCGCGCTGATCGGCTCTTACAGCGCGCCTGATACGATTGTTTCTAAGGTGCTACGATCGCTTGATGATTCGGTGCTTGTGGTGGGCAGGGAACATCTCAACCTCGATGGCGTGAAGATTCCTGAGAAGCCGGCAGTGAAATTGGCAGAGAAGTTAGCAGAGAAGTTATCGAAACCAGCCGATGTGCCGGCAGTGAACATACTCTCGGATATCAGCAATGAATCGACATGCGTTGGCGAATACTCTGAGTTTGTACGATACTTCCGCGATCGTTACACGCGGTTAAGCAGCATCATCAGAGGACGGATCACAGCGCGCCCGATCGAGTCGCTGCGCGCGAGGCACAGCGGAAGGGAGTATGACAGCGTCTCGATAATCGGCATGGTCTCTGATGTCAGGACGACGTCAAACGGCAACAGACTGCTGGAGATCGAGGATCCTACCGGCTCGTTCGCTGTGCTGGTCCGCCCATCCGACCGTGACCTGTGGGCTATCGCATCTGGCATCGTTCATGATGAGGTGATCGGGGTTACAGGTTCGCTCACCAGAGACGGCAGGTTGATGATCGTAAAGAGCATCGTGCTGCCGGATCTGCCGAACAGGTATAACCAGACGCTCCCCGATAATGGAAATCGCCACAAGCGATTTCCATCGATGCCACTGTCCGAAGGACAGGGCATCAATGGATCGACAAAAGCGACCCATCGATACCACGGCCTGCAAGAGCAGGGCATTAACGGCAGTGGACACGGTAACGGAGACGGTGCGGCTGGTTGCGCAGTCCTGATTTCAGACGTGCATATCGGAAGCGACACGTTTCTCGGGGGGGCGTTCTCTGATTTCATCGACTGGCTCGGGAACGGCTCTGAGCCGGTGCAGTACCTGATAATAGCAGGCGATCTCGTGGACGGGGTCGGGATATACCCGGGTCAGGAGTCTGAACTGGAGATCCCTGATGTCTACGACCAGTACAGACGTGCAGCAGAGTATCTCGGAAGGGTCCCAAGGAATATCAGGATCATAATAGCGCCCGGCAACCACGATGCAGTGAGACTGGCAGAACCGCAGCCAGCGCTACCCGAAAAGATCAGGTCGATGTTCTCTGAGGATGTGGTCTTCACTGGCAATCCCGCGCTTGTTGAGATCCGCGGCGTACGGATCCTGATCTACCATGGACGCTCGATGGATGACCTGATCGCAACCATCCCGAAGATGAGTTACCAGCGTCCGGAGCAGGTCATGATCGAGATGCTCAGGCGCAGGCATCTTGCGCCCATGTACGGCGGCAGGGTCTCTATTGCGCCTGAGAACTCGGATCATTTCGTGATCGACCGGGTACCGCACATCCTCCACTGCGGGCACGTCCATACCATTGGCATCGACCGCTACAAAGGCGTTACCGTGGTCAATTCCGGAACATGGCAGTCCCAGACCGATTTTCAGAAGCGGATGAACCTCGATCCTGTGCCGGCACATGCAACGATCGTCGATCTTGCGACACTTGGCACACGGATGGTCAAGTTTGCGTGATCGTAACTACTCAGGTACATAAAACACTGTCATAAGACTTCACTGTACAGGTACTACCTGACTCGGAACATACCGGAACCAAACAGGGAATTTAACCGCAGAGGATGCAGAGACCGCGGAGAAGGACGGAAAACTCTGCGCCCTCCGCGTGCTCTGCGGTTATTTTTGGCTCTCTGGTAATTCGCGAGTGCATGCACTTTTTCACTCTTCCAGAGGGCCCGTTTATGGTAATGCGGTGTCGACATTCTCAAGATCGAGCATCGACGCCTTCGGCATTAAGGAAGATTAAACCACATAGAGCACAGAGGATCACAGAG
>DASC01000070.1 GCA_002503595.1 Candidatus Methanogaster sp. UBA203 | reverse complement strand
AAAAAACACGTGCGGAATGTCAGTCATATCTACTTAAAATTCATTAAAAAATTACAAAATGGAAGTAAATTTGTTTTATCAGCAATATCTAATTCCATGTCCTCTTTCATTAACACAACAAGAAAAAAATAATCTTATTTAACCTTATGCACCCATTAGATGCCCCGGATTTCCAATCCGGGGTTCGTGACTATAAAACAAATGTCCAACCAACGGCTCGTGGATGCCCCTGAATTCATTCGGAGGTGGCGCGGGTGAGGCTTAAATCAAAAGGAGGTGCACTATGGAAGAAAAAAAATCGGATGAAGTCCTGATACCCTAATCTTCCATATCGTTATCAGTTAGTCTTCCAACCCGCGCCACAGCGACCGCACGGTCGCCCGGATCGAGCCGCATGATCCGCACGCCCTGAGTATTTCGCCCTTGCATCCTGATATCGCGCACAGGAATCCGGATGATGTTCCCGTTCTGGCTGGTGACGAGGAGTTCGTCGTCCTCGTAGACGGTTTTGATCGCTATCCCGAGCCCGTTTCGCAGATTCGGGATGATCGTGATGATTCCTTTCCCTCCGCGCCTTGTGACGCGGTATTCATCGAATTCGGTCCGTTTCCCGTATCCGTTCTCGGTCAGTGTCAGGAGCGCGGCACCCGCCTCCACGATCTCCATATCAACAACGTAATCGTCAGCCGCAAGACTGATGCCCCGGACGCCGCGTGCGCTCCTGCCCATGCTGCGCACGTCAGGCGCATGGAACCGGATCGCTTTGGCGTGAGCGGTACCGATGAGGATGTCATCGGAATCGGCAACCATCCTGACAGATACCAGTTCATCCCCTATGTCCAGCTTAAGTGCAATGATCCCGCCTTTGCGTGGGCGTGCAAACTCGGAAAGCGCTGTTCTCTTGGCAACCCCGCGCTTTGTTGCCATGACAAGATAATGATCCGGATCAAACGTGCTGACCTTGACAAACGCGGTAACGTTCTCGTCGCCGGATAGCTCGAGTAGGTTCACGATCGCCTTTCCTTTCGATTGCCTGCTCCCCTCAGGAATCTTATATACCTTGAGCCAGTGAACCTTGCCCTTGTCTGTGAAAAATAGGATGTAATCGTGGGTGTTTGCGATGAAGATATCCTCGACAACGTCTTCTTCCTTCGTGCCCATGCCGATAACGCCCCTGCCGCCGCGCCCCTGCTGCCTGTACGTATCGACCGGCACACGTTTGATGTAGCCGGTGTTCGAGATCGTGATGATCGCATCTTCTGACGGGATTAAGTCTTCGTCCTCGAACTCCTCGTGTGCCTCAAGTATCTCAGTCCTCCGCAGGTCCGCATACTTCTCTTTTATCGCGAGGAGTTCCTCTTTTATCAGGTCGAGGACTTTTTGGGGGTTTGCGAGCACTTCTCTTAGGAACGCAATCGTCTCTTCGAGCGATGCATACTCTTCCTCCAGTTTCTCGCGTTCAATGCCAGTGAGGCGGCGGAGCTGCATCTCGAGGATCGCTTTTGCCTGCACCTCCGATAGTCCGAAATTCGCGATCAAACCGTCTCTTGCTGCCTCTGCCGTCTTTGATGATCGTATCAGCTTGATCACGGCATCGATGTTATCGAGCGCGATCTTCAGCCCGTCAAGGATGTGCAGCCGATCTTCTGCCTTTTTAAGATCGTATCTGCTTCTCCGGATGATTATCTCTTTTCTGTGATCGATATAACACTGTATCAAGCCCTTCAGTGGGAGAACCTTTGGCTCGCCGTTCACCAGCACGAGGTTGATGATCCCGAAGGTGGTCTTTAATTGCGTGTGCTTGTATAACTGGTTTAAGATGACCTGCGTGTTCGCGCCCTTCCGGGTCTCGATAACGACCCTGATTCCGTCCTTGTCTGATTCGTCCCTGAGATCACTGATGCCCTCGACCTGCTTTCCCTTCACGAGATCTGCGATGTTCTCAACGAGTTTCGCCTTGTTCACCCGGTAAGGGAGTTCAGTGACGATGATCCGCTCCCGGTCCTTCTTAGTCTCGATCTCTGTTCTGGCGATCATCTCGACGATGCCGCGTCCTGTCGTGTACGCAGCCAGAACCCCTTTAAGTCCAGTTATTGCAGCGGCTGTAGGGAAATCCGGCGCCTTCACATGCGCCATCAGTTCGTGAACGGTCGCATCAGGATTGTCGATCAGGTGGATGGTGCCGTCTACGACCTCGCCTAAGTTGTGCGGCGGCATATTCGTTGCCATCCCAACAGCGATCCCTGTCGAGCCGTTCACAAGCAGGTTCGGGAGCAGCGCAGGGAGAACGGACGGCTCTTTCAAGGAATTATCATAGTTCGGAACGAAATCGACGGTATCCTTGTTTATGTCATCAAGAAGCTCCTTTGCGACCTTCGCCATCTTGACTTCAGTATATCTCATCGCAGCCGCGGAATCGCCGTCGATCGAGTTGTGAACAAAGACGCCGCTTCCAAGCAAGAAATTGTGATACGGCTCGACCGTGATGTCGTATACGTCGAAACGCCTGTCCAGCATACGTTTGGATACGATACGGTGGTTGTAAGTCGCTGATAGTGACAGGAATTCGTCAAAACTCTCGAAATATCCCATCGCTTTTCTAAAGCGCGGAATACAGTTGTTGTAACGTGCCCGATCATAAAGTTCGGGCGTAATCTCATCAGACCCATTCTGGCTCAGCAGGTGTGAACCATAGCGCAGAATCTTGCTGCGCATAACTTGTCTCTTGTATTGATCGTCTTTCCATTTCTGGCGAAGCGATCCGGCAGCTTGTTTTGCAAGCTGGTGCATCATCTCAGGGTTATCTTCCAGACGGTGTACGAACTCATATATCCCGGTCGCCGGGTTCTGTATCGTC
>DASC01000081.1:9759-10463 GCA_002503595.1 Candidatus Methanogaster sp. UBA203 | reverse complement strand
GGTGTTGTGCATCCAACTGACCATTACAGAATCCAGTGATTCATCACCGCGGAGGGCGCAAAGGGCGCAGAGTTTTGAGACCACTTCAACCCTCCGCGTTCTCCGCGTGCTCTGCGGTAAAATCCAGGAGTATGGCGATTTCACTTGAAAAAGCGACAGTGCCCGTTGTAGGGAATGGACAAACGGTTTCCGGCTTACAGATGGCTTCTAAGGCGTTCATAATTATCTGTGACGTAGAACTTGGTAAGCCCTATGCGCTCCCGGAGAATCCGGGTAGGAGCTCCGTAAGGAGTAACGAAGGCTCAGAGGGTAGAGGAATCGATAAAAAGCGAATGGCAGCTTGTAATGAGCTGTATAAGGGTTCAAAATTTGCCCTAACCCGAAAGGGTGCTGACTTGTCGAGTGGTGTCTTGCTGTAATGCCCGCCCTGCGGGCGGTGGCATCGATGGACTCCTGATGAGGGAGTCCATTATGAAAGGAGGCAAACCTGTGAATGTGAGATACTCAATTACGCCTAAAACCGGCGAGAGACTTGCAGACACTCGAAAGAGTGTTAATGGGCTGCAAACCGGGATTACAAAAACGGTGATCAAATGAGCGCCGTTGCCCGATACTTAAAGGGTTGCAAGATGCTTGACTGCGAAGCAGCGCCGAAGGCAGCGGTATGGGGGGAAACTCTCACGTACCGTTCTTAGACGAGGGGG
>DASC01000081.1:0-9673 GCA_002503595.1 Candidatus Methanogaster sp. UBA203 | reverse complement strand
GTAGTTACGATTTTTTTTATCCCAAAGCCGGAAGAGCCGAAAGTTTAATTTAATCTGCACACCCACCCATCAGAAATGTCTGCAAGAACAGAAGATGGTGTGATCATCGGACTTGAGGTTCACGTACAACTGAATAAACTTCATTCAAAGTTATTCTGTTCATGCGGGCTTGATTATCACAACGCGCCACCAAACACCCACACCTGCCCGGTCTGCCTCGGTCTGCCGGGGTCGCTTCCGGTACTGAACAGATCTGCTGTGAAGAGCGCCATAAAGGTTGCTCTTGCTATGAATTGTGAGATTCTCCCACAGACACAGTTTTATCGCAAAAATTACTACTATCCGGACCTACCAAAAGGATTTCAGATCACGCAGTACGATTATCCCATATCGGTCAACGGATACCTCGCCATCGAAGGCGATGAGGGGCATGGGGTCAGGCGCATCAGGATCAACCGTGTCCATATGGAGGAGGATCCTGGAAGACTGGTGCACGAAGGCACAATCGATCGGTCGAAGTTCACGTTGGTCGACTACAACCGCGCCGGAGTGCCGCTGCTCGAGATAGTGACAGAACCTGACCTGAAAAGCCCGAAAGAGGCACGAAGATTCCTGAATAAACTCAGAAACATCCTCGAATACCTCGATGTGTTCGACGGAGATCTGGATGGCGCGATTCGTGTGGATGCGAACATCTCGCTTGCCGGCGGCGAGCGTGCCGAGGTTAAGAACATATCCTCGTACAAGGGCGCAGAACGTGCACTCTCATTCGAGATTGTGCGCCAGCGAAATGTGCTGCGCCGCGGCGGGGTTGTTGTGCAGGAGACGAGGCACTTCGATGAGTTGCGCGGCGTCACTGTTTCGATGCGGACAAAGGAGACCGAGCACGACTATCGATATTTTCCAGAGCCCGATCTCGTTCCGATGCGGATTATGGACTGGGTGCCTGCGATCAGGAAAACGCTTCCGGAACTGCCTGAGGCACAGCGTACACGATTTCTTGAGGATTACGGCATAACAGGGAACCATGCCGCCTCGCTAACGCTCGATCCGAAACTCGCGCAGTTCTTTGAGGATGTTGCCGCTGCAATCGACCCGAAGCTCAGTGCTTCGTGGATCGTGGACGTGCTGAAAGGGGAACTCAATTATCGCAATCTCGAGATCGGTGCATTCAAGACCGCGGATATGATCGAGATCCTGAAGTTGTTTTCGGACGGCGTGATCACTGAAAAAGGCGCAATCACAGTCATCCGGACGATTCTTGATGAAGGCGGCACACCCGGTGGGATCGTGTCTGAAAAGGAGCTTGCAAAGGTAAAAGAAGACGTGGTCACGTCTGCTGTCGATGAGGTGCTTCTGGAATGCACTGATGCGATCGCTGATTACAGGAGCGGGGGGGCGAAAGCGCTTAATTACCTTGTCGGGCAGGTGATGAAGAAGACGCGCGGTCGAGCCGATCCGCAGGATGCGAGAACCATGCTCCTTGAGAGACTGGACTCCAATGAGCCGTAACGAAATAACCTGATCACCCGGATCATGGGGGGTTGTAAATTCGTTGGGAGGCGATACCCAGTTTTATGAGATTTTGGGTGGTGGCATCCATTATAAATTCCATAAACGGACAAATGTCACGGATTTGCCGATGTCGATCCACGTGATCTGTTTATTCGTGCCAAACATGCTTGCTAAAGGTTTGTCAGGCAATCAGTGATCCGGACACCCGAGCAAGTTGATAGCCTAAGATGACCAATACATTAAAGAATGATTAGAATTTACTATGTCAATACAACACAACAACAGATATGGATGTGCTATTATCGTAGACGAACTGGATGAACAGATTCTTGAGGCAATGTCTGAGGGCATTGGCGTAGGTCCCAGACTGACCGAACTTGCCAGATACGTCGAAGTTCCGAGAAGTACAGCAAATCTACGTGTTCGCATGCTCATGGAGCGGGGTATTGTCACGGGTTATCGCCCCGAAATCAACTGGGATGAACTGGGGTATCGCATCAATGGGTATATCGGAATCGAGTGCCCGAAATCAGCTGTCGATGATTTAATCGAGTTCTTAAGGAAGCAGGAGTGGGCTTTTGGTGTATGGGAAGCCACAGCCGGGAAATACGGTTTGTTCGTGATCTGTAGATTCAAACAGTACAGCGAGATCGAAGAACTGCAGACGTTCACCAAAACCGTGCAGGGAGTTCGGGATGCCGAGCTATTCCTTCTTGGAGCATACTCGCCACTGAAGTGAGACAATTCTACATTATTAATCGATAGGTATATGGTGGTTAATCTACGATTTTAAATAAGTTATGGAACTCACGCCCATCCAGACCGAGATATTGACGACACTGATCAACCTCTTCCACCAGAAGGGGCGAGCAGTGAAAGGAGAGGAGATTGCCGCTGTGATCGACCGCAACCCAGGCACGGTGCGGAATCAGATGCAAGCTCTCCGGGTGCTCGGGATCGTCGAGGGTGTGCCAGGTCCAAAAGGCGGGTATCATCCAACCGGGCAGACGTATGACATTCTCGACATCAGCAATCCGCCAGCCAAGACGATAACAAACATCTATCGTAATGGAAAACTGGTCGAGGGTGCAACCGTCTGTGAGATCATGTTTACCACTGTGCAACATCCGGAAACATGCCACGGCAGGGTCAGGGTCATCGGCGACATCCGCACGTTTGACAACGGCGATATCATCAAGATAGGGCCAACGCCACAGAATAAACTCGTGATCAGGGGAAAGGTGATCGGAAGGGATGATACAAGAAACGTCCTGATCTTTGTGATCTCGGATCTGATCATCCTGCCGAAACGATCTGTTAAGGAGTGTATCCAAAACGGAAACGTCGCGATCGATATGGATGCCACGATCAAGGTTGCTGCGAATACCTTTCTCAAACACCAGATACGTGGCGCTCCTGCGGTTGATGCAGCGAATATTGTCGGTGTTGTGACGCTGGAACAGATCACAAAAGCCCTGGTATCAGGATTAACCAACCAGAAGGTGCGGGATGTCATGTCGAGAGAGCCCATCATCATCGACGGTGATGCTCCAATCCCAGATGTATCGAAACTCTTTGATCTGCACCACACAAGAAACGTCGTCGTGGTCGTCAACGGAAAGCCGTATGGTATCGTATCAAGGGAGGATCTGGTCCGTGAATCGACCATAGTCGGTGAATTAATCATTGCCCCCTCGTTGATGAGCGCGTGAGGTGTGAGGTTGGCGCTCCGGTGCTTCCGGGCGATTGTTCCGCGCACTAAAATTTTTTCCGGTCCGACTCCAATACTATAAAGCATATCCACGATCAGGTACAACCACCCACAAAATGACCATCGAAGACGACATCAAAAGCATAGAAGACGAGATCAGAAAGACGCCGTATAACAAGGCGACATCCCACCACATAGGGCGACTAAAAGCGAAGATCGCGAGACTGCGGGATGAAGTACAGAAACGGGCAGCATCGAAGTCGGGCGGCGAGGGATACGGCGTAAAGAAGTCGGGACACGCCACCATCGTGATGGTCGGTTTCCCATCGGTCGGGAAATCTACATTGTTAAACGTCCTCACCGGTACCGAAAGTGAGGTGGCTGCGTATGAGTTTACCACGCTCGATGTGATTCCAGGCACACTTGAGTACCGTGGAACCCAGATGCAGTTTCTCGATGTCCCGGGGCTTGTCAGGGGTGCTGCGATCGGGCGCGGGCGCGGAAGGGAGGTGATCTCAGTGATCCGAAATGCTGATATGGTCCTTATAATTGTGGATGTGTTCCAGTTGCAGCAGTATGATGTGCTCGTAAAAGAGTTGTATGATGCAGGAATCAGGATCAATACCGCACCTCCGCGTATTGCTATCCATAAGTCGCCTAAAGGTGGGATCAGGGTAAACAGTACCGTTGATATCGATCTCGATAAGAAAACCGTCCAATCAGTGCTATCCGAATACAAAATACACAATGCAAACGTGATCATACGGGCGAATATAACTGTTGATGAACTGATCGATGTGGTTACAGGAAATCGCAGGTATGTCCGTGGTGTAACCGTCGTAAACAAGATCGATCTGGCTGACGCGCGCACGATAGCAGCGTGCAGGGAGCGGTTTCCTAATGCGATCATGATCTCTGCGGATGGCGGTGTAAATCTCGATTCCTTAAAGGAGCGGGTATATACCGAATTCGGGTTCATACGTATCTATATGAAGCCGCAGGGGCAGCCGGCTGACATGGACGAGCCGATGATCATGAAAGGCAGTTCGACGGTGGCTGAGGTCTGCTCTGCCATCCACCGCGATTTTGTGAGAAAGTTTCGGTATGCGCAGGTCTGGGGGGACTCGGCAAAACACGCAGGGCAGCATGTGGGTCTTTCACACGTGTTAAGCGACGAAGATGTTGTGACCGTTGTTGTGCGGAAGTGAAACGCTCACAACGACGCCTGGGTTTCCAGGTGGTATGGGTATCCGAAACTGCCGATAAAAGCGAAGTTTTTAAGTATTGACCCCTATTTATTATAGATATTATGCCAGAAAAAACATCCAGACTATCAGGATTCTACAAACACACGCCAGAAGAGCGACTTTTAATTGTTGGTGAGTTTTCGGACCTGACCGATGAAGACATCTCGGCACTTACCACGGATTTAGATCTTACACAGGCAGATCGGATGATCGAGAACGTCATAAGCACGATCTCCCTCCCAGTCGGCGTCGCAACCAATTTCAGGATAAATGAAAAGGACTATCTCGTCCCGATGGCTCTCGAAGAACCGAGCGTCGTGGCTGCTGCGTCCAATATCGCAAAGATCGCGAGAATTAAGGGGGGATTTCACACATCGAGCGATGAACCAGTGATGATCGGGCAGATACAGATCGTGGACGTCACCGATGCTGAAGCGATCAGGGAGAACATCCTTTCCAGAAAGCAGGAGATCATCGAGAAAGCGAATGAGCAGGATTCGTTGCTCGTGAAGCTCGGGGGCGGGGCAAAGGACATCGAGATCAGGACGATCGAAACAGAGGAGGGGACGATGGTAATCGTGCATCTTCTCGTGGACTGCAGGGACGCGATGGGCGCGAACGCTGTCAATACGATGGCAGAAGCCGTCACCCCGATAATCGATGCGTGCTGCTCAGGAAACGGCAGGGTTCTTCTGCGGATCATCTCGAATCTTGCGACGCACCGGCTCTCACGGGCTCGCGCAGTCTTTGACAGGGACGCGATTGGCGGGGACGAGGTCGTCAGCGATATCGTGAAGGCGTACGCATTCGCAGCTTCTGATCCGTACCGGTGTGCTACGTACAACAAAGGAATCATGAACGGGATCGATGCGGTCGTTCTCGCAACAGGAAACGATTTCAGGGCTGTGGAGGCAGGAGCCCATGCTTACGCTGCGTTCTCCGGATACAAACCGCTTATTTCGTGGAAGAAGAACAATGATGGGGATCTTGAGGGCAGCATAGAACTTCCGATGGCTGTGGGGATCGTTGGCGGGGCAACGTCGTCCAATCCGAAAGCAAGGATCGCACTGAAGATTCTGGGGGTTGCGACTGCAAGGGAACTTGCAGAGGTGATTGTCGCGGTCGGGCTGGCGCAGAATCTCGGCGCGCTCCGGGCGCTTGTGTCAGAAGGCATACAGCGCGGGCACATGGCACTCCATGCCCGGAATATCGCGATCATGGCTGGCGCAGAAGGCGAGATGATTGACAGGGTTGCCGAGATCATGGCAAGCGATGGAGTGGTACGCCCGAGCAGGGCAGCAGAGATTCTGGAAGAGATCAGGGGTGGATGATCAATTTAATGACCGATACAATCCAGACCCACTATCAGGTCACCTGCACTGATTATACCGACCATTTAAGCAAGCCCGAGCCTGAGATCGTGCTCATCGGAACAGCGCACGTCTCCAAAAAGAGCGTTACCGAGGTGAAGGAGGTTATAGCAAGGGAGCAGCCTAGCGTGGTTGCGGTCGAACTCTGCCCTGGCAGGTATGCCGCGCTCAAGGGCGATACTGAGGATGTATCGGCAAAGGATATCTTAAGCGGCGGAAATATAACACTCTTTCTTGTCCATTCCCTTCTCGCATACCTCCAGAACAAGATCGGTGCTGATATGGAGGTGAAACCCGGATCCGAGATGATAGCAGCCATCGACGCCGCAGAAGAACTCGGGACTGAGATCGCCCTTGTGGACCGGGACATCCGGATAACGCTCCAGCGATTTATCGGCAAACTCGGGTTTTTCGAGAAGATAAAGATGATCGGCGCATTGGCAGGTGCGCTATTCGGAGTCGGAGGGAAGGACATCGACATAGAATCCATCACCGAGGAGGATATCGTCACCCAATTAGTCTCGGAACTTAAAGAGTTCTCGCCGACCACCGCAAGCGTCCTTATTGAGGAGAGGGATGCCTACATCGCAAAGAATCTTCTCGATCTCAAAGAGAGGGGGAAAGGAAACGTGGTTGCGATCGTTGGAGCAGGACACAGGCAGGGCATCCAGGAATATCTAAAACACCCTGAAAAACTGCCAGATATCAACAAATTGCTTGAGATACCGAAGAAACGGTTCAGTCTCGGGAAGATCATCGGAGTTGGTATGATCGCGCTGGTCCTTGCGACGTTTGCGCTGATCATCGCTACCGTATCGTTCGATCAGTTTCTTGTTGCGTTTGGATACTGGTTCATCATCAATGGCGTGTTAAGCGGGCTTGGCGCCATGCTTGCCCGCGGGCATATCTACTCGATATTGACCGCATTCGGTGTCGCATGGCTCACCTCGTTAAACCCGATGATCGCCGCGGGCTGGTTTGCCGGCGCAGTTGAGTTAAAGATGCGAAAACCATCTCCGCACGACATTCACGGTATTTCTGATGCAGAGACGCTCCATGATCTGATGAAGAACAACCTCTTCCGGGTGCTACTGGTCGCAGCGCTTGCAAATCTCGGAAGCATCGCAGGCACAGCCATCGGTGCTTATGTGGTGGCGACACAATTCGGGCTCGATATCGATGTGATACGGGCTGGCATCACTGGTGCGCTCGGGATTTAGAGCCCGCCTGGGAAGTTGCTGGCTGCATAGGTCTTGCGCCCGAATGAATGGATGTTTATCGGATGATCACAAAATCAGAAGGACTATGTAGCATGATATTCAAAATCACAAAGTGATGAGGCGAAACCATGTTAAGACATTTTACGCTTGAGTATTGGATAGATGGGAGCTGGTATGTCGGCAGGCTCAGGGAAGTTCCTGGGGTATTCAGTCAGGGCGAATCTCTTGAAGAACTGGAAGAGAACATTCGAGACGTGTATAGGCTGATGATAGAAGAAGAGGGGGTTTTGGCATTGCCGCAGACTGCCATCATGGCTAAGGAACTGGGAGTTGAGGCGTGAAACGGCGTGATTTCATACGAGAACTGGTAGACGCGGGGTGTTATCTGAAGCGCCATGGTGGGCGACACGACATATACATGAATCCGATGAATGGAAAGAAAGCACCAGTCCCCAGACATTCCGAGATCAAAGACAGCCTTTGCGACCTGATAAGGAAACAACTCGGCATCAAGTAACTGCAATTTGATAACTCGTCAGAACGATTGCAACGATCAGGCGAGCCTCAGTTCGAAACCGGTCAGGTTAAAGTAGCGTGGTGATGCTGGTTCTGTTTGCGCAGAGGTATGCGAAGTCACTGGCGCAGGTTGCGAGGTTATGATGATTTTGGGAGAGGTTTTTGTACTAATAATGTGTAGTTGGTAGTATTCGGACAGAATAAATGGATGTTTATCAGATGACCACAGAATCAGAAGGAATGATTATACCGGGCAAACTGAAATGGTATGTCATACTCGCACTTGCATTGTGGCTCGCATTCTCTGGCGTGGCGGCTGCCGAGCAACTCTATGTCAATGAAAGCGGCTGGTGGCGTGATGGGGGTGCGTTCAATGTGAGCGAGACGCCGATACAGGCGGCGGTGGATGCTGCAAGTGAAGGGGACACGATTTTTGTGTGGAATGGGAGTTACAGCGAGAACGTGGATGTGGATACAGCGCATCTCACGCTGGAAGGCGAGGGCGCGGATGTGGTGACGGTGACCGCGGCAGATTCGGACGATCACGTCTTTGAAGTTACCGCGGATTATGTGAACATCTCTGGGTTTACTGCGACTGGTGCAACGGGTGGTAGGAAGGCTGGGATTTACCTTGGCAGTGCAGATCACCGCAACATCTCGAGTAACAACGCCTCGAAAAACTATGACGGCATCCGATTGTATTATTCAAACTGCAACACGCTGGAGAATAACAACGCAAACTCGAACAGTGACAATGGAATATTCCTGAAGTGTCTGAACAACGACAACACACTCACTGGTAACATCGCGAACTCGAACAACTGGCACGGCATCTCCATTGGTTCTTTGAACAACAACACAACGCTGTACAACAACACCGCGAACTCGAACAGCCGGGACGGCATCTTCATGGAGGATTCAAATGGCAACACACTCCAGAACAACACCGCGAACTTGAACAACGGAAATGGCGTCTACCTCTGGAATTCGAGCGACAACGTGCTGTTCAGTAATACAGCAATGAACTCAAACAACGGACATGGCATCTGGCTGGATTCTTCGAGTAGCAACATGCTGACGAACAATATTGCATCAGACAACTCCAACATCGGCATCGGCATGTGGGATTCGAACGGTAACACGCTGCATTGCAACATCGCGAACTCAAACAACGGCAACGGCATCTACCTGAATTATTCAAGCGGCAACACACTCCAGAACAACATCGCGACGGATTCAAATAATGGGCACGGCATCTCTCTGAGTCATTCGAGCAACAACATGATCTCTGACAACGCAGCGTCAGATAACACCTACGTCGGCATCGGTATGTGGAATTCAAATGGCAACACACTCCTGAATAACATCGCAAACTCGAACAACGACCATGGCATTCGGCTGTATTCTTCGAGCAGCAACACACTCTTAAACAACAGCGCGAACTCGAACATTTACAACGGCATTTATCTTTCATCTTCGGGCAGCAACACACTACAAGCCAATACTGCGAACTTGAATGGCGACTACGGTATCCGGCTGTATGATTCGAACAGCAACGTGCTGACGAGCAATACCGCGAACCTGAACAACGACCATGGCATCTATCTTTCGTCTTCGAGCAGCAACATACTGTCCAGCAATATCGCGAACTTGAACAACAACTATGGCATTTACCTTTCGTCTTCGAATTACAACGCGCTGCAGAGCAATACTGCGAACTTGAATAACGACCATGGCATCCGCCTGTATGATTCGAACAGTAACAGTATCCTCTCCAAATTGATTGGTAAACGGGGTATTATCTAAAAATCGATGACTTGCTGTTACAAATTTGTATAAATATTGTTATAATTCATGCGATAAATGTTAATTTAAATCTTAAACGTATGAGAAAATGCTACCAATCCGATGACAGACAATCATTGGGAATTAAAGCAGGCCATAACACGATATTTAGGTAAATTGAAGCCCGCATACGTTTTACCCTCTGATTTGGAGAGGATACCAGTAACACAATGCAAAGCAACACCGCGAACTCAAACAACGATCATGGTATCCGATTGTACGATTCGAATAGCAACACACTGACGAATA
>DASC01000144.1 GCA_002503595.1 Candidatus Methanogaster sp. UBA203 | reverse complement strand
TTTTTGATGTCGGCAGGGTATGCCAGTACGCAGGAGAGATATACGATCGATCCGAAGATTGCAGTGCACTCATCAATGATTTTGAGTGTAATATGACCAACGATGGTTACGGTGTTTCCATCTACGACGACATCCATGCCGAATATGCGGAGCAAGAATCCAAGAATAGCTGCGGTGATGTTTTCGAGGAAAGCGAAACGATCCATGAAATGGTAATACAGGAGGTAAAAAACGGTGCAGAAGGTGATGAACAAAGCGATGAATTGTATAACCTCTTTATTCTGATTAATATACTTGATCAAATCATCTTTTGCGATGCCTGTCTTCATTGAACTATGGGTGTTGCCCATCCTTCATAATAATTCCCGTCCGTGCCGGCACCGCACAACAGAGGTGGGCATCACGTCATGCGCGTTTAAAAAAGGAAGAGAAGTTACGTCTATTCAAACCCATACATTTTTATCGCATCGGAATGATCTGGATACACGATGAGATATTGTGCCGAGATAACGATACAACTGAAGCAGGGCATGCTCGATCCGGAAGGGGAGACGATACAGCGTGCACTTACGCATCTGGGCTATGCGGTCAAGAGCGCTCATGCAGCGAAGAGATTGCTGATTGAACTGGAAGCAGATGACACAGACGACGCCACCGGAATGGTGGACGAGATGTGCAGGAAGATGCTTGCAAATCCCGTGATCCACAATTACTCAATCGTGATACGATGAAGTTTGCAGTAATCAGGTTTGGCGGCAGTAATTGTGATTCGGATGTGCATCACATCTTAAATGATCTTCTCGGCGTATCCACTGATCTGGTGTGGTACAAGGACTCGATCGAGGGCTATGACGGTGTCGTAATCCCTGGAGGGTTCTCTTATGGCGATTATCTGCGTGCAGGCGCGATTGCGGCACGAACACCGATCATGAACTCGGTAAGGCGTCTCGCTGACAGTGGAAAGCCGGTCCTCGGGATCTGCAATGGATTTCAGATCCTTGTCGAGGCAGGACTCCTCCCGGGTGCTCTCCGCACGAACGAGTATCCGAAATTCTGCTGCAGATGGGTGAACCTGCGCGTCGAAAACACCGATACAGCGTTCACATCGGGTTTTAAGGAAGGCGAGATCGTGAGGATGCCGGTTGCGCACAAGGAGGGTAATTTCTTCGCGGACGATGCCGCGCTCCAGGATATGAATTCGCACCGCCAGATCGTGTTCAGGTATGTTAGTCCGGACGGGAACGCCGCTGATTACGCCAATCCGAACGGCTCGGTAGAGAACATCGCTGGAATCGTTAACGGGTCCGGAAATGTCCTCGGGATGATGCCGCATCCTGAGCGTGCATCTGAGTCGATACTCGGGTCTGATGACGGGCGCAGGATCTTTGAGTCGATGGTTGAGTATGCGGAGCAGGGATGACCTCGGATACGCATCTCAGAAAAGCAAGAATCATCGCTGACTACCAGTTCGGACGCGGCGCAGGAGACGCGCTCTTCCCTGATGACGTGACATTCCGCATGTCCACCACTGGCAGGATCCGCCAGGTGCTGCACGGAAAAGAGCGCATCGCAACGCTCCGTGCAAGCGATAACCTGTTCACGCTCGGAAAACTCGGAGCGTCCCGGCTGCACGCATTCCTGCCACCGCCCGGGATGCGCGTCGTTATGAACAGCGATGCCGCTCCCTTCGTTCGGGAGGGGAAGACCGCGTTTGCACGGCACATCATCGATGTGGATCCGGTGATCCGGAGCGGCGATGAGGTGCTCGTGGTGGATGAGAACGATCTCCTGCTTGCAACAGGGCAGGCAAAACTGTGCGCATCCGAACTGCTCGCATTCGAGCACGGGATGGGGGTCGATGTGCGGATCGGGGTCGGAGAGGATTGAGTTAATTCAGAGGGGCCTGTCGCGCCATCTGGTGCTTTGGTTCTGACTCGTATGTTTTCAGATATTCGAAACTCAGGTTCCACAGGTCTATTCGATCAGTAATGCCCTGAATCCAGCCTGTCGAAAATGGTCATCGGTGGTGAGCGCGTCGATGATCTCCATATCCTGCATGACAATGAAAGAGATGCAATCGGTCATCCCCCACTCTTTATCCATACGAGAGGAATAGAGTTTCACCGCACGGTCAAACAATTCCGGACTGATCGATACCACCTCAATATCAGGATCACTCCGCAGGTCTTCAAGTGTAGCTACAGAGGCGGATCGCCAGCGCAATCTGGAAAGCGTATTACCAATCACGGTTGGGTACAGCTTCGGTTATCACGAACCGACCCACAATCTCTGATGCGATGGCGCTGGCACGTTCATGATACTCATCAGATGTGTTTATCAATGCCAGATACGTAACCCGTGTCAATGAAAATAGCCATTTTACCGCTTATCTGTTCCATAGAGATAGTGATCGTGCTGCATAGCGAGGTCAGATATGCCCAAATCCATAGCCCGTTTTGGTACGTAAAAGTCTCAAAAACAGTGGCGGTAGCCACGATTCTAAAAACCGCTTTTTCATCGACAGTATACGCACTGCAAAAGCAGGTCATGTGAGTTTAGAATCTGTTTAAACGCATGGTTGGGAATCTCTTTCGGGTCTTTGGTATCTCGCGTTGCGGTGCCAAAACCCCGGAGACTT
>DASC01000091.1 GCA_002503595.1 Candidatus Methanogaster sp. UBA203 | reverse complement strand
ATCACTAGAAAATTCGATTGTGCCACTGCAAGGTACGAATGGTGATACCTGCAACGTGGGCGGTCGACTGCCGGCACGGGGTTTTTTTCTGACCGAGAAAAATTTTTGATGGTTAGGAATAAGTAGAGTGTTGCGTATGTCACTGTAACGTCACATCCCCACAAAAATAGGTGATTTTATGAAACAGGTTCCAACTGGCATACCTGGAATGGATCAGATACTTGACAGAGGGTTTACGCGTCCGTCCACAGTGTTGATCGCTGGCACAGCTGGCACTGGCAAGACAACATTTGCGATCCAGTCCCTCTTCGCCGCGGCAAAGAATGGTGAGACGTGCCTTTATTTTTCAGCCATATCCGAGCCGATTGCGATGCTCAGCGGATACATGGCAAACTTCAGTTTCTATGACCAGTCGCTCTATGAGGACGAGAATCTCATCTACTTCGATCTGAGTCATGAGATCATGAAGAACAAAACGTATGATCTGATAGACATCATCGATGAGAATGTGGAGGCGATACACCCCGACCGGATCGCTATCGACCCGATCACGACGATGGATCTGCCTTTAAGCGATAGCGAACGCAGACAGTTTTATTTCGACCTCTTCGTCGGAATGAAAGGATGGAATTCCCTTGTGCTGGTCACTGGCGAGTTTACCGAGAGGGGTATATCGACAAGTCCGATCAGTTATGTTGCGGATGCGATCATATACCTGTCCAACGAACTGAGGAAGGGGTGCCGTGTGAGGTATCTTGATGTCTTAAAGATGCGGGGGCAGGATTATACGAGCGGAAAACACATATACAGGATCACGAGCGACGGCATCATCACCTATCCGGATCCGCCGATGACAAATGATGCGCCCGCGACGCATAAACGCATGAGCACAGGCATCCCGGGACTCAACCAGTTACTCCACGGCGGACTGATTCACGGGACGACCACGCTTCTTACAGGCCCAAGCGGCACAGGCAAAACGACAGCAGGCATGCACTTCATCCTGGAGGGCGCACGCAAGGGAGAGCCCGGGCTGATCGTTACGTTCGAGGAGAACGCAGCACAACTGCGAAGGAACGCAGCATCTTTCGGATGGGACATCAAGTCTCTTGAGGAGGATAATATGCTGCACATCCAGTATCCTGCTCATGAGGATGTGTATGCAGGAGAGAGCCTGCTCCGGATACATGACTGCGCTATGGAGTTTGGTGTCGAAAGAGTCCTGATAGATTCGATCAATGGATTTGACGACTTCTCACCAGATGGGGATGGTATTGAGTACATCCAGAAATTATCGAGGTATCTCAAATCAAGAAACGTCACGACGGTCTTCACAAACGAGACAAAAAACCTCCTCGGCTCGAAGAAGATCACTGAAGGCGGTGTCTCGCATGTCATGGATACCGTTATCACGCTTCGATATGTTGAGATTGCATCGGAACTCTTAAGGGCGATCTCGGTCTTGAAGATGCGCGGGGGTGCGCATGACGCTGGCATTCATGAGACCGAGATCACAGAGCAGGGCATGACAGTCGAGACTGATAAGGCATCATTCAAGAGGTATGAAGGCATATTCAGTGGAGTACCGACATTAACGAGAGCAGAGGCATTTGATAAGGTGTTCGGACGAAGGAGATGATTTTATGGCGCATATCGGGATAGTTCTCGAGGCATATTCCTTGATCCTTGCATCCGCCATAACGTTTTTTCTATTTGCGATTGGCAGGTTCTACCAGCTCAAGATTGGCAGGGAAACCCATTATAACTGGTTCCTGGTGCCTGTGATACTGTTTTTATCGTCCGCATCACTGTGTGTGCTCGATTATGAGGGGATCGTTCTCGCTGGTCTCGGAGCGGTGCTGCTGATCATTCTTACTATTATGCTGTACAATACTATGATGGGGATTGAGAAATGATCCCTGCCATCGCGTGGACGGTCGTGGTCGTTGCGCTTATGGCTGTATTCTATGCGCTTGCACGGTTCAGCGAGGAACTTGGCGAAGCTCTGCGTATAAGACCGTATTATATTTCATATTATGCTGCGTCGCTCTTTCTTTTCATCGGCATCCAGATGAGATTGCTGGGTACGGTGGCGCCTGATCTTGCTTTTAAATATGTACACTGTCACGAGGCACTTGTGGCAATCGGGGTGACGATCGCACTGATAACCACAATCATATACTGGGGCTGGCTTCTAAGTACTCACCGAAAAATGATGTAACAACGTTTATCTGATAGTTTTCGTGGTCACCTCTTCCATTCTGGGTAATCCTACTATGAAACACCCTGAATGGCAACGTCTGTGCGTTAATCTCGCAGAACAACGAATCTATGCAGGATTCAGGTAGAGGAAGCAATAATGAGCAGAATATATTATCAGAATGATGAATATATATGCACGTAAACTAATGTCGCAGAGTAACATCAAATAGTACCAAACTTATATATGCTCGATGATCATAACATCTACCGATAATGACTGATACTGCAACACTGCTGGCGTACGAAATTCCGAATGCATTGCAGCAGATAATCTCTATAATCTCAACAAACCTGCTTTACCCGGTGATGATCGTGCTGATCATCCTGATCCTGGGGAGTCTGATCGAGCTTGGTGGATTCCTGTTTGAGTGGCGCAACCGCCATCGCGATCTCGGAAGGATGGAGGAGAGCGCAGCCAGGGCGAGGGCGAGACTGGAACAGAGCGACCCGGAAGGCGCGTTTGGCATACTCGGGCAGAACTGCTCGAATTCGTTCGTGCACGAGTTTTTGTACCGCATCGCTTTCCTGCACCGAGGGTGTTCCGACAGAGGGATGCTCGAGGTGAGGCTGGAAAAATTGCTGCAGGACATCAACTTTGAGATGGCAAAGAAACTCGAACGCTCAAGGTTTGTTGCCAGGGTCGGACCGATGTTCGGGCTGATGGGGACGCTGATACCGATGGGTCCTGCGCTACTCGGACTGAGTGCAGGCGATATCGATACGCTTGCCAACAACCTGGTAATTGCATTCGGAACAACCGTAGTCGGGCTGATGGCTGGAGCGATCGGGTACATGGTCGCAACAGTCAGAGCGCGGTGGTACAAGCATGACATCAGCGACATCGAGTATCTTTCCGAGATACTTTTCGGAGGTCCCGAACCGGGCTCCGGCGGATCTGGTGGCTACAGTGGCTCTATTGTTGCTGCCGGGTATAGAGCACCCGCGACACCGATGCCGGTACCAGTGCCAGTACCAGTACCAGTACCGGTTGTGCGCCCGAAACCAGACGAGAACGATCGCATCAGTGTCATCGGAACGATCGTCTCGAGATCGGGGGAGTCTGTCCACCGTGCCCTGATATTCAACAGATCCGGACTGATCAGTGCGAAAACCGCGGGTTCTGTCCTTGCGAACTCCGCTCTCTGGATGGGGGTGATCGTGCTTGTGAATGTAGTGATTATCGTCGCGATGAATGTCGGCGGACTCAACGTACCATTCAATTATTTATTACTTATTAATTTATTTATATGTGCGGCGTTTGCTGTTACGATATACTCGCTAAAGGGGCGTGCAAGGAGCAGATCAAGAGACCTCGAAGGGATGCCTGTGAACAAAATCCTATCTGACGATGGATCCAATTTCGAGGTCCCGTATTCGGATATCAAACGCATAGAGATCGATAAATCCCGCAATATCAAGATCCTGACCGGCAGCGGGTGGATTGAGATGGGGCGTGTCGAGAAATCGTCTATTGGCGCTATGGGCGTTTTGCACGCTGTTCTGCAGGATAGAGTTGTTGAGGTGTAGACGATTATGCGATTCATGAAAAAAAGAACAGAAACGTCCGACGAGGACGAGGACCCCTTGTCGGGTGTCGCGAATCTCTTTGATGTGGCGATGCTCTTTGCAGTCGGGCTCCTCGTCATGATGATGATGTATGTCAACATGCCTGAACTGCTCACGAGTCAGGACGTCACGATCGTTAAGAATCCCGGGCAGGATGACATGCAGATCATCATCAAGAACGAGACCGAGATCGAGGTCCTGAACATGACCGATGAGACGACCACGACAATGGGGAAACTGGTTGCCAGCCTGTATGAGACTGAAGGTGGCGCAACCGTATATGTGGAGGAGGAGTGACGGTTGGGTAGCCGGCTGGCACGGGCAGTCCTGATATGCGCCGCACTGGTAGCACTGACACCGGCACTGGTGCAGACGGCATCCGCTCTCAATGCGAGCGATCCTGAATACTGGACCGATGTCGGGAGTGCTGCGCTCTACGTGGGCGATACTTATGAGGTGAGCGGCTACACAGTCAAGTTTGTGGATTACGAACCAGAGACCGATCAGGTATACATATCGCTTTGGAGGGGGCTTGAGTTGTTGAATGAGTCTGTGCTCAATGCATCGTGCGTGGCTAATAAAACAACTTATGGCGGCTGTGACTGGTTGGATGAAGAATACTGCTGCGATTGCTTTAACTGGAACGATGAGATCGCGATCGAGATTCACAACGAAACCGAGGATAGTCCGGAATCGAGAAACCCAACTGACTGGGAGAACCCGTTAATCAACATCGAGTTCTGGGAGCGGGCAAAGCCAGAGATATCACTCGAGATCGAGACCAACTGCGAGGCATACACCGCGCGGGACTCAGAGATCCGTATCATCGTTACGATCGAGAATGACGGGGAGGAAGATGCAGACCTCAAGCACGTGGATCTCACGGTCGATCCAGGCGATCTTCAGGCGATCGATGATCTTACCAGACATTACGCCAACCTGACGGTTGATGACGAGAAGACCTTTCATACAACATTGCGTGTTCCCTCAGGGGTCAGTGACCCTGAAGGCGAGTTGTTCGAGATCGTTGTCAATGCGACCGGGTTTGATGAGGAGGGCGTGAGGTATACCGGGTCGGCGTCAACCGAAGTCCTTGTGCTGCCGAGATTCGATCTTAGGGTCAGGAAGACGGTGAACAGTCACATATCGATGGATCGGGCGGTGTGGGTACGTATCGATCTCGAAAACATTGGAAAAGAGGATCTCGATATCGAATTAAACGACACGGTTCCGGAGGGTTTCAGACTGTGCGGCAACGAGAGCCCGCCCTGGAGGTTTAATATCACGCCATCGAAGTGTGTCCGTTTTTCATACCACATAGAACCTGTAAGACCCGGGGTATTCGAGATTCCGGGCGCGGAAGCGAAGTTCGTGATTGCCGGAAAGAATGTCAGTGTATGGTCGAGTAGCCAGACGATCACAGTGGACGGGGCATACATAATCATGAACAAGACCGCGTATCCGACCAGAGTCTCACTCGGCGATCCGGTCACAGTTACGCTGAATGTCAGAAATACCGGAAATGCGGACGCAGTCATCGATCTGACAGATGTCATACCATCAGGCGCCAGCCTGATCTCGGGAAATGCGACGCTTCATGCGACCCTTTCAGGAAACCAGACGGACGAGATCGAATACATGATCAATTTTTCGGTTCCCGGGAATGTGACACTCGCCTCCCCTGAAATCGTGCTTGCTGCAAGCGATCACAGTTATGTGTCATCACTTAGGATGCCGACGATCGAGGTTACCGGGTCACTGGAGGTAGCTGCCACACCTCCGGAAGATGATGCCGCCGGGACAGAGCCGCGCTCGGTGGATGTGCCTGTATTATACGAGATTGCGCTTATACTCTGCATGCTCTGCGTGGTGTATCTTATCGGCAGGTTCAGATGACCCATACAATTGGCGGTGGATATCCGGATAAATCGTGTAGTGCCTGCGGGTGTGTGGCTGCCGGTTTTGAGGTGTTAGAAACTCGAAGCGGTGGACGCTGTGCGAGGGCAAACAACAGTTTAAAACAATGTCACCAGCACGAGATCGTATGATAACCCCGATATTCGCAAGACTTATATATTATAATTTTTAACAACAATGTTACCAAATGCTATGATATGTGATTTGAGTATGGATAATATAAACGAACCGCGACACGGTCATGCGTCCGCCCCTGCAGGCTAAACAGATGAGAGAGGTCAAGTAAACACAATGGATAAAAACCCAAAACATTCCTGCTGGCTGCTGTGCACAGTAGGTGCAGCGTATGCATACAACGGCATGGTTGCGAACGACAACATAGACATAGGCGGGAGTGTACGCACCGGCGAAGCCAGCAAGCCCAGCCAACGATATGGATCAACCTGCCGTTCCAAAGACGGATGTAGCCCTGACCTCTGCAATAATATTCACGAGCAGCGTCTTATCTGGCGCCACATGCTCCCGATCTATTTCAGGAGCGAGAACATGCCAGCACAGACTGGCACGATACAACTGAGAACCATTGAGGTGTAAACTATGATGAAACTACTACGCGTATTATTGATACTGACGATCACCAGTACTGCTGGTGCACTGCTGCCGGGTAACGGACTTGCAGCCCCGGAGACTTCGTTCTTGATCTATGGTTGGGTCGATTACAGCGATGGCGCGTCTGTGAATGACCCTGGTATAGAGATGACGAACGCTAACACAAGCAAGACGTTTGATGTGGAGACGAACGGCGGCTCCAACTATTACCAGGTTTTGACCGATTCTGATAGCGTAAGCGCAGATGATGTGCTGCACTTTCGTGCCAGTGACGGCGGCACGCTCAATACATCCGAGTTTGATCATCTCGTGAACGACACAGAGATCGGAAACGGTGGATTCAAACGCAATATCACGATTGGAGCGCCGGACTTGATTGTGGATAGTGTCACCCTGAACCCGAATTGTTCCAGCGCAGGGACTGCTATTTTTGCCAACAAAGCCAATGAGATTCGTGTGAATATTAGGAATATCGGAGTGCACAACGTTACTGGTGCGTTCGATG
>DASC01000164.1 GCA_002503595.1 Candidatus Methanogaster sp. UBA203 | reverse complement strand
AAGTCTCCGGGGTTTTGGTCACCGCAACGCGAGATAACGCAAGCGTCGAAAAGACCCATATAATCCTGATGGCTATTACGCCCCCAATCGTCTCAAGTTCTTGAAATCGTGATCTCGGTCTATGAGATCGTGTCGTGTGCAGAATCGTGGCACGCTCCGCACTCAGTCCCGTGAGACGGATCCATCGTATGGCACGCCTCACACGCGACGAATGCGCCATGCACGGGATGGCAGTCCACACATTCAATGTACCGGTGCTCACTTTTGCTCTCATACATCGTGTTAAACGGCTTTGCATGGCAGTCCACACATAGTCCGGACGTAGTTTCCGTGGCGTCCGGTGAGTACAGGATGTCGGTTGGCACATGCCCGATCCGGTGGCAGTTGCGGCAGTCGCGCATACTCATACCGGTGCTGTGCCCGGGATGGCAGTCGATGCACATCATCGTCTCCGCATGTAGCAGATGGCACATATAACACGACAACTCGGCATGTTTCGTATGCGCTCTCGCAAACGTCTCTTCGATTACTGAGTGATGGCATCGTGCGCATTCGCTATTGTTGTTGTAATCAAATTCGATCGACTCCGGAACATGTGGATCATGGCAGTCGTCGCAGTCTGTGACATCGCTGCCATGAAACAGTCCGTGGCAGTCTTCACATGCGGGCAGGTAGCCATGCTGGACATGGCATAGATCGCACTTTAACTTCGAGTGCCTGCCTGTGCCCTTATCGATTGCATCGTACTGCGGGAGATGGCATGGCTGGCATATACTGTTGTTAAGACGCGAATCATTGATCCGCAACTCCGGAGCATGTGGGTTCGGATGGCAGATCTCGCACCCCTGAATGCCTGTGCCATGCGTATCAGGATGGCATGTCAGGCAGTCTGGCTGGTATCCGTGCTGGATATGGCAGAAGGTGCAGTTCAGATGCGCGTGTCTGCCGATCCCGTCCTTTATGGTGAAATATTGCACTGCATGGCAGTCGATGCAGTCGATGTTTGTCGAGTTGAGATATGTACTACCGTCTGGTGGAGACACCTGAGACGCATTATCATGGCGGATACAGCCGCTAAGAGCGGTCACGCATACAATCGTGCCGATGATCAGGATCAGATATGTTATGCGCTTCATAGCCGACAAATGCCTCCTTGGTGCTCTATGTCGTTACAATTCGCGCCCACGATATTTTAACATAGCGCATCGGTATTGAATAAGTTTTATGTATCATGCTGGACTGCTATTTTATTAATGTCTGAACGTTTCGACCAAATAAGAGAATTTTACCAGAGCGATAGTACGTCGGCGGGGATCTTGCGCGACCTCGTATCGGTTGCAAAGATCCTCCTCGTGTTTGCGATCCTATCCCAGATCCTATTCGGGACATGGGCGCCGATGCGGGCGATCGAGTCCGGAAGCATGGAACCGCACATGAAGAAAGGGGATATCGTCTTTATCCAGGACATGTCGCGCACCAGGGTCGTTACACAGGAGGACGGTGCGATCAGCGGCTACAAATCATTCGGCGACTATGGTAACGTGATCCTGTACCAGAAGTACGGGCGCACCGATGTAACTCCGATCATCCACCGCGCAATGTACTATGTGGAGGCGGGCGAGCCGATGTGGGAGGGCGGTCCGATTGCGCCACACGCCGGATATATCACGAAAGGTGACAACGAAATAACGAACAGGCAGTATGATCAATATAACCTCTGCACAGAGCCTATACGCGAGGAGTGGGTGATCGGCGTTGCGCGTTTCCGCGTGCCGTATGCAGGATATGTGCGTCTTGCGTTCTCGAAGGTGATCGAGATACTCACTGGCAAGTCATAGGACCAGAACGGGCGTACATAGCAGGTTAACTGGTTGACAGGCAGTATGATCAATAGAACCTCTGCACCGTGCCCATACGCGAGGAGTGGATAGACGGCATTGCGCGTTTCCGCGTGCCGTATCTCGGGTATGTGCGCACCATACTCTCAAAAATAGTTGGTATGTGATGCGGGGGGTGGGATTCGAACCCACGGACTCCTACGAGACTAGGCCCTCAACCTAGCGCCTTTGACCTGGCTGGGCAACCCCCGCACATATGGATCAGGCATCGATGATGCCGAGGTATTCGTCCAGTGCCGTTGCCCTCTCTTTGATGTTATCAGCAGACCTTATAATCAGTTCGGTGACCGACATCGAACCGTCGCTCTCAGCTGTAAATATGACGGAGTCTGGATATGTCTCAACCTTGATCCAGTCGAGTTCGCAGACGTCCTCGCATAACCTGCAGAGCGAACATGCGCGTTCATCGACCACTTTCACGATCTCATCCTCGATCACGAGCACGTTGCGCGGACATGCATCCACACACATCCCGCAGGCATCGCACTCCTCTAATACGGTGATGCGCGGCACATTCTTGTATCCGCACGCAATCCCTGCCTGCCATTTCGCATGGTCGTGCCCTGTGCCGAGCCGTGCAATCGCTTCGAGCGAGATCCTTTGCCCTTCTGCCAGTTTGACAATCGGCACTGCCTCTGCCGCCATGACCGATGGGTCAGCAGAGACCAGTTCTGTAGAATATGCCATCGTCGGACCCTCTACAGACAGCGTAAGCGAAACCTGACATTGAGGGCATCCCTCTCCACCGCATTCGCATTCAGAGGGGAGCACATACAAACCAAGGTCGGTTTTGAGCGGAATCAATCCAAGACGGAGTGCGAGTTGTTCATCGAAGAGCACCGACGTGTTGTCGTAGATGTTCACATAATCGATTGCAAGCGTCGGGATCTCTGCGAGCATGCCGCGCCTCAAACTGTTCGCAAACGCGTATGTCACACCGGAAAGCACGAACTTTGCTTTGCGGTCATCCAGTTCAACGATCTCTACATTCATTTGAGATGTCCCTGTGCCATAAGATATGCGTTCAGGTGCGCCACGCTCTTGTACTCGCCGCCTTTTGCCTTCCGGTACACCTTACAGTAAACATTCGGAGGAAGCGTACCATCAGCACGCAGTTCCTTGAGACGGCTGCGTAGCGCACGAATCTTGGTGATCCATTCCCTCTTTCTGGGATTTCTCGCACCCTTTCCCCCTTTCCGTGAGCCGTGCCCGGTTCCGTGCCCGTATTTCCGTTTCTCATCCCTCTGCCGTGCGCGTGCGCGGCTGACGCCTTTCTTCGGTTTCGCCTGAATCGCGCCCGACTCAAGCAGATCCCTGATATCATTCCGCGTGGTTGCATCAGCGATGCTCTCCTTCTCCTCAGGATCGAGCCAGATTCGATTAACTCCTATTTTAAGCACATTTGCAGCAATACGCCGTTGATTCGATGAATCGTAACGATCAGCCATTTACGCCTCCTCCTCTTCTGTTTCTGCCTCTGCTACCTCTTCTACTTCCCCTACAGCTACTCCTATTTCCTCAGGAAGTGGGTTTAAGATTTTTATCTCGCGGCTCTTCGCGATCTCCTCGATCATCTGCCGTTTTCTAACACCAACGGTGCGTGCGATCCGTGCAGCCTGATACGATGGGTCGATCGGCTGTAGATCGTCCGTATTTCGCACCAGCACCTCCTCAAAGCCAGACGGGTGTAGTCCCCGGACTGCCTTTGGGCTGCCATATCCAACCTGCACGACCGCGCCTTTCGCTGCAATCCTCTTTCGGAGCTTGCTCTGCAGCCCTCTCGGACGCCGCCAGTTCTCGTCCAGTTTCTTCTTCTTATGAGAGTCAGTACGCTTGAATGTGGGCTTCTTGCTCTTCTGCTGTTTTCTGGTATTTAATAATCGCTTGATTGCCGAATCCATAAATCATCACCTACGACATCATCTCTTTCCCGATCACGTATATTCCGTCCTGGAATACCCTTGGATCGCGTGCCTTGATCTTCGTTGCCTGCTCGATGTTCGCCGCGGTCTGCCCAACCGACTCCTTGTTGATACCGGTGACGGTCACCTCATCGCCGTTTATTTCTACAGCAGACCCATCCAGTATCTGTGCCACCCGATCTTTCTTCTCGCCAAGAAAGTTGCCTATTATGAATTTGCCACTATCGATGCGTAATTGAACCGGAAAATGGGAATACACCATCTTCATCCGGTATCTGTATCCATGCGTGACTCCATCGATCATATTCTTGATATGGGACGCAAGCGTGCCGACCATTGCTTTCTGCTTCTTCCGTATCATCGCAGCATCGACATCCACGCTTATCGTGTCCTCGATCTGCTGGATCGTGATGTGCGGATACCACAGTTCACGGGTCACCTCGCCTTCCGGACCTGATATCGTGACCATTCTTCCATCGATCGAAACAGTCACATCATCCGGTATCGCAACCGTCTTTTTGATCTCTTTTGCCATTTTCCACCTGATACGCTAATACACGTAAGCGAGGAGTTGTCCTCCAATTTTCTTCTCTCGTGCCTCATAGTGCGATAACACACCATGGGGCGTCGTCAATACCAGAGCGCCGAAGTTTCTTGCAGGCAGGAACCGTTTCTCCCATTTCTCAAGATCGGTCAGTTTGGTAGAGAATCTCGGCTTTATGACCTTGCAGTCGTTGATCCTTCCGTGCAGACTCACCTTGAAGACACCTGCCTTTCCATCCTCAATAAACTCATATTCGCTGATGTATCCCTGACTCTGCATCACAGAGAGCACATTACCGATGAGTTTTGAAGCGGGGCGTATGATGCACTCCGGCTTTCCCGTTTTTTCTGCATTCCTGATGGCTGAGAGCGCATCAGCAAGTGGGTCAAGTAGTACCATTATAATTACCTCAAGTATATTTTTCAAAACCCATGTCTTTCGCAATCTCCCTGAAACACTGGCGGCAGAGGTATATGCGGTATCTCCGAACCAGCCCCTGTTTCCTGCCGCATCGTTTGCAGACGTTTGCGCCCTTACCGATCTGGATCTCATCGCTCATTCCATCACCTCTATCTGGTAGCGATCCTGCATCCATGACAGCACATCCTCAGCAACCAGCCGATGTTTGTGCGATATCTTGTTCTGCTGGATGCGGCGCCTGCTGACCCTGTATCCGGGTCGCTTCAAACTTAAGGAGACATCCATCCCAAAAATTCCGATATTCGGATCGTAAGCCATATCCGGGAAATCGGTGTGTTCCTCGATCCCGAAGGATACGTTTCCGGTCTCATCGAACTGGGACGCATACAGTTTACGGTCGATTATGGCAAGCGCTGTATCGATGAACTTGTATGCCTTATTCCTCCTGAGTGTGACCTTGCAACCGATCGGCTCCCCCATCTTGATCCCAAATGCAGGGATGCGGGATTTCGAGAGCGTTCTCACGCACTTCTGATCGGTGATCGCTTCAAGGATATTCTCGGCATTGACGAGGCGCTCTCCGCTCTCGCCCACTCCGATATGCACCGTCACCTTGTCGACCTCGATTGCGCGCATCGGATCAGTCAACTACATCACCTCCCGGCGTCTCGATCTCGGGCGTGCCTTTGCCGACCACAAATACGTAATCCTCGATCGTCTCGAAATCATAACTGCTGTGCAGTGATGTCATGTTCGGCATCGCACTCCGCGTCTTTCTTACATCCTCGATCGTCGCGAGTTCTCCTGAATGAGCGCCACCGATGACGAGAGCAAGGCTGCCCGGTTTGTAGGTGAGGTGCTTTACAACCTTCCGCTCAGGAAGTGTGAGAATGACCGAATCAGAGGTTTGATAAGAATACTCGTCAGAAACGATATTTGAACCATCGTGAAGGTTTAACTGGGTATTTCCACCCTTCAAAATTGTTTTATCATTAATCCTACACAATTTAACCTCTGGGTCGCTGATTTTTCTCAGACTGAGTCGCTGTTTCGCATCCAGAAACACCCTGTATGATAGATCGATCTTCGGTATGGTTATAACATCGAAAACTCCTACCGGGAACTTGTAATCCCGTCTGACGACGCCGTCTACCAGTATATTCCCGTCATGCAGGATCTTCTTCGCCTCTCTACTCGAATTTGCAAGTTTCATTATGTCCCGTATGACCAATAACAAAGGAATGCTTTTTAACCCGGAATGCGGACCCGGTGAAGCTTTAACAGCCCACTTATGAGTCTTCCTCTGTATATTCCAGGTTTTCGGCATTGAAAGTCTTTTCTGATGTCTGCTCACTCAATCACCTTGCCAAGTATTTGTTCTCTGATTTCATCATCAAGATCCAGTTTGGTTATCATCACATTCGACGGATATATCGGTCTTGGAACCTCTTCCCCATCCGCCCTGAATAACGTTGCGCCATCGATCGCGAGTGTACCTTTCTTCAGATCGACCCGCTCGACTTTACCTTCTGTGCCAGCATACTCGCCGCGCATGATTTTTACGGTGTCCCCGGACCGGACGCCAAACGCCCTCCGTCCGTACTTCTCCCGCAGCGATTCGCTTAAGTGTGCACCCATAAACTTCTGTTTTTTATGCAGAGGCGCTTGATACTGCGCTTTTCTCTGCTTTCTTGGTTGTTTCGATATCATGATCATTACACTTTGTCGTTGTGGTATATCTATGTTTCCGATTGCTTTTCTCATGGTTATCGGCTCCACTATTATATCTTTTGTTTTCGCAGACTTTGGGATATAGTCTGTATTATGACTCGGTTTTTTCTGCGAATAGTAAAGGATATACTATATCGCTCGTACAGCACGGGATCCAGACCGCGAGGAATAAAAATAGCAAGATGCCGATAATCCGGACCCAGTCTATGGTTGCGCCAAGCGCCATGATGATGTGGAACAGCGATGCCCATGTACTTATCAGGACATGTCCGGCGTGCGGGAACTCGGTCGCGCCCTCCCAGTACCTGTAACCGATCGCGATGCCGAGCAGCGCTGCAAGATTTGTCAGCAGCGGTTTCTCGATGACGCCAATGTGGAGTCCTCTATTCGGCAGATCGAGCAGGACTTCACCTATGTAGGGGATGATCGAGTCGCTCACCGTTGCTATGCCGATCGAACCGGTATAGCCGATCAGGAGTGCGATCCACAGCTTTCTCTTCCCGTATCGTACGTATAAAGCCGTGGTTACCGATGCACTCAATAGAACATGTGCCGGATGCAGAACATAAAAGATGTACTCCGAGATCGGGACAACCTGTGGGAGGAAGCCGCCATAGCCGATCGCAAGCATGATAGCGATACCTGTAAGAGCCCCAAAAAACGTGAAAGGGACGTGCTCTTTGAGTTCGTCTGCAATCTGCCCGATCATCTATGCCATCCTTCGATCATAATGATGCTGCTATCATTTAAATATTTGGAGTCTTTCGCATAAGGTGGATGTTTCAGTCCCTTTTGCCGATCCATTCACGGTTTTCCGGCAGGATCGATGGTCATTCTGGCATCTGGAACTGTTTTTTACCTTCTGACATCATTCAAACATAGTTTTATGAGGCGATAAGCGAATCAGAGTCTACAATATGACATCCGCACGGTTAGAACTTATAGAGGAATCCGCAACACTTGCAATAGCAAAACTCGCATCCGAACTTGAGAGAAGGGGGAATGACGTGATAACCATGAGTCTCGGCGAGCCAGACTTTGACACGCCCGAATACATCCGCAAATCGGCTTTCCAGTCGATCCGCCGCGGCGAGACCCATTACACGCCTGCTGCCGGCATCCCTGAACTTAAGAATGCGATCGCGGAGAAACTTCGCACCGAGAACAACCTCGATGTCACGGCCGATCAAATCCTTGTGACCCCTGGCGCAAAGCAGGCGGTCTTCCAGTCGGTGCAAGCGGTGCTTGATGAAGGGGATGAGGCGATACTGCTCGATCCGGCATGGGTCACTTACGATGCATGTATCAAATACGCGGGCGCCCGTACTGTGTGGGTTCCCACGGATCAGGATTTCATGCCGCCTGACATCGGAGGTTACGTCACAGATAAAACAAAGCTCATCGTCATAAATAGCCCGGGAAACCCGAGTGGTGCCGTATTCGGGAAAAAATACCTCGCGGAGATCGCAGAGATCGCAATCGATAACGACATCACGGTACTCTCCGATGAAATCTACGAGAAGATCATCTACGACAAGAAACACTACAGCATCGGGTCTTTTGACGGGATGCAGGACCGTGTGATCACGATAAATGGCTTCTCGAAATCGTACGCGATGACTGGCTGGCGTCTCGGATACATGGCAGCGCCTCCGGGCATCGTCAGAGCGGCGCTCAAACTACAGTCGCATTCGGTGAGCCATGCCGCATCCTTTGTCCAGCACGCAGGCGTTACCGCGCTACGGTTCGATCATGGATCGGTCGATTCAATGGTAGCCGAGTTTGAAGCGCGGCGGGATATTCTGGTTGATGGGATGAAATCGCTCGGGTTCGACTGCAAGAAGCCGGACGGCGCGTTCTATCTCTTCCTGGATGTTGTTGACTACGGGGGCGGGGACGATGTCGCAGAACGCTTGCTTAAGGAAGCGTATATCGCAGTAACGCCCGGGTCTGCATTCGGTCCTGGAAGTTCAGGCTTCATCCGGATATCATACGCGGCGTCGAGAGAGCGGATATATGACGCTCTTACACGGATCCGGGATACCATTCTTTAGTTAAACCGTGTCCTCGAGATTATTCGGCTCTCTGGTAATTCGCGAGTGCATGGTAACTACTCAGGTATGTTGATTGGTCGCCCGATTGCGATTCTGTACTTTCTGGCAAGAAAAATAACCGCGGAGGACGCAGAGGAACGCAGAGTATTTAACCGTTTATTCCCCCTCCGCGTCCCTCTGCGCACTCTGCGGTTAAATTCCCTGTTTGGCTCATGTTATGTTCCGGGTCAAGCAGTGCCGATATAGCGAAGTCGCATGATAGTGTTTTAGGT
>DASC01000158.1 GCA_002503595.1 Candidatus Methanogaster sp. UBA203 | reverse complement strand
GTGCCCTCCGCGTCCTCTGTGGTTAATCTTCTTTGCCATAACCCGGGGTCCCACCCGGAAGAAATTAAAAAGCCACCATCATACCGCCGCAACCTTTTAGGCATCCGACCCATAATGGGAAACAGGTGCGATTCCATGAACATAGAAGACACACTGATTATGATCCCGGGACCTGTCCCGGTCGTGCCGCGCATCCTGCGTGCGATGGCAAAGCCAGTGATCAACCACCGCGGTGAAGAGTTCGCAGAGATGTTTAACGAGTGCAGGGAACTGCTCGCAGACCTGTTCCAGACCAGAAACGACATCCTGCTGTTAAGCGGCTCAGGCACCAGCGGAATGGAGGCGGCTGTCGGAAACCTGATAAATCCGGATGAGACGATCGTAACGGTAGTAAACGGCAAGTTTGGCGAGCGATTCCGCGATATCGGCAGGCGGTATGGAAATACCGTCCCGATCGAGTCCGAGTGGGGCTATCCGATCGATCTGGACGCAGTGGCAGCAGCGCTTGAGGACGGCGCGGATGCGGTTGCGATGGTGCATAACGAGACCTCGGTCGGGATGCTGAATCCGGCAGATGAGGTCGGAAAACTGGCACGCAAGCACGACGCGCTCTTTATCATGGACGGGATCACCTCGATCGGCGGAACCGACACCCCTCTCGATGAATGGGGCGTGGACATCGCAATCATGGGATCGCAGAAGTGCATCGCTGCGCCGCCGGGGTTTGCCGCGGTCTCGGTGAGCAAGCGTGCATTTCAGAAGATGGAAGACGTGAAGAATCCGCCATACTACCTTGATCTCAAGGCACACCGGAAGAGCGCTGTCAAAGGGCAGACGCCGTACACGCCCTCGATTCCACTATTCTTTGCGATGCAGGAGGCTCTTTACATCGCTCACGAGGAAGGGCTTGACGCACGGAGGCAGAGACATGCAACAGGTGCGGCAGCAGTGCGTGCAGCAGCCGGTGCCATGGGAATTGCGATGTTTCCGCAGCCGGACGAGAAGAGCAGGTACTCAGACACCGTCACAGCGATGAAAGTTCCCTCGGGGATTGCGTTTGACCAACTGAAGAAGGAGATGCTTGCTCGCGGGATACTGATCGCGGGAGGGCAGGCGCATCTCAAAGGAAATATATTTCGGATCGGGAGCATGGGCAATTTCAGGTCAAAAGACATCCTAATAACGATCCAGATGCTCGAATCGATCCTCCATGCACACGGAGCCGTCTCTGACTCTGACTTCGGGGCAGGGATCAGGGTTGCCGGGTCGGTGCTGCTGTAGTAGAGTCTGTAGATTAAACGTGCTCGAGTAACGTGTGGCAGACAGATAATCCTTAATCGGTGTAATCTGTGTAAATCAGTGGCTGATAAGGGTTTTTAGCCACAGATTAACACCGGTTCCACTGATTTTATCCACAAGTTACCCGAGCCTATACTGTAGGTTTACAACCCTTCGCAATCACAGCAAGGTGATCTTTGTAGCCGGGGAGTTTGACCGTCTTCAGGATGCAGAGGCGTTTTTGCAGCTCTCCAACCTCTTTTTTAAATATCTCTCTGGTATCCGCGGTTGAATCGATGCTTCTGGCTTTTATCATGAGGATCAGGTAGCCATCATCCTTTAAGAAATATTCAACGTTCTTAAGAGCGATCTCTGCCTGATTGCGCTGCGCTATGTCCTGATATATGAGATCCACCTTATCCACGAGATAGGAGTATCTTTCGGGGTGATTCGCATCCGCAAAGATCGGTATCATGTTCTGTCGGGATTCGCATCTCGAAATAAGTTTTTTCATGACGGTTGGCGAAAATTCAAGCACATATACCAGCCCGTTCTGCACGATATCGGAAATATGGCTTGCTGTGCTGCCAGATGCCGCACCGAGGTACAGGACCAGCGAAGACTCGGTGATCGGCGGGACGAACCCTTTCAGGACCAGTGCAGCCAGTTTACTGTGGCGAAAGTCCCATGTCCGAAACTCTTGCCCCTCTCCGTCTTCCTGCCGGCTCACGGTTGCAAGTTGCGTTTGACTTGCATTACTTGCTTGACCTGCCTTAATTGCCTGACTCTGGTATATGCCGCACCCGATCTCGGTGTAATCCGCGCAATCGTTCGTGACTTCCTCCCCGCTACAAGTAGCGGGGCTTCCTGATTCATAGCGGTTGCTCATGCAACTATCTCCACAGGCGTTAATTCCCCGCAGTCCGCGGGTACATATCTATTCTTGATGTTGATTGCGGCGTTATGATCCCGCCCCATGACCGCCCCACAGTCAGGACATCGGTATATCCTTTGTGAGAGTGGCATCGACTGGATACAGCCGCAAACCGAACATTGTTTTGATGTATTTCTCGGATTAACCAGTTCTACAATCCCACCAGCTTCTTCCGCTTTGTAGGTCGTTAGACTGATCAACATCCCCCAAGATGCATCATGGATTGATCTTGCAAGATGATGGTTTTTAACCATATTTTTGATCTGCAAGTCCTCAAATACGATCTGATCGTAGGTATCTGCGAGTATCCGGCTCGCTTTGTGCAGATAGTCCTTCCGAGCGTTTCTAACCTTACGATATATCCCTGCAAGGACAATCTTCTGCTTATTCCGGTTACTCGATCCCTTCTTTTTCCGTGATAGGTCTCTCTGCGCTTTCCGGAGCTTCGAGTCGTACTTATTAAGCGTTTTAGGATTTCCGATCTCTATACCGTCTGATAGTGTCGCAAGTGTTAATATTCCAACGTCCACGCCAACAGAGGTCTTAATCTCCTTTTTCTCTACATCTGGTAGTTCCACAGAGAAACACACATACCATTGATCCCCCTCTTGTTTGATCGTGCAGGTCTTGATCTTCCCAACGATTTCTCGGTGCTGGAAGATTCTTATCGCTCCGATCTTCGAGAGATGGAGTTTGCCGTCTTCGATCTTAAAACCTGTTTGAGGGTATGTGAAACTATCATACCGATTCTTACCCTGAAATCGTGGGTATCCTGCCTTCTTCTCACCATTTTTCACGCGTCTGAAGAAGTTTTGGAATGCTTTATCAAGTCTGCGAAGGACATCCTGCGCAACCTGTGAATATATGCTAAGGTTGAGGTATTTTAACTGCCCTGCCTGCTCGTTATAGTTTAATCCGACGTCACAACGGTCATAAGCATTCTTACGGTCTTCAAGCATCTCATTGTAGAGATACCTACAGGTAGTCAGGCAGTATATTAATATTTGTACTTGATCCTTTGTTGGATATAGCCGATATTTGAAAGTTCGTCTTAGCACGATACTTATATTGGTTGAAGTGGTACATATATGTAGTTTAGGGAAGCCAAAACAACCAGAAGTTTTAGTGTTTCACACTAACTATCATATCGTTTTTTGCCCTAAATACCGGCGTAAGGTTTTTACAGGAGATATAGCTGAATATCTTGAACAATTCTTTAGGAAACAAGTAGAAAATTAAAAGGTATATCGAGGGAGTAGAACATGACTGAACACAACCACTCGGCGGCATTCATCCCCGCTAATAGATCGCTTGAAGGCGATCTATCGATGCCACTGCCTGAAGGGCAGGGCATTACAAGTGGCGGGGTCTTCTGCCGCGTATCTATAACATCTCCCTGACCGGGTCAAGGATGGAATTGATGTACGAAGCCGCTGTCTTTTTTAGATCCATCGGATGCAGCCCACCTTCCGCGAAATCGCGTGCAAGTTCCTCGAAAGTCTCGTAGCAGAGATCTCCACCGAACTTCGATGGTCGTTTAACCTCCACGGAAGAGAATCTCGGGAAGATGTGGTACCTGAAGAGTTCGATCACAGGATTGTCGTCCACCGACCCCTGTGTGCAGAATGCGCGGTTGATCTTCTTCTCGACCGCCTTCGCATCATCATCCACTGCAATATAATTATCCTTCGATGATGACATCTTCTCGCCGTCCAGACCGAGAAGGATCGGCGTGTGTATGCACACCGGAGCGCGGAATCCGAGCTTTGGCAGTTCCTCCCGCGCAAGCATGTGTATCTTGCGCTGGTCGGTTCCGCCAACAGCAGCATCGGCACCGAGATGCATGATATCGAGCGCCTGCATGAGCGGGTAGATCATCTGCGACACCATCGGGTGCTCCACGCTTCTTGCGACCTCGCTCATGCTGCGCCTCGCCCGGTTAAGCGTGGTATCCTGCGCCATCCTGAGCACATTCAACGTATATTCCGGATCCAGCTGGAATTCGCTTCCGTTGACGAATTTTGCCTTACCAAGCCCGAGCGCGATGAAACACTGCTTGTTGTACTCTGCAAGTTCTCTCACCTCTTCAAGCGTCCCTTTCTCGTTCAGGTACGCATGTAAATCGGCAAGCAGCACTGTTATCTTAAATCCGGCATTTTGAAGATCGATAAGTTTGTTCACAGTAAGAACGTGACCGAGATGTATCTTTCCGCTCGGTTCATATCCTGCGTAAGCTGTTGGCGTCTTCTCTGATGCCAGCAGCCCGTTTAAGTCATCGATGGTCACGATCTCCTGTGTGTTCCGTGTGATCAAATCATATCTGTCCATCAATCCATCCATTGAACAGCGATGCGTTTTAATCTTTCCCAGCCCGGGGACGGTCATGGCTTGCAGTGTCAACAGTCCCGTTCACGGATATTTATATGGAGTGAGTTATATAAGATGAGTTTCGATTTATTCAGCATGGAAATATGAGAACTCTGCCACGATCGATGCAGGGGCTTGCTGGTTGATTACATGCGAGACATCGTTGCAGTTAGACCGAATGCGAAAACGCGGGTGTACAAGCCTTGTACTTAAGAGGCTGTCCCATAATTAGATATTTTGCGAAATCGGATGCTTATTTTCAGATGTAAAGCTCTGTTCAGTATTCTTTTTGCTGTGATTTTGAATTGTGAGACAGCCTCTTAAGTGTGGGGTATGATGACTTAACACACTTTCGAAACAAAGTTCAGTAACATTGTTTCGTAGTCTTTTAAGTAATCATGAAATGATTCTATGGCGTCAAAATAAGGTTGGATTTTTAGATCACTGAAATCCCTTCACAGCACCCCATTCCACTCACACGTGTCGATATGACGTTTCTACTACAGGGCGGTAGTGTTATATTGTAGTGGAACGTTACACTACATTATGAGCTACATCCGAAAGATCATTCGTCACAACAAAAACGGCGAAACCAGGGTTTATTACGCTGAGGTGGAATCTGTTCGAGTTGATGGGAAAGTTATCCAGCGACACATCCGATCTTTAGGTACCAACCCGTCGTTCCCAACCAATTTCCAAATAGATAACGCACAATTCTCTTATTTAGCGGTTCGACTGATGCAAGGAGATTTAACCCCAAATGAGGTCCTTGACATGCTGGAGGGTATGGGGCACCCGGTCATGCGCGACTCCCTGGAACGCATCGGCATCAACTACGATTTTGGAAAAAAAACATTCTATATCTACCTATTTTACCCGAAGAACTCAAAAAAATCCCTGACAAATGCCCCATCTACAAAAAAAGGCTCCACATCAAACGAACAGACAAAAGAATAGTTAAACATTGTCAGGTGTGGTAAGGTTCGATATTTGTTCCAGATACTGCAAGGAACAC
>DASC01000186.1:437-4636 GCA_002503595.1 Candidatus Methanogaster sp. UBA203 | reverse complement strand
GACTGATCCTCACCAGCCCTCACATTCTCAAGGAATGCATCATCTAAGGATGCATCTTCTGAATTCAAGCGAACTCTGCATGATTGATCACGTTCCGGATATCGTCAGAGCCGGCGTTTCGAGCATCAGGATCGATGCGAGGGGTTTTGAGTCTGACCGTGCCGGGGCGATCACGCAGTTATACCGGGCTGCGCTCGATGGATGCTCTGCGCGGGATAGCAAGATTCAAAGTAGGTGTAAGGACATAACAGGGGAATATACAACAGGACACTACAGGAGAGGCGTTTTATGAGAATATTTCTATCAGGATCGATACGCGGCGGACGGCAGATGCTACCGGTGTACAGGCATATATACGATTTTCTGGAGAGTGTAGGGTGCGATGTCGTGAGCTGGCACGTGGTCGACCCGGGTTCGGATGAAGAAGAGGCGGATATGAGCGAGCAGGAGATATACCTGCGTGACATCGGGCTTCTCGAAGAGAGCGACTGCATGGTTGCAGAGGTCACTGTCCCGTCAACCGGTGTCGGCTACGAGGTCTGCCGGGCGCTCGGACTCGGGATACCGGTCCTTTGCGTGCACAGCGCCGGGGCGAACGTCTCTGCGATGATGCTTGGAAATCCGAACATGCAAGGGAGGGTCAGAGAATACAGAAGTCTGGACGACCTCGAACAGATTCTCTACGAATTTGCCGGAGCGCTTGGCGAGGGTGGCGACAGTAACGATTAAATACTGCCGTGCCCAATATAAAACCTGATAGATATGACAGGTGTCCTTGAATTATCGATTCTCGTGCTGGCAATAATCGCAGCGGTTATTTTATACAAGGTATTAAAAACAGCCAAGCATATCGTAATAAACGCCGTCATCGGTCTTGTCATACTGGTTCTGGCAAATCTTGCGCTTGGTCTCAAGATCGCATACACCTGGGTTGTGATTGCGATATGCGCTATCGGCGGAACAGTCGGTGCGCTTCTCGTAATCGTACTCCACTATCTGGGGCTTGCGTTCTGAGCAGACTCTGAAAACCGAGATAGGTTTTCGTCTACTCCGATTGAATCAACCTTGCCCCTCTGAAATCGATCCTGCTCCTGCCAACGCTTCCAAACTCAGAGAGTGCTGACTCGATCGCATCTCCGGCACCACCGGTTACATCGACTGCAAAGACGGAATCGCCAAGCATCGCCTGTGATGCCATGCCGCCTGCCGCCTCGACCGCGTCCACGGCATCAGAGACGGCATCGCTCATCAGTCCGGTTCCGGCTGCGAACCGCCTCGACTGGATCATGAAGTTCTCAACCGTCGGCATCTTCAAGAGTTCGCGCAGCGACGCCATCCCGGCAGGATTGATCCGATCTGCGGAACTCTTGTCGTTTAATATCTCTTTTGTTGGAATTTTATCAAAGACGACCCAGAAAACATCCTTCGCATCCGTGCATATCCGGTCAAGTCGCGCAGAAGCTCCGGGCGTGCGCCTGATGACCACGCCCCCGAGCGACTGCGCCACAACGTCCCCGAGTCCGGTCCGGTTCTCGACCTCTGCGATGTGTGCGATCTCTGTCAGCTGGTTTGCGGTCAGATTGAGTGATAGTGCGCAATTGAGTGCGAATGCAGTGCCGAGCGCACCTGCACCGCTCGCGCCGAACCCGGCGCCGATCGGGATGTCAGATGTGATGCGAACCGAACACGGGCGCCGGATCAGTCTTGAGACGACCGATCCGATCGTCGGGCACGGCGAATCATCCGGACCATCCGGACCGCCGATCTCGACGCGGGTGGTGCTGCCTGCTTCCAGCGTTATCCCGCAGCCGAGCGATCCTGTCATCGCTGGGTTTTCATGCGGGCAGATCACGAAGAATCCTGTGATATGCGCCGGCGCAAACGCGGCTCTGGGTCCGGGGGATCGAGTCATGGTATGTGTTCCACACAAGCGGTAAAAGTCACCGGATTTAACCACAGAGGACACAGAGAGCGCAGAGTTTTAAATCCATCCTCTGTGTCGCTCTGTGCTCTCTGTGGTTGTATTTCCTACCGATGTCATTTATGCCAGTCGCGGTGTTGTGCATCCGACTGACCATTGCACAATTTTGGATCATTTAAGAAACTCCACGTGATACTCTGCATGTTCCTTTGCACCACGGTAGCACAGATGATCCGGGGTCAGTTCACCCCAGATTCCCGATGATCGCGTCCGTCATAGAGCTCATGCTCGCACTTCCGCCGAGATCGTACGTGGTTATGCCCTCCGCAATCGTCTGCTCGGTCGCACGGATGATCGCATCCGCCCCCTCATTCGCGCCGAGATACCGAAGCATCCATGCGCCGGCAAGGATCGTTGCGCACGGATTCACCTTGTCCATCCCCTTGTACTTCGGAGCGGAGCCGTGTGCCGGCTCAAACATTGCGTAATCGTCGCCGATGTTTGCCGAATACACAAGACCGATGCTCCCGATCAGCCCTGCGCACTGCTCGCTTATGATATCCATAAAGAGGTTCGTTGAGACGAGCACCTTATGATCGAAGAGTTGCGGGTTCTTTACGAGTTGCTGCGCCATGTTATCGACGTGATACTCCCAGAGTTCCACATCAGGATACTCGATTGCAGTGGCGCGCAATGCGTCCATGAACGCGCCGCAGGTCATCCTTAAGATGTTACTCTTGTGGATGCCGACAACAGTATCCCAGCCCCGCCTCGTAGCGTCCTCAAAAGCGTACCTTGAGATATTCTCACATGCGCGTCGCGTGATTCTCCGGATCGCAATGAATGTATCATCTGTTATATCCACTTCTTTTCCAAAATACATGCCTTCCGTTGCTTCCCTGACTGCGACGAAATCGACGTCGCCAAGCGGCGCAGGCGCTCCTGTAAATGTCTTTATCGGGCGCACGTTCGCATAGAGATCGAACCGCTGGCGGATGCTTACGGCAACGCTCCTTGGTGCGCCAACGACTCCGGGCGTCGTGGTCGGTCCCTTGAAACACGCATCGGTCTCCTGTAGTACGTCCCATGTCTCATCCGGGATCAGGGAGTCTCCGCCGTGTTCCTTCCACCATTCCTCTCCTGCCTCGCACGGCACAAACTCGATATCCGGACTCACCGCATCCACAACCCGCATCATGGAGTCCACAAGTTCCGGTCCTGTGCCGTCGCCTCGAATGACTGCTGCTTTCTTCATAGTATCTATTATCAGAAGGTATATATCAGATAAATGTGTTGTGCCAGTTGAAGGTTTTTATCATGAGCGAAACACTTAGAAAGTTGGGACTCATCGGGATCGGCGTGCTCGCCATCACCGAGGAGAAGATCAGGCAGACCGTGGACGAACTTATCGAGAAAGGAGAGATGAATCGGGAAGAAGGGAAATCCCTTGTTCAGGAACTCCTGACCGAGAAGAAGAAGCAGATGCAGGAACTCGGAGATACGATCTCAAATAGTGTGCAGAACTCGATCGATCGGTCAAAGATCGCAACGAAGGACGATGTCGCACGTATGGAGGATAAGATCGCAGAACTCGAAAAGACCGTTAAGGAACTTTTCGAGAGGTGAGGCGGTGGTTTATGGATCTCGAGGAAGTCGCTAAAAAGGTGACGCTTAAGGATCTGCGCCCGATCGCAAAGGAGCACGGCATCGTGACGAGTTGTGTGAAGAAGATCGATATCGTGAGGCAGTTGCCGGAAGAGGTTCTGGAGGAGCTTGTGGCGCGGGAGTGAGGAATTCGGATTCAGGAGATCTCCGGGGTGGTTGATTATGGGCAAAGGCTTGCGCGGTGTGACCGTTCTTGCGCTCGTGATAGTGGTACTGTTTTGTGGCGCAGCGAGCGCGGATACGTTCACGGTAGGTTCGTCCGGCTGTGATTACACGAAGATTCAGGATGCGGTCGATGATGTAGACGAAGGTGATACGATCTTTGTGTACAACGGGAGTTACACTGAGAATGTATGGATAAACAACAAGGATTTGACGATTGAAGGAGAAGATAGGGAGGCTACAATTATCGATGGCGGCGGAAGTGGGGATTGTATCCGTGTAGATAGTGCCGATGTCATTATTAGCGGGTTTACAATTCAAAACGCTGAAAGTTATGGCGTCTACGCGTATAGCTCAGATTTCACCCTCAACAACGCGACGATCAAGGACTGTGGAAAAGATGCTATTCACTTCCGTTATGGAAAATCAGTATCCCCTCCAAATTGATTGG
>DASC01000186.1:0-342 GCA_002503595.1 Candidatus Methanogaster sp. UBA203 | reverse complement strand
GAAAATCACTCATTTTAAGGGACAGTGTCCTTGAGAACTGCGGAGGCGGTATGATATATAAGGATGAGTATAAATATCCTGCCACAGGAAATGCAACGATAGAGCGGAACATCATAAGAAACAACGATGGAAGCGGATTGTTCGTATATCTCGATGGTAGCACTGGGAAAGGGGAGGATGTGGTACTAAACGACAATATTGTTACAAACAACACGGAATATGGTATTAAATGCAATTATCGTAATAATTACATTGATTCAATAACGATAGTAAACAACACAGTGGCTCAATCGAATTTTCCAGTGATAAGATAGGATACCCCCTCCCAAAAGCTTTTTAACC
>DASC01000007.1 GCA_002503595.1 Candidatus Methanogaster sp. UBA203 | reverse complement strand
GCGGTGAGTGCGATCAGGATCTCGCGGGGTCCACCTGAGAGGTTTACGATGACTTTGCTGCCTGTGGGTGCGGCTGGCGGAGCGGCGGAGGATATCAGATCTATGAACCTGAGCATCATCGCACCGAAGTCGTGGTGATCGATCTTCGCAACGTCAACGGTAATTGTGCGATCGACCTTCGCTGTGAGGTCCCTAATGTCTTCAACTGCACGGTCGGCACGGGAATCGGGTGCGTTCGGGCGCAAGAGGATGATGCGGTCGCCTTTTTCGATTCCGTGCTTCACGATGAGCGATATTATGTGTGTGGTCTCGAAGCCGAGTGGTGAGATGTAGGTCTTCATGGTTGTGGTGCTTTTTGGTTTTTGTGGTATTAATGCTTGGCGGCGCAAATGTTGCGTGATTGCGATGGGGTTTATGCATAAGTCTCCGGAGACTGTGGTGGCAGGTTTCATGATAGATGCCAGATGTAAGTAGGAGTCGTGCTAAAAGAGATTTCGGCGAAACATGATGGGGCGGGGGGCACTGTCTAAAAATACAGTGATTTATCACCGCAGAGAGCGCAGAGTTTTAAGACTGATCCGATCCTCTGCGTTCTCCGCGTGCTCTGCGGTAAAATTTAAGGATATAGTGATTTCACTGGGTTTTCCGATTGTGCTGTTCTGGTTGCTGTAGTTACTGTAGTTGCTGTGGTTGTGCGAAGATGTTAATTATGGTTATTGCCACATTGTGCGTATGAACAGCGGCGTTATTCAACCCAACTACAAAGACGGTCTGGTGCATGTGGTTGTCCAGGACGTAAGCACGAACGAGGTGCTGATGTGTGCGTACATGAACGAAGAAGCGTTTGGGCTGACACTCGAGACGAATATAGCGCACTACTGGAGCAGGAGCCGGAAGAAACTCTGGAAGAAGGGCGAGAGTTCAGGACACCTCCAGAAGGTGCATGAGATACTGATCGATTGCGACTGCGATGATCTGCTGCTCCGGGTCGAGCAGATCGGAGGCGCATGTCATACCGGATACCGGTCATGCTTCTACCGGAAAATCGATGGCGAAGTGGTTGGCGAGAAGGTGTTTGAGCCATCTGAGGTGTATTGAGTCACAGTTCAGGATTGCACACCATGCATGCCCGAGCATCGTCGCGATCAGGCGGATGCTGCTCGAGAGAAGAGGGCTTACCCTCATCCCTCACCTGACGTACGAGAATAATGTGAGTTTATAGATATCTTCCCTGTGCCCAAAAGCAGCCAGCACCACTTCGCTTTCATTCTCATCCACCATGTAAATAAGTCTGTATTTCCCTTTTATTCGAGACTTTTTATTATCTTCTGGAATGGGTTTTGGAAAACCACAGAGAGTACAGAGGACACCGAGAAAACAGCAACTCTCTGTGCCCTCCGTGTCCTCTGTGGTTAATCTTCTTCGCCATAATCAGAGTCCACCCAGAAAAAATTAAAAAGTCTCTTTCATTCGGAGAGATCTGTAATGAAAAAGTCGGTATTTCAGGGGTTTTCCGGAATACGGCACCTCCCGTAGTTTCCCAACTTTCTTCATCAACTCTTCCATCAATGTCCTGTCTTTTCTTCTTCACCCTGTCAATCTGTTTCTTGAAGGTTCCGGTGTATCTCAGACCGTATACCACAGGATCACTCCAGAAACAAATTATTCAACTCTTCTTCTGACTTAATTTCGAAGATATTCCCTTTTCCAATATCTTTTTCACTTTCTCTTATCTGTTCCACCAGACCCCTGTCGCTCAAGATCTCTATGGTCTCTGTCAAGGATTCCATCTCCCCAATCAGACTTTCGAAGTCCTCTTTACGCAGCACTACATCTTGCTCGACCTCTTTGATCCTCATAACGCTTATTACATCGCCTCTACTCTATAGAAGTTTGGAGTGATATTATAGTTAACCATGTATCTCGTCCGCGTGTGGGTAATATCCGGAGTTTGTCGGCTCAAACCCTGTTTACATGTCCAACACGATCAGCGCCACATCCTGATCACCCTCGATGCATGTTCCATGAATCGGATGATCGCCGCAGACGATCACGCACGTATTCCGGTCAAGATGCCTGCAAATCTCGCTTATGTGGCTATCGATGCGTTCTGCTGCATAAGCAAGTTCATCGAAACTCCGCGCTTCGTGCGCATACCGGTCGATCGCTCTGAAATGCACCGCCATGAGAACCGGCTTGTGTTTCAGGAGATCGATCGTATGCTCCTTGATCTTTGTATCATAGTCGAGCATGTCACTGCTATCGTCCACGCCTGCAACAAGATCGATCTTCGTCTTCATCGCTTTCGCGCCCTCGCTCTCGATCACGACCGCTGACTTGATGCCGCGCTCTTCTGCAAGTTCGAGTACCGATTTGATCGGCGAGGTGCAGACGTCAGCAGTGGTGAATGTGCGGTGGGTATCCGGATGGCATCCCGTGAGGATCGATGCGATCGCTGGTGTCGTGTGATCTGCCACAGCCCTGCACCTGATGACGGTACCCTGCACGTGGGGCATGTAGGGTTGCAACCGCTGGTACGTGAAATAGCCGAGACTGTCAACGATTGCCAATACCACCCGGTCGCATCGTTGCAGGTGATCGGTCAGTTCCGGTATCGCCGTCCCATCCGCACCGGGAAGCGGGATGCCTAATAATTCGGCAATCGTTGGTGCAATATCAACGAGGCTCCTGGTAGGGGGTGCAGCCATCATTCGGTGCGGTCGCTCTCCGGGCCGGATATGAACAACTCGATCCATGATACGTTGATCATGTCACCCCGTTTCCCTTCCATCTCTTCTGTTCCGATCTTGATATCTGTCACCTTCATGTCTGTCAGGTACCGGTTCCGGGTCGCCTCGACTGCATCCACTGCACGCGAGATTGAATGCCCGCGCGCCTTTACCACCACGTCGCTTGTGCCTTTGCTGAACTGCGCCATGATCGCCATGGCATAATCCATCACGCCTTTCTTGCCCACGAATACGACGTTATCATCTGATCCGCCGATAGAGGGCATTATGCCTGCATCGCTTGTTTCTGGTGTCATCTGACCAACCTCTCCGTATTTGCGTTATGTAACTTCCATCAAACAAGTTAGCATCGAGTGTATATAACGATGATGTTTTTGGGGCTGTCACAGCTTATGGCGCCCGGATCAGGAAACTACCATCATACCCGAAACCAGCCCCAACCCACGCACAGGCGATTCCGTCTGCGAACTCCTTCACTCCAGATGACCCAGAGCCGCATGGTGGTGCTGATACTTGCCGCGGACAGCGCCGACCTCTGTGTGCGTGTGCTTGTGGATGTGCAGGTGTATGTGCCCGGCTTCGTTCTCGATCGTCTCTGTCAGGTTCCTGACCGCGCCATCGATCGAGAGCGGGAGCACACCGCACGGATACCCGAACGCCTGCAGGACCTCAAAGAACTGCATGATCGTCGGAACATCGAGCCCTTCCGCAACAAGCATCCCGGAGTCTGCGAAGACCTCGCGGGTGGTTCCGTCCGCAATAACGGTCTTATGGAGGACGATGACCCGGTCTGCAAGCTCAGGAATCGCATTTACGTCGTGTGTGATGATAATGAGGGTTTTCCCCTCGTCTTTCAGCGTCTTGAGAATTTCTATCAGTTCCGCCCTGCTCTTCGGGTCCAGGTTGGCTGTGGGCTCGTCCATCGCTATGATCTCCGGATCCATCGAAAGAACCGTTGCAATAGCAGCCCGCTTCTTCTCGCCGCCGCTTAAGTGGTGTGAGACCCGGCTCCCGTAGCCTGCAAGCCCGACCCGCAGAAGTGAGTCCTTGACCCGCCGCTTCACCTCATCTTTCGCAACACCGAGGTTGATCGGACCGAATGCGACGTCATCGAAAAGGAGCGGCATAAAGAGCATGTCATCAGGGTCCTGGAAGACGATCCCGATCTTTTTCGGCATCTCGTGCACTTTTTTGGGATCGATCGGTTCGCCGAGGATCTCGACTGCTCCGCGCGAT
>DASC01000008.1 GCA_002503595.1 Candidatus Methanogaster sp. UBA203 | reverse complement strand
TATATCATTATCAGCATTTTTAATTATTTTGACTTCTTGAACTGCGTTACCTGTTTTATATATGTAAAAATCATCATTTCGCCTATTCCGACAATTGAAGATGGGATGATCTCCAAAATTGGGATAACTCTCGAGAGAACCCCATTCAATCACATAAGTATCTTTAATCTTATATTTGAATAAATTCGCAAAAATTGGATTGTAACTGACCGTTATGATCAAAACAATTTTCAATGTCTTTTTCGGAATTGTTTTAGTGATGTTACCTTCCGTTACTTCTTCAAAAAGAGCAGGATATTTTTCTCTTACTGACTTGGTTTTTAATAGAATCTTTGTTGCTTCTTCGGGGTTTAGATGACTTAAAAAGCCTTTTTCAACTTTTCTGAAACTACCATCGAAGTTAAATTGATATTTTATTTCCAATGATTTTGCAATATTTTTTGATTCATTATTTATTACAATATACAGCTTACCAGATTCCAAAACGTCTGATCGATCTGTTACTTCTTTATTTCCCGAAATTATTTTTGTGGTAAGTATTGGCTTTCTCGCATCTCTTAATTGGCGAAAAATGATGATAATCAGAATTATATTGGCAATTGCAATTATAATGTTGGAATAATTTCCAAACAAGTTTAAGAGAGCCATTACAATTGCCACAATAGTATCAAGAGACATCTACATCACACCCCAACTACTGGCATCTTTACCCCTCCTCTTCTGCTCCGGCTCCTTGAACTCCGCACCAGAACCCCTGCCCCGCTCTCCTGCATCATCGCCCGCTCCTGTCCGGCTCGCCTGCCCCTTCATTTGCCGACCACCTCCCAGTGCCCCCCCTTTGCTGGACCGATTCGTGTAATGATGTTCTTCTTTTTCAATTTCGCAATCTGCATCTCAATTGCCCGTGATGATACGCCGAGCTTTTCTGCAATCTCTTTTGCACTGATCGATGGATTTTCTTTGATGAGCAGAATGATTTTCTCCGAAGTATCCTGCCCGACAACTGTTCCATCGTTCTTTATCCCGAAATCTGATGTGGATTTCTTTAATTCCAATGTTTCATTTTCTTCAAAATCCACGTTTGAATCCATATTTTGCTGCCTCAAGATATCCTGATCTGTTCCATCATCTCGCTTCTATCTCATAATTTCTCTTCAGTTCGTCAAGAAATCCCTTTTCCAGATAGATCATAATGAAATATTCCTTTGAATCAACGTCTATCCCTCGTATCCCTATTTCAAGCATATCTCTGACGACCAATTCATCATATAAAATACCAAATAAATTCATATTTTTTCTAAATATAATCACGAAATAATCTTTCGCAGTCTCATCGATCAAATTCAATACCGTTTTAAAATCTTTATCTGATTCGATTCTGGCAAAACTAACACCGGTGTCTAACATGGTTACTTCAGTAAGGACTCCATTGTTATCTGCCCAACTCATGATGTTTCTGATATTTGTCAGACTATCATCTTTCAGTTCATAAAATACATCTCGTATCATATTATTTACAACCGGTTTGTATTGTCTTTTCTCTCCCAATTTTAAATGGATTGTCAAATCAAAGTTCGTACCCAAGCCCTGCGAGATTCTTCCGTATCTCACCCTCAAGCCCATCCGAACTCTCAAACTGCATAGAAAGTTCCGCAGTAAGCCGTTTCATCTTCTTATCAAACGGCTCGCCATCATCCTCCACCGCCTCTGCGCCCACATACCGACCCGGAGTCAGGATGTGCCTGTGTTTCCTGATCTCATCAAGCGTAACCGCTCTGCAGAACCCGGGCACATCTTCATAGTCTCCGCATTCCTCACCTTCCCCGCGCCAGATGTGATATGTGGACGCTATCCTCCCGATATCCTCGTCGGTAAACTCCTTGTGCCTTCGATCCACCATAACGCCCATCTTCCGGGCATCGATGAAGAGAACTTCGCCACACCGATCCCTGAACCTGTGGTTTTTCTTGTCCCGCGTAACAAACCAGAGGCATGCAGGGATCTGAGTGTTGTAGAACAACTGACCCGGCAGGGCAACCATACAGTCAACCAGATCAGCCTCAACAATCTTTTTCCGAATCTCCCCTTCTCCTCCCGTGTTAGAAGACATGGAGCCGTTAGCCAGCACAAATCCGGTTATTCCTGTTGGCGATAAGTGGTAAATAAAATGCTCTACCCATGCAAAATTGGCGTTTCCTGTAGGCGGGACTCCGTATTTCCACCGTATATCGTCTCGCAGAAGTTCGCCTTTCCAATCGCTGTCATTAAAAGGTGGATTGGCAAGGATAAAATCTGCTTTCAAATCTTTGTGTGCATCGTTTAAGAAACTGCCAACATTATTCCACTGGACATTCGCATCGATCCCGCGAATCGCAAGGTTCATCTTGCAGAGCCGCCACGTTGTCTGGTTTGATTCCTGCCCGTAGACCGAGATATCGCCAATTCTTCCACCATGCGCCTTTACGAATTTCTCACTCTGGACAAACATACCACCAGAACCGCAGCAGGGGTCAAAGACCCTGCCTTTATATGGCTCGATCATCTCAACAAGAACCCTGACAATCGATCTGGGGGTGTAGAACTGCCCGCCCTTCTTCCCTTCCGCATCTGCGAACTGTCCAAGGAAGTATTCATAAACCCGCCCCAGGATGTCTTTTGATCTACTTTCATAATCCCCAAGACCAATCGTGCCGATGAGGTCGATCAACTCCCCAAGCCTCTGTTTATCAAGGGCTGGTCTCGCATAATTTTTAGGCAGAACGCCTTTTAAGATAGGATTATCCTTTTCGACCGCATCCATCGCATTATCGATCAGTTCACCGATATCAGATTGTTTCGCAGCGTTCTGGAGGTGTTCCCATCGAGCAACTCCGGGAACCCAGAAGACATTCTCTGCCCGGTATTCGTCAGGATCTTCCGGGTCGGCTCCGGCAGCAGAATCTCTGACTAAGAAGACGTGTTGCTCTTCGAAAGCGTCGGAAATATATTTAAGAAATATTAAACCGAGAACAACATGTTTGTATTCGGCAGCATCCATGTTGTTTCTCAGTTTATCTGCCGTCTGCCAGAGTTTCTCTTCAAAACCAAGATTTGCCCCGTTTGAACGTTTATCCTTAATTTTAACCATCTTTACACCTTGATACCATACGTTTTAGTCTCTCGTGCTTGCACAAATATAGGTTGTGGTTGCTTCCGCGGACGATCCCGCGATTACGCAGTCTGCCTAAAAAATCGGCATATTCGGATCACAGCGCATAGCCAACTGCGCCCAAGCCCACATCCGCGATCATCGCGGTAAAGATCACTGCACGGCACAAAGCCGATGCGACCTACTCGATCGTTGCCGCAGCGCCCATCACGCAAAGGTGCGAGAGAGATCACGCGGTCGAGACGCTCTGGGGGGAGGTCGGGGTGATGTCCGGACCAAAGATCGAGACTCTATAATTTCTCCTGTTCGAGTTAAAAAATACCGGATCCGAACACCACGCAAGTTAGCACCCACGAGATACCAATAATCATATCACCCCTCCCACACATCCATATACGGCAGCTCAGATTTGAGTTGCAGAAAACCTGTTAGGAGGTGTAGCTATGAATGGATATATGGGAAAGATTCTGGAGGTAGATCTGAACACCAGCCGACTTGCTGACCGATCTATCGATGAAAAAACCGCACGCAAGTTCCTTGGAGGTAAGGGACTCGGGCTTACGATCATTTATGACGAGCTAAAGCCCGATGTCAATCCGCTTGGTCCTGATAACATCATCGTCTTTGCGACAGGGCCTGCGACCGGCACCAGTTTTCCGACCGGTGGCAGATACCATGTGATGGCGATGAAGTCCCCGCTCACAGGCTCCGTTGGAAGTGCGAACTCAGGCGGCAGATGGGGTCCTCTCCTCAAGGCGGCCGGGTACGATGCGGTTGTTGTGAGGGGTGCATCAGATGCGCCGGTGTACCTCAGGATAATCGATGGCGAGGCGGAACTGGTGGACGCCCCTGGATTATGGGGGAAGACCACGTTCCAGGCGACCGATGAGATTGTGGCAGAGGCGGGACATAATGCATCGGTCGCATGTATCGGACCTGCTGGCGAGAATCTGGCAGCGATCTCATGCATCGTCAATGACAACTACCGGGCAGCGGGCAGGACCGGCATGGGTGCGGTCATGGGCAGCAAGAAGTTAAAGGCGATCGCGGTATACGGCACCGGAAAGGTGACGGTTGCAAGACCGGATGAGATGAAGGAACATGTGAAGAGCGCTCTACAGAAGTTAAAGGAGAACCCTGTCACCGGCACTGGCGGAGGACTTCAAACTTATGGGACGGCAGTGCTTGTCAATGTCTTAAACGAACAGGGTGCATATCCTGCGCGGAACTTCCGGACCGGATATTTCCCTGATGCTGATAAGCAGAGTGGCGAAACGCTTGCTGAGAAGTATCTCATCGGAAAGAGGACGTGTTGGGGCTGTCCGATCAGTTGCGGTAGGTCTACATCGGTCCCGGATGGTGCGTTCAGCGTGACCCGCGGAGAGGGACCGGAATACGAGACGATATTCGCATTCGGGTCGGACTGCGGGATAACAGAACTCGATGCGATCACGAAAGCCAACCATCTCTGCAACGAACTCGGGCTCGATACCATCTCCACCGGTGCGACGATCGCATGTGCAATGGAACTCGTGGAGAACGAAAAGATCCCTGAATCGAAGCTACATGGCCTCAATCTGGCGTTCGGAAACGCTGGAGCGATGGTGGAAGCGGTATGGATGACCGCATACCGTGCAGGGATCGGTGATGATCTTGCTCGCGGATC
>DASC01000210.1 GCA_002503595.1 Candidatus Methanogaster sp. UBA203 | reverse complement strand
ACCACTTAATTTGAAGCGGATACGTATTGAGCACGTTCTCAAAATCCCTCCCGCTTCGCAACAGAGTACACATCCTTGTCCCCCCTGCCTGAGAGGTTGATCACGACGAGATCGCCGAGTTCTCCGCTCTCTGCCGCCTTCTTCACATACGCAACCGCGTGTGCCGATTCGAGTGCAGGGATGATCCCTTCAAGCCTCGAGAGCTCGAAGAACGCATCAAGCGTCTCATCATCGCTGACATTCCTCGGCTTGATCCTGCCGATATCCGCAAGGTACGCGAGTTCAGGACCGACGCCGGCATAATCGAGACCCGCGGCAATCGAGGACGATTCAAGGATCTGCCCGTACTCATTCTGCAGAATCTTTGACATCGCGCCGTGAAGCGACCCGAGTTCGCCGGTACAGAGCGATGCCGAGTGGTATGCTGTCTTCTCGGTAACCTTGAGATTGCTGCCTCCCGCCTCAACCGCGAATAGATCGACGTCCGCATCGCCTATGAACGGATAGAATACGCCGATCGCGTTGCTGCCCCCGCCTACACATGCAACGATCGAGTCAGGGAGCCTCCCTTCCGCACGCATGATCTGATCCTTCGCTTCATTCCCGACGACCGTCTGGAAGTCCCTGACGATCACAGGATATGGGTAGGGACCGACGACAGAGCCGATGATGTAATACGTGTTCTCGACAGTTGCGACCCAGTCACGGAGCGTCTCGTTGATCGCATCCTTAAGCGTCTTTGATCCCGACTCCACAGGAACCACTTTCGCTCCGAGAAGCTGCATCCGGTAGACGTTCATCCGCTGGCGTTCCATATCGACAGAGCCCATGTAGACCACGGTCTCGATCCCGAGGTTTGCGCCTGCCATCGCAACCGCTGTTCCGTGCTGCCCGGCTCCGGTCTCTGCGATGATCCGCGTCTTTCCCATGCACTTCGCAAGGAGCGCCTGCCCTATCGTGTTGTTCAGTTTATGCGCGCCGCCGTGCACGAGATCCTCTCGCTTGATGTATATTTTGACGCCGTACGCATTGCTCAACCGTTTCGCGTGATATAGCGGCGTCGGTCTGCCCGCGAAGTCTGCGAGGTAGCGGTCAAGCTCGGCTGTGAATTCAGGGTCGTTCTTGTATCTTTCGTATCCCGCGGTCAGTTCCTCGATCGCGGGCATCAGGATTTCAGGGATGAACTGCCCGCCGTATATCCCGAATTTGGTGGTGGTTTTTGGGGTCATGTGTTGTGTGTTGTGGGTGCTTGTGTTTTGTTTGGTGGTTTCGCTTAAGATTGTTGGCTATCGCCTGAAATCAAGCTCGGTCGGTTTGGATTTTATTGGCTTGCCTTATAGTGTCCATAGAAAATTCAATTCCAGACGGACCAACCTTGAAGTACTTGGATTCTGGAAGTAAAATCATTACGACTAATAAACTCATAAAAAATACGATAAGTGCACCAAATTCAGTACCAGATAATTTATCACCATCAAATAACCAATATGCACTGATAATCACAAAAATAATGGCTACCATGAGCCCATACCGAAGTAATGCTGGCATCTTGTACTTCATCTCAGATATCTTCTTTAATGCCCTAAGGTTGTGATATGTTTTGCTATGTGCTGGATCAGAAGATATCGCCTTTTTATAGTGGTCTATAGCTTTTTCATACTTTTCAAGATTCCAGTAGGCAATCCCCATGTTATTCCAAGCATCGCCGGGTGTATCATAGTTTTCATCATTGAGTGCGTTTTCAAAACACTCAATCGCCTTTGAGTACTCCCCTCGCTCATAAAATTCCTCTCCGCGTTCGAATGCTTCTTCCCCATTCATGCTTCAAACCTTTTCACAACTTCGTAACACCTATATTCTGCGGTCGAACTTCCAACCCCCATACTTCCGAAAGGGAACAACGACTTCTTTGCTTGTATGAAATCAGAATCTGTGAACTCGATATCATCCAGCAGCGAACACATATCTTCAAGCGGATGGTGAGTTTTTTCTATGATGATTTTGCTATCGCTCAAAGACAGGCTGACAGAAGTTCCGTCATCCAGTCCAAGAGAATTAACCCAATCATCCGGAATTGCAATGCGCCCATCCGAAATCATCTGTGTTTTAGCGGTTGTTATCATTTTGTTTAACCTCAATATCAATCGAAGACTGCCGCCGTTTTTATATTTTATTTTTCGCGATGTGCGGTTTAAGTTTGTGGTCAACTTGCATTGGGCACCATCCTCAGAAGCTCATGGATGAACTGCCCGCCGTATATTCCGAATTTGGTTTTGGAGATCATTTTGAGAATCGATGACTTTTGTAATACCGTTTGAATCGATCATATCTTTAACATTTCCGCAAGAACACCCGCATAACTGCATAATCAAGTCTTTGATCGTGTCCCCTCACCAAACTCCTCCAACCATCGATTAACCTTCTCCCCTACCCTTTCGCTCTGATTTCTAAGCTCATCCTCCACAATCTTCATATCAATCCTCTCATAAATCCTCTTTGCATCCCCTATGGCATCAGTTCCATAATCATCCATGGAATGGCACGCCTTCAAGATGAACAGATCCTCAAGCGATGGAATCCAGACACTCATATTCTGTATCTTCTCCTCAATAAGCCTTGAAAATACCGATTGGGTCAGCAAAACTTCGCCTACCTTCCCATAAGAGATGTCAACATAAAGATCCCGCTCAAAATCGATGAACCGCCATACTCTCGCCCCCCTTCTCGGTTCATATCCCATCTTCGAGAGCGCATCCGCAAACCAGAAACACTCGCCTTGCGTCGGAAAAACAAAATCGAGGTCCTTTGTGGATCGTTTCAGCCCATGATAGACCAGTGCAGTACCGCCGATCACAATGATCCTCGGGCGGTCCTGCAGGTGCTTCTCCACACCCTCAAGTACTTCTCGTATCTCCTGCCAGCTCCTAAATCTCAATCTGATCACCAAAGTATCTTTTGAGTTCATCGCCGTGGGATGGTAGTAGATGGCAATCCCGGTAGATCTTGTAAAAGTCATCGAACGTGAATGCAATCCTGACATTCCATCTCTTCTCGATATCTTCGAGAAAACTCCTTTTTATGTACCTTCTAAACTCGCTGTACGGAAAGATTGCGTCTTCGAGTACCGCGGTCGCGGTATTCGCGCTGCTATGTTCTGTTAGCACCACTTCAAACTCATCTTTGCGCTCCATGTAATTCGCGATGTCGACCAGTGCAAGAATCTCAGATAATACACCATCACCAATCGCCATCTCAACCAATCTCTCGAAATCGACGCGTTCGTTCATCAAAAGCGTTGGAATATCCAATATCTCATCCTTGTCTCTCGATTGCAGTCTCTCGATGACCTGTCCTTCGATGGACTGTCTGCCGTGTATGGAATTGGTGGTGGTTTCTGGGGTCACGATTTTTTTGTGCTCCCGGTGTTTTGTGATGTTCTTTGTTTGGCGGCGGCTTAAGATTGTTGGCTATCGCTTGAATTCAAGTAATCCCTCCCATCACCGCTATCCGAATCGATTCCCGACTACCGCTTGCAGGATCACGCGTGCATCGAGCACGTTCACATATCAGTTCTCGTCCAGATCAACCACCGCTCACCCGATTCCGGTGATCACATCTTTCCCGAAATCAAAGACCGTGACCCTCGCCTCCCCTTCATAGATATCGAGGCACAATCCGTCATCGATAACCCCGACAACCGCCGCATCAAGCCCGGCGGCTTCAAAAACCCTTATGCACTCATCCGCATCCCGCGTTGTCACCACATAGCCGGTTGCAGGATATATCTTTAACCAGTGGACAAAGTCAATCCCGTCGGGACGGGGTATCGCAGTCATATCAACACTTGCACCCTTTCGGCTGGTTTCGAGAAGCATCCCAAGCGTCCCGATCGTTCCCGGGTTGCTGATGTCCTTTCCAGCGGTCACAAGACCGCGCTCCCCGAGCGTCTGCATGACCATAAACTTCTCGCGGACGCTTGCAGCGGTCTTCATCGTTGTGCTGTCCCATGAATAGATCGAATTCTTCCCGACCTGCCCATCGAGATCATAGGCGAGAACGATTGCGTCTCCTGCCTCTGCTGTGTCGCTCCTGATGACCGCGTCCCTCTTTGCGATGCCGACGATGGCAACCGAGCTTGAGGTGTACGGCGTGTCCGGATGAAGATGCCCGCCAACCATCGGGACGCCGAACTTGGCGACCCCGTCCCTGATCCCGCGGACCAGTTCGGCTAATGTCTCTTTGTTGTCGGTTGCGAGTACGTTGACCATGCCTATCGGGCGCCCGCCCATCGCGGAGATGTCGTTTACGTTCACAAGGACCGCGCCGTATCCTGCCCACCATGGATCCCCGAGCATCGCACTCCATATCCCGTCCGCTGCAAAGAGCAGCACATCGTCCCCGCCGATGTCGATGATCGCAGCATCATCACCGATATCCGCGATGCAGTCCGTGTACTCGGATCGCACGGTCCCAAGGATCTCTGCGATGTCCGCGATCGACTTTTTCCGTGTCACGCCTTTGAAGTTCCTGATCTCTGACGCGATGGCCTCAAGGTTCATTATGATCATGGCTTGCGGTAGGGTATAATAAAGGTGTGGGCAGCATCCGGTTTGCATGATCGACACCTTTAAATGATATTGCTGCGGAGAGATTCTTTGCCTTTGCGATAGTTATGCGGGGGTAGCCAAGCGGTCAAAGGCGGCAGACTCAAGATCTGTTCTCGAAGGAGTTCACGGGTTCGAATCCCTTCCCCCGCATTCGTGGGTTTGTGTAATGCGAGTTCTCGATTTAGCGTGAATAGACACCACATAAGACTCTCGATCCCGCGTACAGGTTGATCTATGCGCCCAAATTGTTATGGTGAGTAACATCGTGGAGATGAATTGTTATGATCAAGAACACTCTCGTTAGATCCCATACCATTCTGCGAACAATGCTCATCGCTGGCGCGCTGGCTGATGCCGCGCCTGCCGCGGGCGCTTGCATAGGGGCGGTAGCATGACCCGCCTGATGCTGGTGGCTGCGGCTCTCGTGGTGGTGCTTGCATGCGTGGGTGCGGCGGCGGGTGCTGAGTGGCATGTGTATCCGGGCGAGGGCACTCCGATTCAGACGGCGATCGACGGCGCAGGGGCGGGAGATACGATTTATGTGCATGCGGGGGCGTATGATGGGAATTTAGCAGTATACAGATCACTGACTCTGATTGGGGTAAATAGGAGTACCACATTCATCAACGGCAATGGCAGTGCAGACATCATCATGGTAACTGCAGATGGGTGCGCAATCAGCGGGTTTACTATAGAAGGGGCTGATGATTGTGATTGGAAGTGGAAGACACTGGCAACCGACGAGGTCTGGAATATTGGCGGCGGATTTGCGCTCACCCCCTTGCAAATCGATGTCGACAGTGGCAAGGTGTGGTTCTTGTTCACCAAAGATGGTAAGGAATACGATAACGAAGTCATGTCGGTTGGTGATGCTTGCACCTTCACCGCAGACATGGGATGTGAAGAAGATGTTCCAGTGATACTGTGCTACGTCGTTGGTGTGTTTAGAGAAATGGGGTCGAATCTTGTACAGATCAAGTACGTCCTTTTTAATGATCATGCGCTTGGGATTGATACTGACAATCTCGCTGAAGAAACGACGGGGTTATGGCCAATAGCAGGAATTAAATTGAATCATGTCGATAACAACGTCGTGACCGATAACGAGATAAGATTGTGTGACTGCGGCATCCGTCTCCAGTATTCAGATAATAATATACTTACAGCCAACATGGCGTCAGATAACAACCGCGGCATCAGCCTACGGGGCTCGAGCGACAACTCTCTCTACCACAACAACCTAATCAACAACACAAACTACAACGCCTACGACGAATGCACCAACACATGGGACTCCGGCTCTGCTGGCAACTACTACTCTGATTACAACGGCACCGACCCCGACGGAGACGGCATCGGTGATGACTCATACTCGATCCCGGGCGGCGGTGGCAGCGTGGACAATTGCCCGCTCATGCAACCGTGGACTGGCAGCACGTCGCAGAAAGGCGACCTCAACGGCGATAACCAGATCACCCCCGCAGACGCCGCGATCGCGCTTGCAATCGCAGCCAGCGGTGGATGGGATGCGGATGCAGACGTTAGCGGCGACAATCGCGTCACCTCGCTCGACGCTCTCATGATCCTGCAAGAATGCAGGCACTAAAAAGAGTTATCAGCAGCCGAGGCGTGTGAACCATTACCCCGCCTTCTTTCTTTTTTCGCATACCCAATCGAATAAATCTTCTACACCACAACCGACTCCCCGGCCATCTCAACGGGTTTCGGCACGCCAAGCATCTCAAGCATCGTCGGCGCGATATCTGCAAGTTTCCCGTCCCTGACACCGACCATAGGGTCCGCGACCAGTATCAGCGGCACAGGATTCGTTGTATGCGCGGTATGCGGCGTGCCATCCCCAGCAATCATCTTCTCGGCATTGCCGTGATCTGCCGTGATGATCGCAGACCCGCCGTTTTCCAGAACTGCATCGATGACCCTGCCAACGCAGGTATCGACCGTTTCCACCGCTTGCACGGCAGCATCGAAGATACCGGTATGCCCGACCATGTCGCAGTTTGCATAGTTAAGAATGATCACATCGTACGACCCGATCCTCTCGATCACGGCATCGGTGACCTCATAAGCACTCATCTCTGGCAACAAGTCATACGTTGCCACCTTCGGAGACGGTATCAGGCAGCGATCCTCGCCCGGATTCGGAGTCTCGACGCCGCCGTTGAAGAAGAACGTGATATGCGCATACTTTTCAGTCTCTGCGATCCGCAGTTGCGTAAGCCCATGCTGTGATAAGACCTTGCCAAGTGTATTCTTGATCTCTTCCGGCGCAAACGCAACCGGAGCATCGATGGTTGCGTCATACTCGGTCATGCACACGAAACAGAGGTTACCTAACTTGCGGCGCTTGAAATGGCTGAAATCAGCATCCACGAACGCACGGGTGATCTGGCGGGCGCGATCCGGTCTGAAGTTGAAGAAGATGACCGAATCATCATCAGCAATTGGAATGTGGTCATTCACAACCGCGGGCAGCACGAACTCATCGGTCTCGCCTCGTGCGTACGCCTTCTGCACGGCATCGGATGCACTCTTTGCGGGTATACCCTCGCCTGAAACAAGGGCACGATACGCTTTCTCTACTCGATCCCAGCGGTTGTCACGGTCCATCGCATAGTATCTGCCCATCACAGTGCCCACGCGGAATCCACCGACCATGCCATCGACCGCGCTGATATATTTAAGAGCGCTTTTGGGCGGCACATCCCTGCCATCGAGAAACGCATGTACCTGTGTGCGCACCCCCACTGCCGATGCCATCTCCAGAAGAGCGAGGAGATGTGTGATGTGACTATGCACGCCACCGTCCGAGAGAAGCCCGATCAGGTGCAGGCAGGAACCGTGCGTCTTTGCGTGTTCGATAGCCTTTCGTAGAACCGGATTTCCAAAGAATGTTTCATCAGATATCGCCTTATTTATGCGGGTCAGATCCTGATACACGATCCTTCCGGCACCGATGTTCAGGTGTCCGACCTCTGAGTTCCCCATCTGTCCATCAGGAAGCCCGACCGCCTCGCCTGACGCCTGCAGGATACATGTCGGGTATTCTTTGCGCAGGCGATCGAGATTGGGCGTATCCGCATGAGCGATCGCGTTGCCGCCGGTCGGCTCGGCAAGCCCGAACCCGTCGAGGATGATTAAGATCAGCATTTCATTTGTGTTCTCCGTATCTCTTTGTCGCAACATAGATCCCTAAAAGCGCGATCGCAATGGCGCCCACGATCGAGAGTATGAGGTGCTGGATGCCGTAACCCTGCTGATACTCTGTGGTTGTGAGGATGTACGCGCTTGCAGCCCATAGAAGGAGTCCGGCGGAAATGACGAAGAACGGGAATGCCCACGCTCTCCCGATGGCTCTTCCTTCGAGGCGCAGATCAACGATCTTCCCGAAGCCTAAGAACAATCCGGCAGCCACATACCACCAGACCGATGCCTGCACGAAGATCATCGATAATATGACATATCCCGGAAAAATATCGCCTGCGATACCTTCCCAACAGGCATTTGCCCCCTGCACAGTTGCGATGATTCCGATTATGATCGCTGCGATATATGTGATGAAACTGATCCTGCCCCGGTACAGGGATTCGGTTGCGGTTTCACGGTACCTGTCTATGGACGATCCGACTCCGGAACCATTGTACAGAAGATAAGTCCCGACAACCCCGAGAATGGCTGCAACCGCTAGTTCAGGTTGTTTTGCTACGACCGAAGCTGCAAAAGTGATGAAAGCAAGCCCGATCGGAACGAATATCGCGCTTCTGATCTTCGGATCACTGAGAACCTCTTTAATGAGGTAATATGTGCTCTCTATGCTCTCGCTCTGCTTGACCCGGATCCGCTTGATCGAATTTATCTTTATCCTCGACTCTATGATCGGCAGCACAGACTCGTCCTCGGCTCCGTCTGATACGAAGATCACGTTCCCAAACTCATCCCTGCCAAGGAGATCATCGATCTGCAAAGCGATCTTGTTATCGGATACTACTCCGACATCACGATTCCCTGCTATGCAGACGATCTCAACGTCCGTGCCAGCTGCGCTCAACCGGTCGTACTCCTGTATCCCGCCAAAGATCGTGTTGATATCCGAATCCTCGGGATCCGCCACCGCAAGTTTCGTTGCTGCCCCTATGTTTGCGCTTCTGCCGATAACCGGACTTGCGATGCCGGCTTTCCGTCCAATATCGTCATCCCGATCCAGGCATAATACAAGAGTTCTCATAAATCATAGCAGGTCAGACCGCTGAAGCAACATCAAATCCTCGGTACTGATCTTCTCCCCCCGTCTGAACAGATTGTATATCGACTCTGCCTCTTTTCTAACCTTCATCCGCTCCACCTTCCTCTTATCCTCTCTGCCTCTTCTTGTGATGCTGGCAATCATCTTCTCCAGTTCCCGGATTTCCTTCTGGGTCTTGATGAACCGGTGATGGTGGCGGTCTGCTTCATCCTGAATTTTTACGAATTTTCTGTGGATGCGATCTGATTTGACTCTGATGCCTTCACCTTCCCTAAACACCTTAATCATCTTATCATGGAATTCTTGTGCCAGATCCGCATATTCCGTAACCTTTTCGTGATACAGAGACGCCTCTTCACGCAGATCCTCCAGCGCCCCAAGCGCTGACTTGAGTTCTGCATTTCTCTCGATCTCTGTCATCTTCATCTTGTATTCGCTGACCAGTGTGGCGATCGCGCCGACGAGTTCTTTCTCCTTTTCTGACGATAAAACGTTGGTCTGCTGCTTGAATTCAAGGCTTTCAATCTCTTTTTTGAGTTCGCTTACGGATGCACCGGTGAGATTTGCGTCTTTCTTGATTTCTTCGATCTTTGCATTGACCGCATTAATCTTCTTGTTACATTCGTCCCTCTTCACCTTGTACTCGCTTACCTTTTTGTTGTACTCGTCGCGTTCATGTTTGAACTGCTGTGCCTCATCTGTCAGCATCCGTGATGTCCGATTCAACTTATTACGCTCTGCAGACCATTTGCTTGCATCGGTATTCAATTCGTTGCGCTTGTCTCTGTACTCTTCGAGTTCTTTCACAAGTATCGCTTTTTTATCCTGTAATTCCTTCAACATTTGCTTGGTATCCTCCTTTTTCAGCTTACTGCTGATACTGTGCCTCTCCGTTGTGGATCTTGCTCATTTCTCTATCTTTTCGATGATCGGGATGATAGCCCTCATATCCTTTTGATCGACTACTGCATCTGCGTACTCTTTCAGGACCGGCTTTGCATTGAATGCGATCGAATACCCGGCATTCACAAACAGGTAAATATCATTCGCACCATCGCCGATTGTAATACATTCCGATGTGTCGATTCCACACTGGTGAGCAAGATCTTTGAGCACGCGTGCCTTCGAGTCAGCCTCTGTCAGATTTCCGACCACTTCTCCAGTGAGTTTGCCACCGTTCGTAGCCAGATCGTTTGCGATCACGTGATCTATGCCAAGTATCTCTCCGATACGCCTCGCAGAGATCATAAAACCGCATGTGACTATAGCGGTCTGGTAGCCCATGCGCCTGGCAGCATCCACCAGTTCTCTTGCTCCGGGCATCAGCGGGAGACTCTCGCAAGCGTGCCTGGCACGCTCGATGCTAAGCCCCTTCAGTAGACCGACACGCTCGCGGAGAGCCGCTCCATAGTCGAGTTCTCCGTTCATAGCCCGCTCTGTGATCTCTATAACGCGATCACCAACGCCAGCCGCCGCAGCAAGTTCATCAATAGTCTCAGCGTCGATCAGCGTACTGTCCATATCAAAAACGATCATCTTCATCGAGTGATTGTGACATTGGGTGTACTGATACTTAAATGGTGGCGTTCCTCCATATACTGTAGGTTTATATGGGGTCGAATGCGTAAGGTTGGTATTAATGAATGGTTGCAGAATTCTGGCGATAACGGTTCTTTTGATGCTAATCTTTTCGATAACTGCTGCTGCGGAGGGCATCAACGTCACTATAGGGGTAGATGAGGGCATGGTCGCAGAGGAACTTGGATGAGCGGGGTTGTATCCAATGTGGGTCCGCTGACCCGCGATTGGTAAACTTAATTTGTTGCATCTTCTCGGAAAACCGTATTTCAATATTTATATTCTAAATATAGTATATAAAGAATTTGTAGTAAATAGTATCAGATTTGGTTACATAAGATTGATACATCCATATAAGCGCGGTTATTTTCGGAACAAAGGCACCCCGACCCTATCAATATGATTTTTCAGTTCAGGATGTTTTAATGTGGGGTAGTTCACCAGATCAACGGTATAAGGCAGGCTACTGTCTTCAAAATCGCTTTTCATTTTGCGGATAAACATATCTTTCACCCCTTCGTTCATTATTGCCAGATCAATATCACTGCCTTGTTTGTACGTTCCCTTAGCCCGACTCCCGAATACAAAAACGTTTTTCACATCAGGATATTTTTTAAAAATATCTTGCAACGTTTTCATATCCCTATCGGAAAGTCCAAAAGAATTCTTTTCTTTTTTATTCATAGAATAATTAGGCATAATCATTTGTTTTTTTCATTTATAAAAAAGAGGTATAGTTTTCCCAATGCAACATAAGTTTCTTCTCTTAATTTCTTCTCCGAACGTTCAAATTTTTCACCGCTATAATCGTGTGAAAGCTCATTTCTTATATCCAATCCATCAATCAGCTCTTGCGCATAAGTTATATATTCGCTCTGTTGTGCCAGCCGCAACGTATCTTTGGGCGAAGGTTTGAAAACAAATCCTTTTTCTTCCAAAAAATCTTTCATTACCTTCCACGAAAGATCGAGTGTGAACTCAAAACGCCGAATCAAACCATTTCTTTCAAGTTCGGTCAATTCTTCCAGCTCCATTGCTTCTTTCAAACGCACATAAGCTTTCTCAAAATTCTGAAATCGCTGTTTCCGGCGTACGTCCTTCGTCTTCACTTTCTCACCGCAATTTTCACAAGATTCTTCTGGATTGGCTTGTTTAAATGGTTTCCCTCCTTTGGCTGATTCTCAAACTCAAGACTTTTTATTATTTTTTTAAAGTGGATACTATTTTCTGTTGATTTGTGCCCCGCGCCTCATTCATGGGATACGCGCACATCAGCACCAGAATTCCTGGCATGAACAACCATGCATCTGCCGCGGATTGTCTCATCCAGAACCCCCCGCACCTCATGCACGGCATCTGCCGCCGCCTTGTGGCTGTCTGTGATCCCGTAGACCGCAGGTCCGAACGAACTCATGCCGGCACCACACGTATTCTCCCGCATCAGTTTGATGATCTGCACGATCTCCGGCGTCTGAAGCGCAATCTCACGTCTCTTGAATCCCACGCCCTGTATCCGATTTATCGAATCTCCGAATGCCTCGATGTCGCCTTCGACAACACCGGAAAGTGTCTCCATCAGAATGATGTGCGAGAGTTCCTGTACCTCTGATAAGGGGATCGGGCACTCCTTTCCGAAGATGTCCACCTCTCTTGCATCATGCGCACCCCTCGCGTCAGGGATTGCAAGCACGATCTCCCAGTCCGGGAATGGCTGCTGGAACAGGATCGATGCCGGCGGCGACTTCGATGCTGCCGACGGCTTGAATGCGCCCTTTTCGGAAAACTTATGCCCGGAATCGAGGATGAAACCGCCGCTCTCGAACGACGCGACGCCGATGCCTGATGTTCCGCCGCGTCCTACCGCGATTGCGATCTCCCGCACGCTCAAGCCCAGATCGTACAACCGGTTCGCAGCCATGCCCGCGGCAAGTGCAGCCTGCGTGCCAGTGCCAAGCCCGACATGCGATGGGGGATCCTGCTCGATGCGGATGCGGATGCCGCGACCCTCCGGGAGGATCGCACTCGCGCTCGCGCGCATCCGGTCTGCCAGTTCTAAGTTGCCTGTGACGGTGATCCCATCTGCCGCTTCTGCCGTGATGTGGATGCCCGGCTCTTCAATCGTCAGCCCGATTCCGCCATCCACCCGCCCGATCGATGCGTTGAGGTCGATTAAGGTGATATGGAGGCGGGAGGGTGTTGTGATCTCGATCGTCATGGGGTGTCTTCTGGCGTCCATGGTAAAGATGTTTATGGCTCCCTGGCATCTGGCTGTCGCGTCTTGTGGTGTCGCGCCCTGTGAACGATAGGCTTATGATTGGAAGAAATGATGATGGATACACCAAACTTAGAGGTGGTAAAAATGTATAGAAGATGGTTAGACCCATTTGAAGAACTGCACAGGATGCAGGAATGGATGAACAGGGCATTCGGAGAGTCCGGACCGATCGCTCCCGGGAGATTGCTGCCATCGGGAACTCGCGAGGCGGCGATGGAGACCGTGACGCCATCCATGGACTTGCAGGATACGGAAGATAAGATCCTGGTCACTGCCGATGTGCCCGGTGTTGACAAGGGAGATGTCACCGTGAATGTTCGTGGCGATATGCTCGAGATCACGGCTGAGAAGAAGGAAGAGAAGGAAGAGAAAGGCGAGGGATACATCAGAAGGGAGCGCGGCTACACCGGATTCTACCGGAGGATACCGCTGCCGGCTGAGGTGGATCCAAGCAAGGTCGATGCCACGCTGAAGGATGGAGTGCTGCGGATCGAGATGGTAAAGACTGCGCCCTCGGAAGCGAAGAAGATCGAAGTGAAGTGATCTTCTTTTTTTATTTTTTTTTATTTGTACAATGAGATTGGTTGTGGTGTAAGAATGCAGCGGGGATATTTTAGAATATAAATATATTCTGTTTTTGTTGCGCATTGATTGTTGTGAATCGTTACACTTTTGGGAAAGGGGGTGAGGATCGTGCCAAGGCTCACTTTCACCCTGCTATTGGCAAACGATTAAATAATAGCGATGCCATAAAGATTTCACATGGCGTGGAATGACGATTTGAAGCCCCCGCATCGGGATGTAGCTGCATATCCGGATTCACCCCTGCGGGTACTTGCGGGACCTGGTACTGGTAAAACGTTTGTTGTTATTCCTACTTTGTCACATTACAGACAAATCAGCAGCGGGCGGTGGCATGACCTCAAACCGTTTGGAAAACAGAACCAAGATCAAGCGCCTGAATGGGTGGTTAATCTGACAAAGTAGGATTATGAGGTGGGTGTAAATAGAGATGTTGACTCAAAGTGCAGCAAATGACCTTTTCAATATCCCAAAAGTAAAAAAGAGTGATGAGAGCTATGGTTTTCCACGTCCGGGGGAGAAATTAACTATTCCTATTACTTCGCAGGATGGGGCGGAGGATTTCCTGATAGATATCAGCAGAGCGCGGATCCGGCTTACGAAATGTACTTACCAGGAACGCTGCCATCAAATGATTATTCTTGTCCGTCTTGATCTTGATGGACCACCACATACCAACCCGGAAGTTGCGAGTGTTCCGCTCCCGTGCCTTACACCCTACAATGGACTGACCATAGATTGCCCACATCTGCATTTATATGTAGAGGGTTTTATGGATAAATGGGCAATTCCTGCCCCTAACGATGAATTTCCTAACACAAATAATTTATACATGAGTTTCGGCAATTTCCA
>DASC01000089.1:2325-14678 GCA_002503595.1 Candidatus Methanogaster sp. UBA203 | reverse complement strand
TGAGTTTGGTGAAACTGCTAAAGCAGACACGACTGGCGCAGCAGCGCTCGCCTGCCCCATCATCATCACGACCGCAACCATCGCGATCATAATTATCGTTCTATTATTCATATCTAATCATCTCCTTTATCGTGTTATCCGATTTCTCGTAACGCCCCTCTCTCGAAAGGCGTGTCACTAGCCTCTTCAATCGTTCGTTCGTGCTCTTCCGAACCGAGACGGTCCGGATACTGACCAGAAGCGCGATAGAACGCAGCAAACTCATCCTCGCAGGAATGATCATGAGCAGCGCACACGCTTCTACGCCGCGTTTCATACCTGATTGGTTCCATGCCCATCTTAAGCCCCTCGGATTTCGTGCATGCCCGGACCATCCTGGCGATTTGGTACGCCGGTTTGGCAAGAGTATAATTTTATTCAGCCCTTTATTATGTTGCTGAATCTGTGTTCGTTGATCGATACGTGCGCAATCATGTTGCGCAATATGGTTTCGTATAGTTTACCTACAATCTACTTTTCAGCAATGCCCCCTTTGTACTTACGGTAGGGTGTGATATACTGTGCTCGAATCCTGTATCACGTTCTCCATTGAGCATCGTTATTAACCCCATCACAATTCTATGCGTGACGCTACTATATAATACTTATGGTTGCAGCGAGCCCATCCGGAAATTGGTTCTTTGATATTTTGGTATGTGTGAATGATGCGGTTGATCAAAGTGATCCCGGACTTTCAGTCGAGGCTTCGCCCATCGTATGACCCTTGGAAAATCCCCTTCCCAATGCGAAATCATTTCGGAAAATCACACTTACGGCATCCGTGCACTTTCGCTCACTGGCATTCACCCACCATCACACACCCCGCTCTCGGCAAGCAACCTGCTCGCCTGCTCGCACTCACTCTCTGTGAGCGATCTTGCGATCTCGGGATACCGGTGCGCCAGATACGCGGGTCGGTACTGGAACATCAGGTTGAACCTGACCGCGGGTATGTGATCGCTCACCCAATTGATGATCGGTGCGGTGCAGCATTCGATGTGCCCGGGAAGCACCAGCTGCCGCAGCAGGATCTCTGAGTCGTCGTAAGCGCAGAGGAAGTTTCTCGTGACGGTATCCCAGTAATGATCGGCATTCGAGTATCTCTTTGCGCATCCGTCGTTTCCGTACTTGAAATCTCCAAGATAGACATCAACAACGCCGCAGAGGAGTTTTGCAGCCTCTTCCGAGTGGTACATATTTGAATTCCACACGATCGGGGTATTCACCCTCATTTCGGCAAGAATGCGCAGTATGGTGTGAAGATGCGGTGTCGGAGTCACGAAGTTCAGGTTCCTTGCGCCGAGACCGCGCCTTGTTGCAGCGATTCTTGCAACATCCTTTGGAAGAATCGGGATTCCGAGATCAGGATGGGTCGAGATCTCCCAGTTCTGGCAGTACACGCACGAGAAGACGCAGCCCGAGAGGAAGATCGTGTGCGATGGCACAAGTTCCGGCTCCTCGCCGTAATGCAGGAACTCTGACGAGTATCTCGAGACCGCACCGATCCTGCAGTACCCCATCTCTCCTTTCTTCCGGTTTGCACCGCATCTCCGGTCACAGAAATGACAATTCTCAAGCATTCGGTCGGCGATCTTGATCTTGAGATCGAGCAGGGACTTTCCGTCCGATCTCTTCTCTCTTTCCGGTCGGTCTGATCGATCTGACATATCAGACCGGTACGCTCGATGAAAGTCGCTCATCGCATCGTCGTGGATGCTCCGGAGATCGCTTATTGGTGCGTCGGGGTCAAAATCGACAGGAAAGTTCTTTGCGGTCAGAAATCGCGCTTCTTCGGTGCCGGCAGAGACGCGATGGTATCTGGAGAGAGCGTTTGAGGGTTCGTGCATCTTGCTAATTGATGTGGCTACCGACTTATTTAGTGTTGGGTCTGACCGACACAATCAGAAAATCCAGTGAAATCACTATATCCATAAATTTTACCGCAGAGCACGCGGGAGTTCGCAGAGGATCGGATCGGTCTTAAAACTCTGCGCCCTCTGCGCCCGGCCTTCGGCACTGCTTCGCAGACCGCGGTGATGAAACACTCGGATTTTTAGACAGTTCCGGCGACATACATCCTGCTCTCTTCCAGCCGCAGAAGTTCCATACGCTCGCAAGACTTCTCTCTTACACCGTATCAGTCCAAGCGGCATCTCTTCTCCATCCCGCTTCTTGTATCGGTCCAGCCAGCGTGGGTATTGCTCCATCTGACCTTTGTCTGCTGCCCGAAACTTTCCAAGTTTGAGTTCGATCTTTGCATCAAAGACCCCACCCCTCCATCCTCTTTCTGGTCCATGTATGGCCGACGAACTCTGTTGTATGTCATGAAACCCGAAATATGCCCCAGAACAACATTTGTGCGTCATGGGTGACTCACATCGCCATCAGTTCCCTCTTCATCACTAAAAAAAACTCACGTAATCAGCTCATCCAGCCTGAACTGCTTGTGCTTCCTCACACCAAAGAACTCCCTCGCAGCAGCCGCGACCACGTCTCGATATTCGGAAGGAGTGTACACACCCATCCGCCAGTTGTCGCGCTGCGCATCTCCGAGAGCGGAAACGAGATGCGAGACCTCGTGAAGCGGCTTTAACCGTTGATCGATCACCACGAACGCCCTCGACTCCACTATCTCTGGCGGCTTCGGGATGTCTACGAGGACGTACTCGGGATCGACCCCGGCAGCGGATGCGATCTCGTCCTCAACTCTTCTCACGTTTCTCCGGTGCGCAAGCACGTTCTCGCCCACCGCATCGAATCCTTCGTAGAGCGCACGTTTAAACAACCTCCGGTCACGCAAGGAGTCCGCGATTTCTGTTGGATACCCGGGATAGGACCCCAGCTGCATAAAGAGCTCCTGATCGTCCATCGTATGAAGCATCCTCGCATCGAAGCCGTCCTCGATCATGCACTCGACAGCACGCACGCACATCGACTCAGCGATGCGGGTCACATGATGGTAATACACGGTCGGGTGCATCAGGAACCGCGAGAGCAGGAGCGACTCGGCAGCCCTTATCCCGCCGCTTCCGATCACGAGTTTCCCGTCCAAAAACCTCATCTCGTGAATCAAACGCACAAGATCGACTGAAAGCGGAACACCTGTGTAATGCGCATCCCTGACAAGATAATCCATCCGGTCAATATCGATCTCGCTGTTTAAGGCAGCACCGAATCCGGTTTCCCCCTTTATGTGCTTGGCAACCCTTGAGATGTTGATCGAGTATCGATCAAATATCTCGCCGAGGTTGCTTTCGAGGATCTGGTAAACGTCCTCGTGCGACCTTCCTGTATATTCCCTGATGATATTCTCGGTCACATGCGACAGTGGTCCGTGCCCGATGTCGTGGAGCAGTGCAGCGACGCGCAGTTCGGTCCGCCTGGCTCCCCCATCCGCGCCCCCTTCTGCCCAATTACCAGACCCACTTTCTTTACCCATGCAATCCGCAAGCAGGTTTGCAAGATGGTATGTGCCAAGCGAATGCTCGAATCTGGTGTGGTTTGCCCCCGGGTACACAAGACTCGTAAGTCCGAGTTGTTTGATGCGGCGTAATCGCTGCATAACAGGCGTATCGACAAGCGAGAGCGCCGCCTCGTCCAGTTCAATATATCCGTGGATCGGGTCCCGAATCACCTTCATCATGTTATGGTGGTTGTGCATGTTTATATACATATAGCGACAATGCGAATCCATGCACTGGAAATTGATATACAGAGGTGTCGTCTCTGGCTAAGAAGAAGAAGACAGATGCACCGATAGTACGTGTACGCATTCCCCGCAAACACGATCGCGAGGTTCTTGCGACTGTTGAGAAACTGCTTGGGGCAAACCACCTGCGTGTGAGATGCTTCGACGGAACCATAAGAAATGCCAGAATACCCGGAAGGATGAAGAAGCGGATATGGATCCGGGAGAACGATGTCGTCATCATTATTCCGTGGTCATTCCAGGAGGAGAAGGCAGATGTGGTCTGGAGATACACCGCACCACAGGTTGACTGGCTCAGACGCCGTGGATACCTCTCCTGAATCATGGCAAAACTCGAAAAAAGATTAAGGGCAATCGATAAGGAAATTGACCGATTCCGGATCAGAATAAAGGATTCCGAAGACTTAAAATCTGTTGAAGGCGTTTTTGATACGTTTACACTGAAGACCCTCTACCATCTCGCAAACAAGGGATACATCGATGCGCTCGGAGGTGTGATCAGTACCGGCAAGGAGGCGAACATCTACCATGCGTTCGGATGTGAGCAGGAGCAGCAGGGGCGGGAGATCGCGATAAAGGTGTACCGTATCTCTACGAGCAATTTCCGTGCGATGCAGTCATACCTGATCGGAGATCCAAGATTCAAGAACGTAAGGCACGAGAAACGGAGCATTGTGTTCGCATGGACGAAGAAAGAACTGAGAAATCTAAAAAAAGCTCATGCAGCAGGGGTGCGTGTGCCAGAACCGTTTGTCGAGAGAAATAACGTTCTTTTAATGGAGTTTATAGGGGGGGATGAGATCCCCGCGCCGCAACTCCGTGAGGTGTCATTAACCCCGGATCAGGCGCGGAAGGCGTTTGATACCACTGTGGAGTATGTCCGAAGATTATACCACGCAAATCTCGTACATGGCGACCTGAGCGAGTTTAACATACTGATGCATGACAACGAGGTTGTTTTCATCGATATGGGGCAGTCTGTGACCCTTGATCATCCGAATGCTATGGAGTTTCTGATGCGGGACATCCACAATGTCACGCGATTCTTCAGGAGGAAGGGCGTGCGGATCAAGGAGGACGCTGTCGTGGATGCGGTACTTGGCGGGTGAGTTGGATCGCGCTTGAACCACCGGAGTATTGGAGCGGGACGGCGTGTTCTGCGGTCATATCTCGATGTTATCAGCCGCCGCCTGCAGGATCATGAGCCCGTCAAGGGATGTGACCTTGCCGTCGCCATCGATGTCCGCATTATAGTTCTCTCCGCCGCTGGCTGCGATTGTAAGCGCAATCACTGCGTCTGCCGGGGTGATTTCGTTGTTACCGTTGAGGTCGCCTTTCTGTGGTGGGCTCCACGGCTTCTGCGGCTGCATGAGGGGATAGCGGTCATGTGCACCAGCATCACTTGAAATATCATAAGGGGTGTCCCAGATCCCACTCTCATCCAGCTCATTGGCAAGAGGGTATTCTTCTTCATAATCGCCCCAGTAGTTTCCTCCACACGGGTAGCCGTTGTCCCAGAAGTTGGTGCCGATGTAATCGGATGCTTGAACAGTGTTGTCCATGAGGTTGTTGTGATAAATCAGGTTCTCGATCGATGATGAGGATAAGTCAATACCGCACATGTTGTTCGATACATCGTTGCCCACAAGCACATTGTTGCTCGAATAACCCAATGAGATGCCGAAGTAGTTGTTTGATACGTTGGTATTCAGTACCTTGCTATTGTTGGTTCCAAATAGTTCTATGCCAACAGTTGTATCTGATAAGTCAAAATTCTTTACCGTGATATTATCACAGTTTACAAGTATAACCTGCCCGGCATCGGTAATTGTTTGATCTGCTGCATCCTCGAGATAAATGAGGGGCTCACCGTTCACTGTATTATCTTTAACGGTATTATTTTTAACAGAGTTTTTATAATATGCCCCGGCAAGGAGACCATCGTTTACAAAGGTGTTGTTTGCGATTGTGCTGTTGTGCGAATACTCCAGGTAGATGCCGATGAAGTAGTTGTTCGCCATGCTATTGTCTATTAATCTGCAATCCAAACCTGAAAAGTAGATGCCCATAACATTATCTGATACATTGTTCCTTGTCAGAGTGTTGTTGAAAGAGGTAGCTAAAATGCCTGCATAATTATTCGATGCGGTGTTATCTGCAATGATGGTATTATTCGAAAACTCCTCTACTCCAACACCTATGCCATGGCTGTTATTCTCACAAAGGTTGTTTGTTATGGTGTTATTGTGGAATCCGAATACGACTATACCACCAGTATATAGCTGTGGCACCCAATAACCGCCGTATCCGTTGTTATACCGACATATATTATTTTTAACCCTATTATCTGAGCCGAGTATCCCTATGCCAACTGTACTGTTTGCACAGACATTGTCTTCAACGGTGTTGTTATTTGAAAGACCTTCGAAGCCTATGAATATGCCGCCGTTAATTTCAACACCCATTTTTGTATTGTTAAAGCATGTATTGTTCGAGACAGTACTGTCGTGAGAATTTATCAGACACACGCCTATACCACTGTCGTTACATAAGTTAGTTACTATTCTATTATTTGATGAATTAAATAAAAATATGCCTACACCATTATTCCAACAGGTGCTGTCGCAGATTTCACTGTTTGACGAGTTGAGCGAGATTCCACTCTCGCTGGCATTAACGCATCTGAAACCTCGAACTACACAGTTATCAACTGTAATATTGATGGCATTGCCTACGCCCTGTGCATCGATTGTTGGCAGCCCTTCGCCCTGAAGTGTAAGTGACTTATTCACAACCACGTCCTCGTAATAAGTCCCGGCATCAACAACAATTGTGTGCCCATCTACCGTGTCAGGATCATCTATCGCATCCTGAATCTCTGCAAAATATTTGCCTGTATCTATATTGTGGACACATAATATTCTGACGATGTAATAATCCTCAGACCCTATCAGGCTCACACTGCATCCTTCCGGATCATCTGAATAATTCCCGTAAACTTCCACCTTATCCCCGGCAGTGATATTCGGATCCATATACCCAACTGGTGGTGCGACTGTTTGAAGAGTAACATTCAGCCAATCGCCGCATGGCGCATGTCCGCTGATCATTTCATCCACACGCACATTCCAGCCATACATAGCACCGACCCCGGAATCTTCAAAGTATTCGATCGCAGTTCCGATGAACGTGATATCAGACACTGCAAGATAATTAGCTGATGTGTTCAGTGATGTCCTATACACAGTCGCTGCCGATGCGCCCCCCACAAAAGCGCCAAGCAATGCAATTGCAATGCAGATTCCGAATATAAGATGTTTTGCATTCCCATTCATTTCAGCCACCTCTGGTAAAAGCGCGATTCTCTCCGACTGGATTCTCCGCGCCGTGCATGACCAACCTGTAATTTATATTATAAAAAACTTCCCAAGAGCCGATCGCAGGTCTCGACACCAGACGTGTTTCCGGGGCAACTGCTGGCGAAAAACAGTATCTACCGGTCATTTCATGCCGGGACGAGATTAACATGGATTCCACCGGTTTTATCCACAAGTTACTCGAGGTATGTGGAAAGGACTAACACTGGAAACGCGCAAAGTACTTGCGATACAATCCAATGCTCCGGCCGGGATTTGAACCCGAGTCAATGGCTCGAAAGGCCACCATGATTGGCCGGACTACACTACCGGAGCGTGAGGACATATAATACAGTAACCGAGTGCACATTAACGTTTCGATTACGAACTACCGCGGCGGCAAATATTTAATAGAATCACCACAATCATAAAGACTATGAATTATCTGCTATGCGCATTCGGCATCGTATGGGCAGGACTCGGACTCTATACCATACACCTGCTGCTCGCACGATCACGATTATCAAGAACGAGGGGGAATCAGGGCACACATGGATAGGAGACAGAAGACGGTATTTGCATCTGCTGTGATCCTCCTTGTCCTGGTGGTCGGATTGTGGGGCATCCCCTTCGGAAACAAACAACTCGCGGTCTCGGAGCTTACCGATGAGCACATCGGAAAGCGGGTACATGTAAACGGCACCGTCGCGGTAGGGACGCTTCGCAGTATGGATAACGGTTCAACGATATTGTTTACCCTTACAGACGGGCGCAGTGATGTCAATGTCAGTTATGTGGAGCACCAGCCTGTTAACCTGATTGAAGGAAAACATGCTGCCGTCATCGGAATGTCGCTCCCTAACCACACCATATCCGCAAACCAGATCATAACCAAATGTCCATCAAAGTACAGCACCGAGGCGACCCCGCTTGAGACTACAGAATAAGGAGGCATACTGATGATCACGGACTGGTACGAATACCGGCTGATAAACGGCGCAATCGTCGGTATGATAGATGATCTCGATGAATCGAATCTGAAACGTATCGTCCACCACGTATTCGATTCGGGGGGTAAAAGAATCCGTCCGATCATACTAATCCTCTCTTCCGAACTCTTCGGCGGCGATGCGGACGAATGTATCGATGCCGCGCTCGCGATCGAACTGATCCACTCAGCATCGCTGATACACGATGACATACTGGATGTAGGTCTTGTGCGCAGAGGCGTTCCCAGTGTTTACAAGCAGTTCGGGCTGGCTGCTGCGATCCTCTGCGGGGATTTCCTGATCTCAAAGTCGATCGAACTGATCTCAAAATACGACCAGGCAGTGATTCAGGATTTTGGGCGCGCCGGTATGTCCATGTCCGAAGGTGAGGCGCTCGATGTCAACAGCAACGAGACCGGTTTTTCCGAGAACGATTACTTTGAATGCATAAGCAAGAAGACCGCGTCGCTCTTTGCCGCATCGGCATGTATGGGAGGCAGGATCGGTGGGGCGTCCGCGCGGTCTGTCAGCAGATGCACCGAATTCGGGATGCATCTTGGCATGGCGTACCAGATCATCGATGACATCCTCGAATGCAAGGAACTCCAGCACGAGAAGAAGTCTGAGCACACCTCGACAACGCTCCCGCACATCTTAAAGCACGATGCGATAGACCTCTCGATAAAGGCGGTTCAGCATCACGTCGATTGCTCGAAGCAGATCATAAATTCGTTCGATGAAACGGAAGTCAGGACTAAGTTACATAAGATCGTGGATTATATGACGTTTGATCTGGCAGGCGCAGTGAAATAATTCATCTAATTCAACTGAATCTGCCGGCCGGATACCTCTGACAGAGCGCGCAGACCACAAGTAGCACATCATATAATGAGGTGTAACTACTCAGGTATATTGATCGGTCTCCTGATTACGATCCTGTATTTTCTGGCAAGAAAAATAACCGCGGAGGGCGCAGAGGAACGCTAGAAGCACTTAACCGTTTATTTTCCCTCTGCGCCCCTCTGCGCACTCTGCGGTTAAATTCCCTGTTGGTTGCAGTATGCTCCATGTCCCGGATAGTTTCTGCATGGTGAAGTCCCCCGATAGTGGTTTAGGTACCTGAGTAGTTACAATGAGGTTACTGACCACCTGACCCGGTGTGAAAAAAACCGAAAGATTTATTACCAAATAGCGACGTGACATTACCCTGCAATCAATCATAGAGGTTAGGGGAATGTATCAACTAAACAAATGTCCGAAATGTGGAAGTCAATTATACAGTTGCGGTCGTATACAGGTCTGCATCAGATGCGGGTACTGGACACGGGCTGGAACGGCAAATCTGGATTCGATAATCATATCGTAAATACGGTATGTAGAACGGTGCACTGATCGATGCGGGTCTGTTCCATTCTCATATGCCTTGGAATAGTATCAGCAGTGCGGATCCGGCATAAGCACAGATGCATATATGTGTCTTGCGCACCCCACTTACGCTTAAGGTTGATGCTGCAAAATGGTTGTTGAATCGATGCCGACCCACAAACATAATCCGCCGGCTGTCGGAGGTCGGGGGCAGGCGATGAAGAAGCAGATATACCGGCAGTTGCCTGGATTTAACTGCGGCGAGTGCGGATATGCGAATTGTACCCAGTTCGCAGCCGCGCTGGTGGCAGGGAATGTGGAAACAACCGGTTGCCCGTTCCTACTTCAGGATAGATTTAAGGAGAATAACGAGCGGGTCAATGAGATCCTGTCCAGGAAGACTATGGAAGAGGTGGAAGGCACTGAAGATACAGAAGAGGAAGCAGAGATCATCGGACTCATCGATCATCTCGCAGCGGATTTCGTCTTATCTCCGCTTCGAGGCGAACCGTCGTGCCGGGAGGATTTGCATCCGTTTGACATAGAGATCCGGGCAGAGATCGGGGATATTCTCCGTTACCGGCCGTGGGGCTGCCCTATAACACATTTCGCAGAGGTTCTGGCAGTAGCTCACGGGATCGTCACGGTGCATGTCGTCGGTCCGCTCCACCGGCTTGGTAGCGAGATTGAATGGAAGGATGTGGGGCTATGCATGGTCGTTGGCTTCGAGGGGCTGGTGACGCGAGGGGATATGCCTGATGTCGGGGCTACGGTGCGATTTTTACCAGAGCACTGCATGATGGGCAAGGTGCACTCCGGCGTTATCGTGCATTCGGAGGGGGATCGCGTGCGGATCGAGGGAATCGATCTGAAGGTGTGGTGAATTCTGCCGCCGCCTTGCAGGAATTGCCAACCCCCATGACTCAGGCAGACGAGCCGTTTGTCAGCAAGTCACCGTCTCTTTTTCCCGTAGAAGAGATCGATGTACTCTTCGTTTGTGAGACTGGCTCTGGCAACGAGTTTCTTCAAAAGACCAATACCGAGCGTTTTTCCACTGTGGACCGGTATCGACAGGTGAATATCACTTCCCTCCTTTGTCAGGATGTGATGGCTCCCCTCTATATGATTCACCTTCCAACCGGCTCTTTTAAATGCAGCGATATGCTTATCCCCGCCCGCTCTCGGAAGTCTAACCATACGCTGTGGCATCTATCGACATACTGATTCTACGCTTAAAAGACGGTATCTTGATCTGCTCTCCAGCCACTTTTAGCCTTGATCTGAGGCATCCAACGATTGCCTCATTGATGTTTTCGATCGCTTCTTTCAGGGTGTCTCCTTCTGAAAGACATCCGGGCAGGTCGGTGCACTCGACCACATACCGGCCATCAGAATCGATCTCGATTACGAGATTAAACTTCATATCCGCCCCTTTATCACGGCTTGATCATAACTTTTATCGTTCATGGAGCGTGCCAACCCGGTCGTGGAGCCGGATCGATCAGCGACTGGGCGGCTGTATCCGCGTGACCCGGGTTGCATGGTCTTCTGCGCGTCAGAGCGTGATTGCGCCTGCCGCCGCCTGCAGGATCATCAGCGCATCAAGCGAGGTGATGCGGCGGTCGCCATCAACGTCCGCTGCGGGGTCCCAGCCGCCGCTTGCTGCGATCTGGAGCGCGATTGTGGCGTCCGCGGGGGTGATCACACCATCGTGGTTCACATCCCCGAGGATGGTTTCTTTTGCCGTTACAGATACGTTGTATCCAGTCTCCGGACCGAATACCAGTGGACTGAAATGTTTAACCATTACGTAGTATGTGCCGGAAGTGCTGCAGTTCCAAACTATTTTTGATGCCAAACCAGAACCATCATCATCATCATCGTGGCAGATCTCTGTCGTCCCATCAGTACTATAAAGATACAGGCAGGTGCCCGAATCACTTCTCAGATCAGAGGTTTCGATGGTGTACGAGCTACATTCCATGGCACTGAATTTCAGCCAGTCTTGATCGTATGGAACATGGAAATTATGAGTTTGTCTGGCACCATCAACAGGAATATAATTTGCTACTGAATAATCATCGTCCGGTTCATAGGCATCAGGTATCGGATCTCCGAACTCTGTGTAATTATAATAAGAGGTTGTGTATGCATAGTATATGTAATCGAGTCGGTTCCAGCCATCATCATAGAGATTCAGATATCTGAGGTAAAAATTCCCGTCAACATTATGTTGGCGGATCGCGGTGCCACGGAATGCGAGTGTAACAGTCTGATTTCCAGCGTTTAAATAGGTATAACTGTTATCATGTTCTATCGAGTGCCCATACTCATCGTACAGCGACCCTTCCATCCGGTACTTTCCAGCCATCATCACGTTAACACCAACATCTATGATTAAGTAATCGTACAACCCATCTCCGTCAGTGTCTGCTCCGTGATCCGAATAGATATCACTGAACTCAGCAGGTGGTCTCTGGAAGTCTGTGTAATTGTAATGCGTTGTGGTGTATGCATCGTATATGAAGTCGAGTTGGTTCCAGCCATCATCATAGAGATTCAGGTATCTGAGATCATAAGTTCCGTTAACTTCGTTCTGCCTGATCGCAATTCCACTGAAATCGAGTTGCACGGTCTGGTTTCCGGTGTTCAGGTATATGTAGTTGCTTCTGTACTCGATGTAGTCGCCATAACTATCATACAATTCTCCATTTACCCCATAATACCCCGCGGTTGTCACATCTACACCAACATCTATGATTAAGTAATCATACAACCCGTCTCCGTCAGTATCTGCTCCGTGATCTGAATAGATATCACTGAACTCAGCAGGTGGTCTCTGGAAGTCTGTGTAATTGTAATGTGTTGTGATGTATGCATCGTATATGTAATCGA
>DASC01000089.1:0-2299 GCA_002503595.1 Candidatus Methanogaster sp. UBA203 | reverse complement strand
CTGCCTGATCGCAATTCCACTGAATTCTAATGGTATTGATTGGCTGCCAACACCCAGATACACGTAATCAATCCCCTCGTAATCTATCCGCGACCCGTACTTGTCGCATAACTCTCCATAGATCCTATAGTTTCCAGCAGCCGCCACATTCACGCCGACCTCGATCGTTAAATAATCGTACAACCCATCTCCGTCAGTATCAGTCCCGTAATCTGAATATTCACCACTGAAACCCGCAACCGGCACATCGATTCCTGCACTCAGATGGTTATTGAACGTTATAGCCTCCCCCGGTACTTCTGTGACCGATAGATCGATCCGGTAAACCCCGGGTGATGTCGGAGTCCACGAGATATGTAATGGGATATTGGTCCCTTGCGCGATGGATGAAATATCGGTGCTGTTCAGAACGACACCGTCCACGGTGAGATTCACTATCAGATCGGTCTCGTTATTCAATCCGTTGTTTTTTAGGGTCACGTTGAACCGGACAGGCATGTTGCAGCAAACCCTATCAGGATATTCGAATCCGGACAGACCTAAATCATGATCCGGTTTCGGATGCGGTATGCCAGCCCATAGGATAGTATTATAGACTAACTGAGTGTCATAAGGTCCTGCATCCGATTCTGGGAAATGGTTGAGATAGATGTTGGCATACCCCTGATCCGTACCGGTTACGTCATTTGTGATTATGGAAGAGTAGCCGTCATCGGTCATGGCAAGTATGGATCCGGTTGTTATAGCCCATGGGTAATTTGTGGTCCCGCTCTCACTCTGGTATGGATCGTCCAGCTCCAAAAAGATCGGGTGGTCCGGATAATACAGCGTGAAATTTCCGGAAGTCCGGTACGCATTCCCGGTAATATCAGCCATTCCAAACAATGGCGCTAATTTGATATTGTTGCTAACCCACGAATCGAATGTTCCGGCGGTCGCAATGATCCCGTGACCTTCCCCTACATACTGGCTTATCGCCACTATCTCAGAATCGGAAAACTCCCTGTCATAAGCACAGGAGATTATCAGGACATCTGCCCCGGTATCTGATATCTCAGGGTATGTAATGTTCTCTATGTTCAGTGTGGTGTAATCGATATCGATCACATAATCCCCGTAGATATACCAGCCATCACCAAGATCGTCCCAGAATCTGGTTATAAACTCATCATCTGTGCCGTAAGAGTCAAGCACAACCGCTTTCAGACAACCGGCAGGCGTGATCACACGCACACTCTCGTTTTTAGCATTGTTGACCGTGATATCCTCCCCGGATACCGGGACTGCGTATATCGCGATATCATACATCCCTCTCGTAGATGGAGCCGTCCATTCGAAACTCACAGGAATACTGGCTCCACTCGAAAGATCGGGGATCGTGATGTTCTCAACGATTGCACCATCCACCATGAAATTCACTTCTATATTACTCTCATCATTTAATCCATTATTTGTTATGGTAGCATTGATCAGGGTGGAATTATCCGGCTCCACCCAGTCAGGTGCTTCGAGGTTATAGACCGCGATCTCATGCGGCTTTCTCTCGATGCTGGTCTTCGTCCATACAAAGGAGTTATAGACTATCTGCCTATCCTGCTCTTCCGCGCCAAAACCGGAGAGTTCAGGTCCGTGTGTGAAGTAGACAGATGCGCCTGCCACAACATGATCGCCTCTGTACTCGTATATATCTGCCATGCAATCCTTCGATCGGGCGACGATTACCCCCGGATAATCCGGATTGAGCGCCAGATCTGTGGTTGTGCCATCCATTCCGCTCCGATATGGATTCGGAAGTTTTGCAAATAGGGAATTATCCGGATCAAGAAGGTCGAAGACCGGGTCAAACCATCCATACCCGTATCCAACCGCATCCGTATCCAGACCAAACATCGGCGCAAGTAACATGTTATTCGGGACATCACCGGACAAGGTTCCGAAACTTCCTGTCAATCCATGACCTTCCTGCACGTATCGACTGATCGCATCGATCTCACTGTCTGTAAACTCCCACCCAAGACCACAAACAGACGAATCCGGAATAGCAAGCACATCTGCGCCGGTAGATCTGATGTCATCGTAAGTTAGATCTTCTTTGTCCAGCGCGGTATAATTTATGTCTATAATATATTTGCCGTATTCATACCAGTTGTCGCTCAGGTCGTCCCAGTAGAAATAGCTGACAAAATCAGTACCAGGCGAGTCGAGCACAGCCACGGTTATGCATCCCGCCAGTTCGAGCACATACACGCTCCCACTCTCATGGTTGTTTACCGTGATATTCTCCCCGGATACCGGTGCT
>DASC01000060.1:918-7169 GCA_002503595.1 Candidatus Methanogaster sp. UBA203 | reverse complement strand
CGGTCTTAAAACTCTGCGCCCTCTGCGATCTCCGCGGTGATAAATCACTGGATTTTTAGACAGTGCCACCATGCGGATTCACATCCAACATCATGGATTCCACACTTCTATGAACTCGACCCGTTCAAGATCCGAATCATTCGACGCTATGTGTTTGATCCCCAATCGTTCCATGACTGCTACGTGATACGAATCGGTAGTCATCAGACCGAATTCAGATCCCAAATCCACTGACTTATTGAAATCATCGATACGCACATCTTCAACCCTTGATCCACAGAGCGTACCGACATAATCTCTGAATTCCTCGACAATCCCATAGCATGTCTCGGTGAACTTTTTATCCTTTAATTCCTCCCGTATCTTCCAAAATCGATCAGTATCTAATAATTCACCGGCTTTTGCGATTAACAATTTGTACGGACCTCGTTAAGCACCACGGGTGTTGTAATCGCATTAATTTCCATATACTCTACTCGTTCAAGAAAATCGATACAGGCGGGCCCATACGTTGGCTCGCTCTGGGATATGTAAATAAAAATATTTGCATCGACAAATATGCTTTCAGATAGATTAAAATCATCGAGTTTCATGAGAGCCCATCAATCTTCCAGCAGATGCATATCATAAACTTCATCGAGTTGTTTTGCTGATATTGGAGATTTTCGCAATCGCCCTGCAAATCGTCTGGTGTTGCTTGTGGATTGCAGGATTATGGCATGTTTTGTGATATGTATTTTTGGAATTCCGTTGATTCCTGCCTCCTCCAATACGCTCGTAGGGACGAGTATTCCTTCTGGTTTTTGGATTGTGGTTTGCATATTTATCATTATACTCTGCACGATTATAATCTTATCGTGCCTCCCGCCACCTGCATGATCCTGAGCGTCAACCTTTTTCCAAAAAGGTCGATGGCTGCGCCGATTCTCTGCATTCAAAAACATCCTACCTCCGAAATGAAGGGTGCGGGCAGTGGGAATCACTTTTTTTAACGTGTCATTACGATATGCTCGCAAGCATGAACTAAAATCCATGGCGGACACTGTCACGCAAACACCAAACAGATACAAAAAAAGAAAAAAAGGGGGCGTGGGTTTCCACGCTTTAGTACATGCCTTCCATGCCGCCCATGCCTTCCATGCCCGGAGGCATTCCGCCGCCACCTGGTGGCATCGGTTCTCCTCTGGATGCGATAACGTCATCGATCCGGAGGATCATGACAGCGGACTCTGCAGCAGAACTGATTGCTTGAGTCTTGACACGCAGCGGCTCAACAATGCCTGCTTCCCACATATCAACAATATCGCCGGTGAATACATTAAGCCCCGCATGGACCTTGCCGTCCTTGTGCTGGCTCGTCATCTCGACCAGTTTATCGATCGGATCGAGTCCTGCATTCTCTGCAAGCGTCCTCGGAATGATCTCAAGCGCATCTGCGAATGCGTTCACTGCCAGCTGCTCCCTGCCGGTCAGACTGTTTGCATACTCATGCAGTTTCAGCGAGAGTTCGACCTCTGGCGAGCCGCCGCCTGATACAAGTTTTCCGTCCTCGATCGTGACGCCCACAACACGCAGGGCATCTTCAAGCGCACGCTCCAGCCCATCGACCACATGCTCGGTTCCACCACGCAGTATCAGCGAGACCGCCATCGGGTTCTTGCAACCTGTTACAAAGACCATGTTCCCGCCGCCGATCTTCTTCTCCTCGACCAGATCCGCAGAACCGATATCGGTAGCATCAATCTCATCGAGATTCGTGATATTCTTAGCACCTGTTGCTTTTGCCAGTTTATCGAGATCGCTCTTCTTGCATCTGCGAACCGCCATGACCCCTGCCTTTGCAAGGAAATGCTGCGCCATGTCATCGATCCCCTTCTGGCAGAAGAGAACGTTTGCACCACTGTCAGTGATCTTTGTGACCATGTTCTTAAGCATCTTCTCTTCCTGATCCAGGAATGACTGGAGCTGGTCAGGCGATGTGATCTGGATCTCTGCATCCACTTCAGTACTCTTCAGTTCGACTGCAGTGCTCAACAGTAGGATCTTTGCGTTTTCGACCTTCTTTGGCATGTTCGGATGCACCCGCTGCTTATCGATGATCATGCCGCTTATCAGTTCAGAGTCCTCAACAGAGCCCCCAACCTTCTTTTCAACCTTGATATTCTCGATATCAAAGGTCATCTCGCCATCGGTCTTCTCTGCAACCGACCGAACCGAATCAACACAGAGTTTGGCGAGTTTGTCCCTCGCCCCTTCAATCCCCTTTCCTGTCATTGCGGTGTTTGCGATATTGAGAAGTGCGTCCTCGTCATCGGGTGTGACATCGGTCGCAATCGATTGAAGTAACTCATCAGCTTTGATGGCTGCAAGCCTGTACCCGGATGCGATGATCGTTGGGTGCACATCCTTGTCGAGCAGATCTTCTGACATCTTCAAGAGTTCTCCGGTCAGAACCGCAGCGGTCGTTGTGCCGTCCCCTACCTCGTCATCCTGGGTCTTTGAGACCTCCACGACCATCTTCGCTGCGGGATGCTCGATATCCATCTCTTTTAAGATGGTGACGCCGTCGTTTGTGATGACGATGTCGCCGAGCGAGTCGACAAGCATCTTGTCCATTCCCTTTGGTCCAAGCGTGGTGCGTACCGCAGCAGCTACTGCCTTCGCAGCCATGATGTTCGAGTTCTGTGCATCTCTTCCGCGTGTTCTTTCGCTTCCTTCACGCAAGATGAATATTGGCTGTCCTCCAAGTTGTCCTGCCATTTTTTATCATGCCTCACTTATATTATTAATGACCCTGATGCAATAATCAGGTCAACAAATCAGTGATAGTACTTCTATAAAAGGCTTGCGGTGGCAAGTGACTGTCGGCTTGCCACAGGTGTTTGCCACAAGTGTTGTAGCATATCTCCGGATTTCCGGACGTTCGAAACCAACGCGGCGGAGATGAGACTCGGATCGACAACCTACTGCTGCCGCTGCCGGAACAACGCAAGTATCCGAACAACTTCACAACCATGCCATATATCAAAAATCGAAGGAAGAGGGAGATCGTCAACAACTTGTTAAGGGGATATGCGAGCGGGAGTGTGGGAAGTGGGGAGTGGGGGTTAGTGTGGTTAAAAAAGGTTTTAGAAACCCGCTCGCATGGTATACCACTGTTATGGGATGGTATATAAACCTTTCGACTTGGTAAATTGTATCAAAAACACCGAAAGGAGACAAGCTCAGCAACAAATTGTTAAGGGGATATGCGAGCGGGAGTGTGGGAAGTGGGGAGTGGGGGTTAGTGTGGTTAAAAAAGGTTTTAGAAACCCGCTCGCATAGTACACCACTGTTACGCGGCGGTATATAAACCTTGCGGCTCGGTAAGTTATATGCCTTAATACGGATATATCTTTACTTAATACCCATATACAGCCATAATATCCATCCGATCACATAACCAACCATGAAAGAACTCCACAGAGAAATGATAATCGACATCACCCGGACACTTGGGCTGGACACAGTCAGTTTTCCGGATGATGTGGATTTCTTGATGTCGCGTACGCGCGCCTCCGGATACGCGCTCTCCAGACTGGTGATGAGCAGCCACTCCGGAACACACATCGATGCGCCGCTCCACTTTTTTGAGGGGCGCGAATCGCTTGATGAGGTGCCGGTTGAGCGGTTCTTCCTCGATGCGGACGTGATCGAAATTGAATCGCCGGCAGCCGTGACCGTGTCTGAACTGGACGGCTATCCGGTCGAACCCGGGCAGGCAGTTCTCTTTAAGACGAGGAACAGCGATCTGTCGCGCGAACGGTTCCATGAGAGCTTCGTTTACATCGAATCCGACGCCGCGCGATGGCTGGTTGATAGAGGGGTATCGCTGGTAGGAATCGATTATGTATCTGTCGAACGCTATGATGATCTGGACTTTCCAGTCCACCGGACCCTGCTCGGTGCCGGCGCGCTGATTCTCGAGGATGTTGATCTGCGGTCTGCCCCGCCGGGGCGGTACAGTCTGACCTGTCTCCCGATCAAGACAGTTCATGCGGATGGCGCGCCGTGCAGGGCGGTTCTGCGGAGGGTGCCATGAGCGCCGTAATCATCTGCCCGAGATGCGGAAGCAGCGGCTGCGTCATCCCTGCTGAAGAGGTGCTTGAGTCGATATCTTCCATGTATGCTGCATGTCAGTCATGCGCGCCGGACCCACTGATCAGCAAGCAGTTACCGTTTTATCAGCTCGACCAGCCCGTCCGTAACGTCGATGATGCTACCATGCGGTGCCAGAACTGCGGGAAGCGGCATCTCGACATCGTCATCGCGCACGTACTCGGGATACTGGTGCGGGAGGGTTTGCGCGACAGAGCTGCTGCGCTCTCTGATGTCGGCACCCCGATGATCGCGATCGGGTATCCAGTCCCGTTTCCTCCGAGACTTGGTATGGACATGCTGATCCTTGTCATGGACGCAATCGACAGGGAGACCGCAGAGATGCTGGTGAACGAAGTCTCTGAGGTGAAGGGCGTGATCGAGCGAAAGGGGGAACCAGGTCAGCCGATCGGGATTCTGGATGCGGACCACGCGCCCCACACATACAATCTGCTTGCTGGCTGCGACGTTCGCGGAGATATCGTCTCATCAGCATTCGGGGAACTGTGTATCTACAAAACCCAATCCGACACGCATATCGAGTTCTCACGTGCCGAATCCGGCAAGATCGGGGTGCTCGAATCGTTATATTACCAGCGGAAACTGGAAGGTACTATTGTGGATGGCTGCTGCGGCGCGGGCACGCTTGGGCTTGTAGCGGTGCTCGCAGGAGCGCGCGAGGTGATATTGAACGATGCGTTCCGCCCGGCGGTTAAGAATACGATCCTGAATATCAAAGCGAACGCATCGGTTCTCGGTCTCGATCCTGAACCGGAGATCCATACCGACCCCTCGAAACTCCCGCTGATCGCTGACACTGGTACTCCGAGATTGGTCGCAACAGCGCATGGAGATGGAGCATCCGGATCTGCGGATATTTCGGTGTACCACGGCGACCTTGCGGATCTCGCGGCAGTGATCGACCGCTGTGACCTCTGTCTGGTCGATGCGTTCATCGACGTTTCGACCGCTCGATTCGTGCAGGCATGGAAAGAGAGGGCAGGGATCGTTGTTACGATATGAGGGTGCTGCGGTGCGGGACCACCGCGTCGCTCAGCTCCTGCTGCCGATAGTCGCGGTCCTATATATGCTTTCGCGGGTGGCGCGATCCCGAGCATTCAGCACGGCTCGATCGTGGACGGCGGCTTGGATGAGATCGCATAAGCAACCCATGTCACGCCGCTGATCTCGTTTGTGATCCTGCTGCTGATTTTCTCCAGCAGATCATACGGAAGCTTTGCAAAATCAGCGGTCATCGCCTCTACAGACTCGACTGCACGGATGATCACGATATGCCCGAACGACCGCTCGTCCCCGAGAACGCCCGTTGCAAGGTCGTCTCCGACCATCGCGAACGCCTGCCATGTCTTATCGTAAAATCCCGCAGTTTTGAGTTCTTCTTCGACGATCGCACCAGCATCACGGCAGATTCTCAATTTATCAAGCGTCACCGCCCCGATGATCCTTGCTGCAAGACCAGGACCCGGGAACGGGTGGCGTTTGACGACGTTCTCCGGAAGATTGAGTTTCTTTGCGACCGCACGCACCTCGTCCTTGTAGAGATCCCGTATCGGCTCGATCAGCCGCAGCAACATCTCCTCGGGCAGCGCGCCGACGTTGTGGTGCGACTTGATCCGGGATGCCAGATCAGAGGTCGCCGCGCTCTCGACCCGATCCGGATAGATGGTGCCCTGCGCCAGAAAATCGACATCCCGGATCCGCGTCGCAGCCTCATCGAAGACGCGGATGAACTCATCGCCGATCACCTTCCGCTTCTCCTCCGGATCCGCAATTCCTCGTAATCGCTCCAGAAACCGATCCTTTGCATCAACAACCTCGAGATTGATCTTGAAATGTTTTTTGAATGTACGCACGATCTCTTCGGTCTCGCGTTTCCGCATGAGTCCGTTATCGACATAGATGCAGGTCAGCCGGTCCTGGATTGCGCGATGGATCAGAACCGCAACGGTTGCAGAGTCGATCCCGCCGCTCAAGCCGCAGATCACCTTGCCACCGCCTACCGCCTCCCTGATCTCTGCAATCGCGCTGTCGATGAATGATTCCGGACTCCAGGTTGCATCGCAGTTGCATATCGAAAATAGGAAGTTCCTGAG
>DASC01000060.1:0-800 GCA_002503595.1 Candidatus Methanogaster sp. UBA203 | reverse complement strand
TATCGTCTATCAGAAGTTCGGTCTTGCCGTATTCGCGCATCTCAGTCTGTTTGACATCCCCGCCCATGGCACGCACGATCAGTTGTGCCCCGTAGCAGATTCCAAGCACGGGAATTCCGAGATTTAATATTTCAGGGTCGCATACCGGGGCATTCTCTGCATATACGCTGGAAGGACCTCCTGACAGGATGATCGCTTCCGGATTCATCTCCCTGATCGCATCAGGGGATATAGTGTGCGGGATCATTTCGGCGTATACCCCGAGATTCCTGCATCTCCGCACGATCAGGTGGCTATACTGCCCTCCGAAATCCATGACTGCTACGAGTTGCTTCTTCATGCCGATGCCTCTGTGTCATCTCCAACCATGTGCAGGCTGCATCTTAAGTACTGCTGCGATGTTGAAACCTGCCCTGATCCTTCATAAGCCACCTCAGGGCTACTTCTTCTTTCATACTTCTATGCCCTCCAGATACACCTCGTTAGAGCTCGTGTTTACCACTTTTTTCTCATCTTCAAATGAGTGTTCATCTTTCAAGATTATATCCACTGGGATCAGAGGGAAATGGTCATGAAATCTCCTGTAAATTTTATACCAGAGACCTCTCCTTTCTATGGGGTCTGTATTTCCTTTAAGAATTATCATAAAATCCCAATCGCTCTCTTCTTCAAAATCGTTTCTTGCTCTGCTCCCGAATAATAGAATGCTGGAATATTCAATGCCGGTTTCTTCCAGTATCTCTTTAAATCTCGTTATGACTTCTCTTTTTGTGCTTGTCATTTGTCTCTCTTCATCTCTT
>DASC01000038.1 GCA_002503595.1 Candidatus Methanogaster sp. UBA203 | reverse complement strand
TCACCGCGGTCTGCGAAGCAGCGCGGAGGGCGCAGAGTTTCGAGACCGTTTTCAATCCTCTGCGTGGCTCTGCGCACTCTGCGGTAGAATCTAAGGGCATGACGATTTCACTGGAATCGACAGTGCCATCAGAGTAGTTTCACTGGAATTTTCGATTGTGTCACCACAACTTACTGATCATATCCAGGAAATGAAGGGCTACCCCTTTTTCCGCATCCTCCGGATCTCCCGCAACCTCCGCACCGCCACCTCCCCCACAAAGAGGATCATCGCAGCGAGCAGAAACGGCAGTCGCATATCCGCAGGCTCCTGAACCGTGCGTGTGGATCGCTCCCTTAAATTATCAAGCAGCGGATCGATCTCGTCCTCATCATACACTGCCCCGCCAAACATATCGATCGTGCCCTTCAGGTCTTCAGAGAACCCAACATCCCGAAACTCGGCAGGATAGTTCACAGCGATCGAATATCCCGAGATATCCAGAAATCCGAGAGACTCTGTCTTAATCGAGGTCTGGTACCGGTCTTTGTCAATCTGCGAGAGTTCAAGTTGCTTCCCATCAAGATTTATGCTCGGAACGGTGTCTGACCTGACACCGATGACCGCAGGATCGCCGAGATGGATATCATCGCCAGAGATCACGATCTCATCGTTCCTTCTCGGATCCCCGACCGCCCAGTTAACCATCCTCGAGATCATTTCAGCATTATCTCCGCTGTAGAGCGCGCCGCTCCATCCTGCGCCGTCATCGGTGCTTAAGGAGACCACATGCCCCATTCCAAGCCGCCATGCCGTGACGACCGGCTTACCCGCGCCTGTCGTGACAAGCGTCTGTGCGCCTGTCTTCGGGGTGACCTTGTTGTAGCCGGTGATCGAGCCTGCGAGCGCAAGATTCTCTGTGATGAAGTGGTTCGGATTCAAGACGCTGATCGAGAAGTCCCCTTTTGTCGTATCATCCGGCTCTTCCGGCTTCTCCCCAAAGATGATATTCAACCGCTCCGATTCTGCTGGTCTGTAATAGATTCCACGGCCCTCTGACGCAAGGGATTTCATGAAATCTTCGTTTGTCGTATCGCCAACGCCTACAGCATACGTGGTGATGCCGGAATCAGCCATCGCCTTTGCAAGGTTAAGGCAGGTATCATCGCCGCTTGTCAGTTGTCCATCCGAGATGATGATCACGCTCTTCGCGCCCACATACCCGTCCAGCATCGCGGAAGCGGCAATCTGCGCGGTGTCCATCTGGGTGGTTCCGCCATGTTTTAACTTCGTGATCTTGTCTTCAAGCGTACTCTTGTACAGTCCTCTGGTCAGCGGGGATACAGTGTATGCCCGTTGATTGAATGCTATCACACCGATATGGTCGTTTATGCTGATTCCGCGAAGTATATTGATTGCCAGTGCCTTTTCCATACTCAATGCCGTATCACCGCCGTAATGCGTGCCGACACTTCCCGAAATATCGATTATGATCACCACGCCAACGTTTTTACCTTCTCCCTCGCTCTCCTTAGATCTAACAGGAAGCAGCGTCTCGAACTGCGAGTCATAGTACCCCCCCAGGTCATACGCACGATCCCCGCCAACGACCACAAGCCCGCCGCCATTCTGCAGATACACCCTCAACTTACCGAGTTCATCTTTGCTAAGATCGTTTACATGGGCATTATCAAGAACCACAGCAAGATAGTTCTCAGGACCAGCCGATGCCGCTGAACTGACGGTTGTTGTGTCGTACAGTTCGGCAAGCGTCTGAGATAGCGGAGAGTTTTGCACTGTCGCGAGAAGAATCTTTGGTTTCGGCACCACATAGACCGATTTGTAGAACATATTGTTATCCTGCCTTGCATCCTCGCTTTCAGGCACGATCTCTGCTTTTATGGTATGCGATCCTGTACTTTGAAAGGTGTGCGGAATCGATACGGTCTTCTCCCGCTCGGTCTGGGTAACAGCGGTCTCCTTCACTCTTACGTCATCGATCGTGACCGAGAGCGTGTATCTCGCATCATCTCCTGCCTGCCGCACCAGAATTGTAAACGACTGCTCGCTATCCACGATCACGTCCTTGCTTCCGGTGATCTCGACGCTCAGATCGTTCTGCTCTGGCTCCTGCCGGATGGCGCAGACCGTGGTATTGATAGTTGTTGCGAATGCGATGGTATCAGCCAGATCGAGACCGTAATTGTTGTTGCCATCGGTCACGAGCAGGACGTTGTCGTTCCCTTGCGCAAACTCGGTGACCGCATCCCCGATCGCTGACCGAACACCAGTGATCTGGTGGATGCTTGTCGGGGTGCGGCTCTGGAGCCGGTCATAGACGCGCGTCCCTGTATCGTTATCAAAGAGCGCCATGCTGCCTGTGTGATCATCGATTATGATGACACTCGGGGTCTCATCAAAGACGGTTCGCGAGACCAGATCGTAAGGGGACGCAAGCGCTACGATCAATAGCAGGAACACAACAGTCCTGGCGATCAGGATCCCTTTTTTGTGCCCCTTCCGGATGAGGTATGCTGCTGCCACGAGCACAGGGATTGCGAGCAGGAGGAGATACGGATGTGCCAGAAACATGGGTGTATGTTGGGGTGGGTGGAATGTAAAGGTTCTTTCCCTTCAATCGACGTCCACCCAGAGGTGGAGCGATCGATACGGCTCCCCGGTCTCATCAGATTCGTTATGATCCCTGTACAGCAAGAACTCTACCTTCTGGTCATCCCCTTTCCTGGTTGCCTCGAAGAAGAAAGGCTGCTCCCATGTCTCGCCATGCTCAAGACACAGCTCCTCTTCGCTTATCACCGTCTCGTTAAGTTTCACTTCCAGCCAGTACGTTATGCTGGCGTATTCATGATTTACAACACCGATTATGACCTCTCCCTCCTCTCCAACCCTCAGATCCGTTGGATAATCGTCCGCCATCCCCTCCGGACCGAGGATGTAGAATTCCGTGAACTTCTCGCCTTGCTTCGGCGTCACTATCACATAGACGGTCATGGCTATTGCGAAGATGATTGCGATAATGAGGACGATCGATAATATCCTGTCGATATCCATACCTTTCGATTCTGACATGTTGCGTGTAATCTTCTTACCCGGCTCATATATCAGTTCTGCTGCCCGATCCGGGGGAACGACCCATCAATTCCCTGCCACCGTCGCAGTATCCTTCCTACTTATTGCACGCCTGACATGACCGATGGCATCCTCCAGTTCAGCATGTCCACATGCCGCAAGCATATCGATGATCCTTCGCGTTGCTGCACGCTTCCGTTCGTGCTCCCGCACCTGATAGACCCGGATTGCACGGAGGAGGTCGATCTTCCGAAACTCTGGCCAGAACGGCGCACAGAAGTATGCTGCGCACTCGCTCCCGTTCGCCTGCCACGGAAGGAAGTTCGAGGTGCGGATATCGCCACCCGTGCGTATGATCAGATCGACATCAGGGATCAGAGTCCCGTTCGTGTAGAGGTGCCCGGAGATTGTCGATTCGTCGATATCATCCGCATGTAGTTCGCCAGACCGCACCTCGCGAGCCATGTCACGCACCGCATCGAGAATCTCACGCTGCCCGCCGTAAGCAGCAGCGATGTTGAGATACATCTCATCATAACCGCGGGTTGCATCCCCTGCACGCCTTATAGCGTCCTGCAGATCGCTGGGCAGCAGATGCACCTCGCCGATTGCAGAGATCCGCATCCGTCTCTCGTGTGTGCGTGGGTCATGGATCAGTTCATCGAGTTTTTTGATGATGAGATCGAAGATCATAGCACACTCATCACTGGTGCGTGAGAAGTTCTCGGTTGAGAATGCATAGATCGTTGCCTGTTTCACGCCGAGTTCCCAGCACCAGTCAAGAAACCACTCTGTCGTCCTGGCGCCATACGTATGTCCCAGATTGCGCACGATGCCGAGTCTATCAGCGTACCTGCGGTTCCCGTCCATGATAACCGCGATATGGCGCGGTATACGATCTTTCCGGACCTCACCGGTCAGCAGACGTTCATAACCGCGGTATATAATATTGTCGAAGAACATGCCATCCACCTCCATTTATTGATCTGTTTTTTGTTTTTTCAAACTTGCCTCCTTTACTTATAAATGTAGTGTTTCCGAAAATTTTGGCTTTGATTAGATATTGCGACTCTATTTTAAGGAGGTTCAATCTGAGTACAGGCTCGGGTAACTTGTGGATAAAATCAGCGGAATCAGTGTTAATNNGTTAATGGCTTCGCCGCTGCTGTCGCAGTCAGTGGCTAAAAACCCTTGTCAGCCACTGATTTACACAGATTACACAGATTGAGGGTTATCTGTTTGCCACACATTACTCGAGCATATTCCAATCTGAACCGGGTTATTTTGTGGTAGTCCCTTAGCCGCGAAAAGGAGGTCTGAAGATGCCTGCCCCTCACTCGCCCTGATATTCCATGAAACCGTCGGTGTGCCTGAGAACGCCTGAATGATACTTCTTTGCAACCCTTGTCTCACCGGTGCAGAGCGTGCAGACAGCAAGCGGCGCATTGTGTCTCAGCCGCATCTCGATGTTGCCGATCTCGATTTCAGGTGCACGAATCATCGCGTTTCCGAGTTCGGATGCGCCCTGCCCGGAAAGACCGTTCGCCTCGATGATGACGCATCCCGGGTTCGCCTCGATGACCCGCTCCCGAAAAACCTCCCGCTCTGCCTGAGACACGATATCGCCTTTGGTCGCGACCACCACATCGGCAGTGGTCAGGAGGGGACCGACCTTTGCCGGCGTATTCGGTCCGGCAGTCACATCGATCACGCAGACCGCAACGCACTGATCCACGTAAGGGGCGCAGCGCAGACACAGACCTGCGGTCTCGCTAATTAATATGTCCGCGTTCTGCCCTTCAGCCCACGACAGCATCTCCTCGGTGTTATAGATGGCGAAATGGTCAGGACACATATCCTTTGAGAGCGCAACACGGACCGGCACATCGAGCCGGTTGAACCTTGTCTGGTCATCTGTGAAGAGGCAGTCCACCTTGACCACAGCCGGTGCGATGTCACTGCGTTTCAGGTATGCGATTGCATGCATGAGTATCGAGGTCTTCCCAGATCCCGGAGTTCCGGCGATGATTGCGAGTTTCATTGTTGATAAGAATCAAACGATCGGTCATAAATGTGTTGGGTGTGCGCACGGGTCAAGGATGCCCGCGAATATCGGAGCGTTCGCGTGTGGCAAGAAATCGATTCCCGGCGACAGCAATCCTTAAGTAAAATGTGCCCCTCTGCTTTGGACATGGAGATATACGATGTCGTCATCGTCGGGGCAGGTCCTGCCGGTATCACCGCAGGAATATATGCCAAGAGGGCGCGCCTTGAGACGGCGGTCATAGAAAAACTCGGTGTCGGTGGACAGATCGTACTTTCCGATTCCGTTGAAAATTATCCGGGATTTCCGGAGATCAGCGGGTACGAATTGATGCAGAAATTCGAGGAGCAGGCAAGATCATTCGATCTCGAAATCGAGGACGGGGAAGTGATTACGATACGGGATGAAGGCGAGTATAAAAAGGTATTGACCGACGATCATGATTACAAGACAAGATCGGTTATCATCGCATCAGGGGCAAAGGCGAGCCGTCTTGGCGTGAAAGGCGAGGAGGAATTCATCGGAAGGGGCGTATCTTTCTGTGCTACCTGCGACGGGTTCTTTTTCAGGGATAAGGACATCCTTGTGGTCGGTGGTGGAGATTCTGCGATAACAGAGGCGTTGTTCCTGTCGAAGATCGTTAACAAAGTATACGTTGTCCACAGGCGCTCAGAACTCCGGGCTACAAAGATTTTGCAGGAGAGGGCGTTTGCGAATCCGAAGATCGAGTTTGTCTGGAACTCAGTCGTCGAAGAGATCACCGGGAAGGATACTGTCGAAGGTGTGGTACTTCGGGACGTTGTGACCAGAGAGCGCTCCCGACTTGCGGTCAGCGGTGTTTTCATGTATGTGGGTCTGGTTCCAAACACCGAATTTATCGATGCCGAGAAGGATGCTGCCGGGTTCATCCTGACCGATGAGCAGCTTGCAACCTCGATACCCGGGGTCTTTGCGGCGGGAGACTGCCGGGCAACGCAACTCAGGCAGGTTGCGACCGCTGTCGGCGATGGTGCGCTCGCTGCTGTGTCCGCGGAGCGGTATCTGGGCTGAACTTTGCGCAGGGGCGCGGACGGTGGTCATTGGGTGTGCCGAGGAGTGCATGGATATAGGCGGAGTTTGAGACTGCTTTGACCACGCAGCCCCCATAGAACATCCTTTATGACATTCCTCGCCTCTTTCGAGAGTTTTCTTTCCGCTAACTCATACGCTAATTCCGCATCCATCGCCATCTCAGCACCTTGTTCACCTGCTGCGTCCACGCTTTCCCCCCTCACCCCACCCTCATCTCAATCCCATCATCAACAGCATCCACCACAACCTTCGCGCCCTCCGCGACCTCTCCCGCCACAATCATCCGGCTGAGCCCGGTCTCAACCTCATTCTGGATCACCCGCTTCAAAGGTCTCGCCCCGTAGACCGGGCTGTAGCCGGCATCCGCGAGATACTTCTTCGCAGCATCGGTAACCATAAGCTCGATCCTCTGATCCTTCAGCCGATCCATCAGATACCCGATCTGTATATCCACGATCGCGACAAGCTGCTCCTTTGTAAGCGCTCTAAACACGACCGTCTCATCGACCCGGTTCAGAAACTCCGGTCTGAAACAACCGGACAGATCCTTAAGAATCATCTCCCGCATCTCTTCGTAGCTACCCCCGGATCCGCCATTCGTTAGATCCCTATAAATGTGATCGCTGCCGATATTTGAGGTCATGATCAGCACCGTGTTCTTGAAATCCACTGTCCTGCCATGCGAATCAGTGAGCCGCCCGTCATCGAGAATCTGCAAGAGAATGTTGAAGACATCGCAATGAGCCTTCTCGATCTCGTCAAACAGGATCACAGCATAAGGCTTCCTGCGAACCGCCTCTGTAAGCTGCCCGCCCTCATCGTACCCGACATACCCTGGAGGTGCGCCGATCAGCCGGGATACGGTGTGCTTCTCCATATACTCGGACATGTCGATTCTGATCAGGTTCCCCTCGGAATCAAAGAGCGACTGCGCAAGCGCCTTGCATAGTTCGGTCTTCCCGACACCTGTCGGACCAAGGAATATGAAACTCCCGATCGGGCGGTTCGGATCGCTTATCCCTGCACGGGCACGGAGTATCGCATCAGATACCGCCTGCACAGCCTCATCCTGCCCGACGACCCGTCTGTGCAGCTCCTCAGGAAGATCGAGGAGTTTCTCCCGCTCCCCCTGCATCATCTTGCTCACAGGAATGTGCGTCCATCTGCTCACGATCTCTGCGATGTCATCCTCATCGACCTCTTCTTTTAGAAGCGTTGATGTAGTCTGCTTCGCTTGCAGCCGCGTTTCCTCTTCTACAAGTTCTTTTTCAAGTAAAGGAAGCTTCCCGTGCTTCAGTTCTGCCGCCCGACCCAGATCGTACTCCCGCTCCGCAAGCTCGATCTGAACCTTCACGTCCTCGATCTCCCGTTTGACCCCGCGCATCCGTGAGATCGCATCCTTCTCTGACTGCCACTGCGCCTGCATGACGTCAGAATCGCTACGGAGGTCTGCAAGTTCTCGTTCCAGATGATCGAGCCGCTCCTTCGACGCCGCGTCGCTCTCCTTCTTAAGAGCCTCGCGTTCGATCTCAAGCTGCATGATCCTGCGTCTGATCTCGTCCAGTTCGCTCGGCATGCTGTCGATCTCTGTCCTGATCCGCGCTGCTGCCTCATCAACGAGATCGATCGCCTTGTCAGGGAGGAATCGATCCGAGATGTACCTGTGGCTCAGCACCGCAGCAGTTACGAGCGCAGCATCCTTGATCCTGACGCCGTGGTGTACCTCATATCGCTCCTTTAAACCCCGCAGAATTGAGATCGTGTCCGCAACATCCGGCTCCTCCACAAGCACCTGCTGGAACCTTCGTTCGAGCGCAGCGTCCTTCTCGATGTACTTCCGGTACTCATTTAACGTCGTTGCCCCGATGCAGTGGAGTTCACCCCTTGCAAGCATCGGCTTCATCAGGTTGCTCGCATCCATCGAGCCCTCGGCAGCGCCAGCCCCGACAACGGTATGCAGTTCATCGATGAAGAGGATGACCGCGCCATCCGAATCCGCGATCTCCTTTAAGACTGCTTTCAGCCGCTCCTCAAACTCGCCCCTGAACTTTGCGCCAGCCAGAAGCGAACCCATGTCAAGCGCAATGATGCTCTTCTCCTTCAGTCCCTCCGGAACATCCTGCTTTGCGATCCTCTGGGAGAGCCCCTCAACGATCGCAGTCTTTCCGACCCCTGCCTCGCCGATCAAGACCGGATTGTTCTTCCGCCGCCGGGAGAGGATCTCGATCGTCCGTCTGATCTCATCATCCCTTCCGATGACCGGATCGAGCTTTCCCTCCCGTGCAAGCGCGGTCATATCGATTCCGTACTGCTGGAGCGCCTCGTAGGTCGATTCCGGTGATTGCGAGGTCACCCGGTGGCTCCCTCGAACCTCTTTGAGAGCCTCGAGCAATTTGTCTTTTGTTGCGCCGGATTCCGTAAGGATTCTGCCACATGCGCCATCGGATTCGATTAACGCGATTAAGAGGTGCTCAACGCTTACATACTCGTCTTTCAGTTTCTTTGCAGCCTTTTCCGCAGCGATGAGCACGCTGTTGAACCGCTCGGTGATGTGGATCTCGGTTATGCCTGTCACCTGCGGCTGTTCCGAGAGATGTTGCTCAAGTTGCCCCCTCAGTAATTCCGGCGAGATATCCATCTTCGCAAGGATTCTCGGGGCGAGACCCTCCCCATCCCGCAAGAGTGCAAGCAGAAGGTGCTCGCAGTCGATGTATTGATGATCATACTCAGTCGCGATTCCATGAGCGGTCTGCAGCGCTTCCTGTACTTTTAATGTGAATCGATCGGGTTGCATGATCGTGTCTTGTCTTCGCGTGAAATTAAGGTACTGCCCTAATCTGGAATAGTTGATAAAAATAAAAGAACCTGTGCCATAATCGCCATCAAGAGGGTGATTACATATATACACTCAATACCGCGTGGTTAAAATCGCATGGGTTAAATCAGGGAATTTAACCGCTGAATGTGTTAGCAAAGCCGTTGGCAGAACGCGGAGAATAGTGGGCTCCGCGTTCTCCGCGCCCTCTGCGGTGAGAACATAGTGATAATTGACCACAGATGGTAAGGATATTCGATTATATCTCCCACTATGAGAAGCTATCGTATATTGAGACAGTATCAAGAATTTCCCGCGCGAATGGGTAGCCTTCAGAGTTAACAAAGATTGAGAGGACGCTTTTCTTGTCTTTGAATCCGTTGGCTTTTGTTATACAAGTGTCAGCATCTCATCTAATATTTTAGAGGATGGTGTGCCCATATCGCAATTAACGATAACCCCATCCACACCCGCAGCATCACGACAATCGCTCTTCATGTAGATCGTGTTCCCAAGAAGATAAAGCACCGGAAACACCTCCTTCACATCAGCATCAGGCGGCGCAAAAGAGAGACTCTCCAGATCAAAGATATCCCGAAGTTCCAGTTCCAGTGGCGAATTGCAGAACTGCGCACATTCTGGCGGCGTCTTCTGATAGAACCGTGCCGTATGGCAGCTCCGCGCATAAGCGACCACAGCGTACCCAAAATGCGCATACACTGGTAGGTCAAGTCTCCTTGCCGCCGCAATCGTCCGGGGCAGGAGATCGGTCTCGATCGCCTCGATGCCCATGCCTTTCAAGAGGGTGCAGGTTCTCGAATAGTTGAGATTGGTCTGGAGGTACGCATCCCTCACGTAGTCGCTCTCATCCCGCAGGATGTGGTCCACCCATGGGCACGCCTCTGAGGTGTGCACGATGCCCCTCCCGGCAACAGGGCGATCGATCTCGCAGGAGTAGAGGATTCCAAGGTCGTTTACGACGATGCGAAGGTTCCTGATGCCGAGATCTGCGACCTCGCTCACATATCCACATACGCGATCGAAGTGCTTCTGTGGCGTTATCGGGGTTACCAGTGTCACGCCATCGATGCAATCGAGGTCGGATACTTGTGCGATCTCCGGGGTCGCGGGTAGTTTGTGTACGCACGCCTCACTCCCGACCCCGATCCTGACGTCCGAACCGATATCCGCATCTTCGATCAACCCGGTGATCGCTTCGATCTTCGAATAATCAGATGTTCTCAGTTCAATCATCATAATCACACGTACGAATCAATGATAGGTGTTTCAAGGTACTTGCATCTCCTCTGCTCGCATAACATCTGCCAGAAAGGCTCTTCTGTGAGCACATACTCCCTGATTGCGCCCATATCGCCACCATCGAGTGCGAGATCGATGCACCTCCGGTATATCTGCACGATCTCCCGGATCATCTCAGGATTCATGCCTCTTCCAACGATCTTGAGTACGCTCACCCCGATCTCGAGCAGGTCAGGGATGCTGCAGAGCGAGCAGTCCGTGCCCGCATCGAGGATCGGATGCACCCGCTGCACCTTGCCTCCGACATGATAGTTCGCACGGCACGGAAGTCCGAGATTGATGCTCTCGCCCGCGCTGTGGATGAGATGGCATGTGCCATTGATGTTCGAGCATCCGAACTGCCCGAAGATCTCGAGATCGATTCCGCTCTCTGATAGCGTCCTGATCTCATCGAGTTCCATCTTAAACGGCAGGACGATCTTGCTTGCGCCCAAATTCTTTAGAAGTTCGATCTGCCCGCGATTAAACGTGTTTAAGAGAACGCTTGCGTGAACCGGCAGTCCTGTGTCCATCTCCTTGATTAGCTGCATCGCACCGAGTTCCCCGACGATCAGCGCATCCACACCCGCGTCCACGCCAGCCATGACGTGCGATATGAACATCTCTTCGAGTTCGTCGCTCATGAAGGGTGTGTTCACGGCGTAATCGACCAGAACTCCACGCTCGTGGGCGAACTCAACGATCCCTTCGAGTTCCGATAGCGTTGGAACGTTAGAGCCACGCCCGCGTCCCGAGAGATTCAGGTTCACAAAGTTCTCGTTCTCAAGCCCGAGATAGATCTCGTCTGCGCCGGCTTCGATCACGCCGGCGGCGGTCTCGAACGAATCTGCCGGCGCCATGAGGTTCATTCCTGGATGCCGGATCAGAAATAGCCCTCCTGCATATAATCCTCCGACTCTTTCAGATACCAAAGATCCTTCGATGCTTTCTCTCGCACCTCATCCTGTTCTACGAACCAATGTCCTTTGGCATACCGCATATCGTAAGTATCAATCCTTGTACGAGTCATGGGTGGACACTCCGCACCTGCAATCTCTCCTGAGTCGAGGCTCTCGGCATGTAGCCGCCTCGTATGATCCGGCACATTCTCTGTTTCTGTTTGACGCTTGTGCCACAGATCGGGCATCTTGTGAATCTCTTCATCGTACCTCTCGATCCTTGAGTGGATGTTTATGTGCTGTGATCTCTGGTTATTTTAGGTTTTGTGCTGGTCTTTGTCGTGGCGTCGCTCTTCTTCAGGTCAGCACTCGTCGGTCTCATCGCGATCACCCCGATCGTTCTGGCTCCGGATGGTTACCGCGATTCTCGTGTGTGGTCAACATCCTGGCACCGAAAGACATGAATCAAAGCAGAGAATTTAACCGCGGAGTGCGCAGAGGGCGCAGAGAGGAGTTGCTCTGCACGCTCCGCGATCTCTGCGGTGAGAAAAGTGATCTCATGATTGCACAAAAAACGACCATAACCTAATAGAGCATGTTCTCAATTATCAAATATCCTGCCCTTTCAGAAACTCCTCGTCCTGCGTATAGTTCCATCCAAGATCGAGTGCAAGCTTCGCTTTCGTCAGTTCGCGCCCGAGATAGCCGGCATGGTCGAGCCGCGAGAGAAGCCCCATCTCGATCGCTGTCGTGAGAATCCTGCAGACGTCCGTTCCGGTGATCGTTGCCTTCGCATGGGTAACGATGATCGCCCTGCTCTCTCTCGAGATCTCGATGCGGAGGCATCCGGCAGGGTCTGGAGCCCATTTTGACTTCTGTGAAGCAAGAATGGATTTTTCAGGAACTTCTGCATCAGGAAGATACCGCTTCTCCTTTAAGATGAGGAGATCGATTCCGAGATCCTTTGGCGAACTGCTGCGCTCTGTTGCAAGCACCATCATCTGCGAGGCGGTAACGAGTTCTGCGATGCTCCCGCATGCCTTGTCGCTGTGCTCGGGCGTGAAGAGGATGTCTGCGCCGAGTTCGGATGCGATCCCGGTCAGAAGCGCATTCACGCCCACAGAGTCGGCATCGATCAATTCTGTAACATTGCCGACACCGAAGAAGAGCGGGGTAGCCTGGTCCTGTTTCCGGAAATCCCTGTACCGGCAAATCGATTCAACGACTCCATACCCGACAGGATCGAGTACAGGGTCTGCGATGATCTTCTCGATGCCGATTTCCTTCGCATACTCGATATTCCGGAAGAGAGAAACGGGAGCTCCCTGATCCGGGATGATCACAACCGCTGTTCCGTGTTTCAGCACCGCACCGGTAGTGGCATCGATGTTACTCGAATTAAGACTCAGCACGAGATCGACTCCTGACTTAATTCCAGCAACAATGAGATCGGGATCGAGCGTATCTATGCTCACAGGAAGTTCTGTTGTGGATTTCGCAATCTTAACCGATCTTATAACATCATCGACACTGCAATCCATTGTAGCGCCGAGATCGATGATGTCAGCGCCCTTCTCCTCAAACTCGCGTATCTTTTCCGCCAATCCCTCGTCACTCATCGCTGTCGCACCAGCGATCTCTGCCATCACTTTCATGCGCGAGTCTCCGCCGATCTTTCTTCCGCATATCTCGAATGCTGGCTTGGCGTCCCTCTCGTGCTCTTCCAGGTGCGAACGAGCATCCTCTCGCATCCTTGTTGATAGAAATTCACAGGCAGGGATGGTTTTTGAGAGTTCGAGTTCGCCCGCGCACGAGAGCACCGAAGTCAGGTCATACGCATGTCTCGGCCCGAGACGGATCTGTGTTCTGCACCTCTCTTCGAGATCCGTGAAATCGCTCGATACGAGACCCGGAACAAGGATCAGATCGTACCGCTTGCCCGGCAGCGCTGACCCGAGCAGACCCGGCGTTATGAATGCCGCTATCTCGATATCGAGGACAAGCACAGCCGCATTCTCCCCCACCGCTTCTCTGACGGTCTGCTGCGCAAGTCTTCCGGTCGCTATGAGGATGTCCATGGTATCGCACCAATAATCATATCGATGCTTTTTAATATTAATGGTTGCTCGGGACGATCACCTGAAAAAGTCTTATTAATCATGGAACGAGACCAAAAGCCCGATGGAAGATAACGACATGTTCAAAAGGATCGATGAGATCATACAGGAGAGCATCCGTCCGGTTCTGAGAGCCGACGGCGGCGATATCACCCTGATGGATGTCAGTGGCGGTGTCGTTACGATCACGCTCAAAAAAACCACAGTCCCGACCACCTTCAGCAAATTTATAAGAACCTTCAATGTCCCAAGGGAGTGCTTATGCGGCAGGGGTGCGGTCCGGGTTGCGTCGGTGCGGGAAGGGATTCTGAACCGGTTGAAGGAGGAAGTGCCTGATATCAGCGAAGTTGTGGTTGCCAGGGATATATAAGGCTGTACCATAGTTTCGCGCTTCACGCAGGTTGACCGCCTCACATAACAGCACACAACAACAACACATAATATGATATCGGGCTGCAATTGATACCATGATCGACAGAAACGAGATCACATCCATACTGGACGAATACGAGACCGACAATGTGAA
>DASC01000168.1:2294-9649 GCA_002503595.1 Candidatus Methanogaster sp. UBA203 | reverse complement strand
ATAAGGCATGGAAAACCAGTTATAAAGGGGACGAGAGTACCTGTGGATGTAATCTTGGGATCACTTGCAGGGGGCATGGGAATGAAAGAGATTATAGAGGAATACGGGACTCAAAAGGAAGATGTGCTTGCAGCGATAGAATATGCTGCAAAAATCGTAGCAAAGGAAGAGATCAAGGTATATACATAGTTTAAAATTTATATTAGATGCTGACATGCCCAGATCAAGTGCTGAGGTGATACGAAGTACTGGTTATAATGTGGAAGATGTTAGAGATATCGGGATGGGGACAGCAAAGGACAGGGCGATCATTGAGTACGCTCTGAAAAACGAAAGAATAATCGTGACAAGAGATACCGATTTCGGGGAGATACTTCGGTACCCTGAACACCCCGGAGGTATTATTTTCAGATTGCCGTACACATTCAAGATAGATGAGATAAACAAGGAATTAAAGGAGTTTTTGAATTCTGTTGAGGAAGATGAGATTAGAAACGCAATAATAATCGTGGAACTGGGGAGATACAGGAGAAGACCGCTATAAAACTCTTATCGCATCGATTATGAATCCAAAACAAACTTTTTTACAGTTCACTCGAACCTCTGCGCAGGTTCAGCCAGAAGGAACGATCCGCGCTCAATCCTCTGTTTCAGCTCATCTGCCAGCTTAATCGCGCCTCTGCGGTCTGAGTGGCGCAAGGTAACCGGGATCTCCCTGCCGCGCAGAACAATCGCACCCATCTCGGCAACGAACGCTCCTCCTGCACATACCGATGCGCAGTGCCCGCAGTTGCAGCAGAGATCATCGATCACCTCGCTGCCGGTGAACGCACCGATCGGGCACTTCACATTGCAGGCGCTGCAGTGGACGCACAAAGACGGTTCAAACGTCACCAGAGGATCGGATCCGGAACGCCAGACCTGCGAATAATCGGTCCTTCCGATCTCCTTTCTCGTCCGTATGTCCACGACCGGAAGCTCGATCTCGCTATCGAGCCGGGATGCACGGGACAGGACATCCTCATCCAGAACCGGTATCGGCACCGCTATCGAATTGATGAGATCGGGACCTGCGGAGGTTACAAAACCACTGATGCACGAGCCGTCCATCTCATGCATATCCGCAAACAGGGACAGATTCCGCCGCTCGCGTGTGCTTCTCGTGCCTTCCCCGATCACGTACCCGACAGCGCCGTTTAACAGAATCCTCGTCCCGACTCCGATGGTGCCCGCGTCCTTTTCGAGCGGATTAATCTCCCCGCAGCCACCAAACATCGCTTCGCTACAGTTTCCCTTGAAATCCACAACAGAGAAGATCGTGGAAAACGCCTCTCCCGGATTTACGAATGCATTGTAATTCCGGTATGCGCTGCGGGTCGTTAACATGCGTGCGAACGGGATGTCGTCGATATCGACGGTTGTGGTGATCTCCGCATCAGTCTCATTCTCAGTCCCGGTACCGGAGGCTTTCACAGCCACCTCAATCCCTGCGCCCCTGATCAGGTCGCGAAAGAGGTGTCCGCCGCCGTATCGAGCGTCTCGCTCTGCTGTTCCGTGAACGACCAGATCAATGATGCCGAGATGCTCGTTCGGGCAGGGACCCGCGTTTGCAGGGACGCCATTCAGGAAAACCTGCTCTGCACGGGAAAAGACACCGGGATCGGCAACAGGAAATGATAATATAGCGAGAGTCCCGCTCATGATACCTCTCGTTGCTGTTGTGACGACATCAACATCTTCGACGCTTACGGACTTTCCGGACCGGACCGCGTCACAGAGTTCTTTTGCGGTCAGGACGGTTACGTCACCATCTTTGATCTTCCGGTTGATCTCTGCGATTGTTTTCATGAATCATTCCCTCATGATTTTTATGATCAAAAATATCCCGATGAGATTTATGATAATAATCGGTATCGCAATGCGCAGTATCTTCGTAGACGCGTCCATCTCCCTGCCTGTCCCGGTCCCGCCTGCCGAATCTGCCGGATACTCTTCTTCTCCATCTTCTGGTGTATCCGCTGCCACCGAAAACTTTCCGGAGACTGAACAATCGACAACACAGGCAGAATCGAAGAACATCTCGTGCTCAACAGTCGCCCCGTCCCGCGTCACCAGAATCGTGTAATTGCAACCAACACCAAGACCTTTGAATATAAATTCGGAATCCGAAGTGCCCCTGACGACATCGCTGCAACCACTCACCTCGACATCCGCATCCGATCCGGTCGTTACACGCATATCCGCATACCTGCCGACCGGAAGCGGGCGTCCGTCGCACGAGATGGCGGGAAGCCCCATCTGGCAGAGCACGGTCGGTGCGATATCCTCCTGCCCTGCCGATGCGATGACGCCCCTCTTAATCCCGCTTCCGGAAAAAACAAGCGGGATCTGCTGGCTTTCGGGACGCTCTGCATATTTGTCGGATACATGCCCGCCATGCGCCGCACCAGGGGTTGCAAATCCCATTCCGTGATCTGCGGTCACCACAAAGAGCAGGTTGTGGTCGGCGCATCTCTGGTACAACTTCAGGATCGCGTCATCGGTGCCATTGACCACCTCGAGATATCCGGACGCTCCGAGATGGTGTCCTGCCGAATCGACAGCAGCGAGGTTGATGATCAAGAGAAACGGGACATCGCTCTCGCACAGGTTTCCTATGACTGCATCCGATGCATCGACCGCCCACAGGTTGTACGCAACATATCGAGGGACTCCCTCTTTATCGCCGAGATACTCTGTGATATTGCTCCATTCCTCCATCAGCACGCTGACATTTCGTGAAAGGTCTTCATGACCGTGTAGGCTTGCATTGATGGCTATTCCAGGGTTTTTGATCGAGTTTTTCCGGATGTGCAGGATTATATCGAGTTCATCGCACATCTCCTTAAAATCCCCGTTCTCCATCACGCCTGCACAGAAATAGCCGTTCTCGTGCGCGATATCAAAGATCGTCGTCCTGCCTGAAACCGTATTCGGAGTTGCATCCGATCGCCCGGTCACGATGACCGAATGTCCCGGAAGCGTGCTTGTCACCGGAGCACGCACATCGATTGCACGCATGCCGCTCTCTGCGATTCTGAGGATGTTTGCGCAGTCTGCCTTTTGAAGTGTTGAATTGTCAAGCGCACGGGGCGTAAGTTCGGGATAGCAGTATGCTGAGCCGAGACCATCGATTACAAGCAGCACAGAGCCGTCGTAATCTGCACGGTGCACCGTAATCTCGGTGGTGGCGCACGCCTGACCTGACAGGAGCAGTACGAGCAGCAAGAGTGCTATTGTCTGCGGTTTTGGGAGGTCGGCGATAGTTTGCGGCATCTATGGTAGGTATGTAGTCATGGCTTCATGTAAAATGGAGGGTCAACATACAAGAGTAATGTTGCAACTGTATCCGGTTAAGTTTTTATAGGAGGGGGTCGGTTTGAATAGCACATTGGATGTGATTCTTGTGAACAGATGCAACCAGAGCGATGGATTCCGAACTGTTTTGCCAGCGAAGATGTGTATGCGTGTACTTGTGATCATGGCGCTCGCAGCCAGCGGCGCACAAAACCCCGCGGCAGACGTCAGCGGTGATGGTGCGGTCACTTCGCTTGACGCACTCATGATCCTGCGGGCGGCGGCTCGAGAATATGGAATTGTAAGGAGATGGTAGAATGAACAGAACCACACTACTCGGAATCGGCATCCTGGTCGTCGCATTGATCCCGGGCTGCCATGGAACAGCCTTTGCCGATGACCGCATCATGTTCACAGGCGTGCCACCCGTAGTCGAGATCGAACCCGGATCCGAGGCATCCTTCGATGTGACGCTCAGGAACGCAGGATCCCAGTACGCCGACGTGGATATAAACACCCGATCGATCCCGGACGGCATATCGATCGTTGACAACGGTGGGGCGAAGTTAGTTGATATGGGAAAGTCTGTGACCTACCGGATCACGATCCGTGCGAGCGAGGACATTGCACCGGGTATATACCAGTTCGAGATCGCGGATAGATCAGACATCGATGTGCACACATGGGAGACGGTCGATGTGCGTGTCGGAGGCGAGCGTGCGGTAGCAGAGCCGGCAGATCGAGGCGAAGAGCGTGCAAAAAGGAATTCTCCAGGTCTCGGAGCCATCGCCGTAGCATCTGTTCTGCTGCTTGCGTACCGTCTTGGCAGTGGCAGGTCGTAGACTGGTGAGATGCGAAAAGTATTAATAATACAGGAGGTTATGAACGCTTATGGACGAGAAGATCATCAGATCGGCTGTTCCGATAATTCCTGCGGTTTTACTCATCGGATGCATTCTGGCTGCCTTTGCAACCCATGGATGGGATGTGCAGGCAACGCTCTTTGCAGAAGACCCTGCAAAGACTGCAAAATCACTCACGGAATTCGGTTCCGGAGCACCGGGTGGAGGATCGGAATTTTTCAAGTTTAATGACGTTGACATCTCCGGGGACCGCGTCAGAGTCAAACTTGAGGTACAATCGCCACTGAACATACCGATAACGGTGAAAGAACTCTCAGCAGAGATCCCGGTTGGCGATGGCGTCGGCATGGTATCGCTGCCAGAGCCAGTGACCATCCCTGCAAAGGGCTCGGCGAGTCTGAATCTGGAAGCTGCGATGCCAGATGCCCGGACGATCCCTGATCCACACGCCCGGAAGAACCCGGCAGTCCGTAACATGAATATGGTACTCGACATCTCAGGAATAGAGCTCAGTATAAAACAACCCAAGGGTGTCGGAGGCGTCTCCTGATGACTGAAGCAACTCCAACTCCTGACTTTCACAGGATGAATATACCCGGCGCCATTGCAGGCGTGCTCACGCTGATACTGCCGTTTCTTGGAGCATGGTGGTCTCTGACGCTCGGCACCGATGCAATTGTCGTTGCCACTTCCCCTTTCGAGGCGAAGACTTTCATCTTTGGGAACTATATAGCTTCACCGCTCTTCGAGTGGTTCTGCCTCGGTCTCAAGCTCGGGGTCACGTATCTCGGTCTGCTCCTGATAGCAGGATCAATACTTCCTGCAATGAACAGAAACGAAGATCTCGCAAGGGTGTTCATCAACTTCGCATCGAGAAAACTCCTCTGGCTCGTTCTGATCTTTGTTGTGGCATTGGTAATCTTCGTCTTGCTGCTGAACCAGACCTCATCCGTCCTCCCGGTCAGGATAGATATTCCATTCCCATATCTTGTCTGGACAAAGTCCTTGAGCGCTGATATGGAGAACATGGGAATCGTGATCCCGATCTGTGCGAAATTTACGTATGCGTTCGACGTTGCTGTGATCGCTGCCGTATCTGGCGCGTACTCACGCATCTACCACGAAAAACTCTAATCTGACGGTTTCGACGGGTCTTGGCGCCAGCTCACAGATGGAAGCACGTACCAGTAATCTCCTTCTCGACTGTTCCGTCGTCCAGTTCCACGATCAATGCCCCGTCGTGGTCGACGCCGACCGCTTCACCAACGATTGTCCTGAACCTTGTTACGATCTTAACCCTCCGCCCGATCGTGGACGAATGCTCCTTCCAGTGTTTCAGGATTGAAGGGAAACCGCCCTTGGAGAAGGTTACGTAATACTGCTCGAAGCACTCCAGAAACCTCTGCGTGATCGCTATCCGGTCCACAACCCGCCCCGCCTCTTCCATAAGAGACGTTGCCTGCAGCATTGTGATCGGAGGGAGCGCATCGAGTTTTGTATTGGCATTGACCCCGATTCCGATGATCACGTAATTCACAGCGTCCGCCTCTGCATCGATCTCGGTTAAGATGCCGCAAACCTTCTTCTCGTTTATGAGTATGTCGTTGGGCCACTTTATCTCTGCATTAAGCCCAAGTTCATTTAAGACTTCGACAGCCGCAACTCCTGTAACAAGCGTCAGTCTGTGGAGATGGTCAGGAGGGATCTCCGGCTTCAGGATGATCGAGAGATATATCCCGCCGGGCGGAGATGCCCACACACTACCCGTCCTGCCCCTGCCTTCGAACTGTTCCTCCGCAATAACGACGGTTCCGTTTGGGCTATCTGCGGCGATCTTTTTGGCTCTCAAATTGGTGGAGTCCAGTTCATCGAAATGATGTATCTGCCTGCCAACAAACTCTGTTCTGAGCCCTTTTTCGATTTCAGCAGGCAGGAGCAGGTCAGGAATGCCTTTGAGCATGTAACCCTTGCCCGTTACCGATTCGATTGTATACCCACAGTCCCGCAGTGCATTGATATGCTTCCAGACCATCGTCCGCGAGATGTTTAAAGCCTCTGATATCTCTTCGCCTGAAACAAACTCTTCAGGATTTTCTTTTAGCATTTCCAGGATTTTTTGTTCTGTTTTCATGATTAATTGTCCGCTATTTGAGTAGAACTACCCATGTATGTCTGCACAGCAGCGGTTATCGCCGCAACCTTCCGGTCATCCGCACTTATGGCAGAAGCAAGGGTCGCTCCCTTCACTTTCTCCTGTTCAACCACACTGGCAACCTCTGTCAGTACGTCAAAGTCATCGATGAAGTGTGTCGATAGTTCGGCTCTTATGAAGTGCGGGTTTCCGAGTACCGCCTTGTGAAACGGGATGTTTGTTGTCACTCCGATGATGACGTACTCGTACAGTGCCCGGCGCATCCGTTCTATAGCTTCGGTCCGGTCTTCACCCCATGCTATCAGTTTGGATACCATCGAGTCGTAGTACGGGGAGATCGTGTACCCAGTGTGGACTCCGCTGTCCACCCGTATCCCGGGACCTCCTGACGACCTGTACCGCACGATTCTTCCCGGTGATGGTGCAAAATCGTTCATCGGGTCTTCGGCATTGATCCTGCACTCGATCGCCCATCCGTTGATGGTGATATCCTCCTGCCTGCGATCCAGTTCCTCGCCTGCTGCGATTCTTATCTGCCTCCTCACGATATCGATCCCGGTCACCCGCTCGGTTATCGGATGTTCCACCTGCAGTCTCGTATTCATCTCGAGGAAGTAGAAATCCCCGTCAGAGTAGATGAACTCCACAGTCCCTGCATTGGTGTAATCAAACGCCTCTGCCGACTCAATTGCCGTTCTGCCCATCTCTTCCCTGAGTTCCGGGGTCATGACCGGCGATGGTGACTCTTCGATCAGTTTCTGGTGACGCCGCTGTATCGAACACTCCCTCTCGTTTAAGTGGATCGTATTCCCGTGAGAATCCGCAAGGATCTGGAACTCGATATGTCTTGGCTGGTGCAGGTATTTCTCCATAAATATGGTGGCATCGCCAAACACCGATTCAGCCACTGCCTGAGTCGAATCGATGGCGTCACGCAATTCGCCAGCGTTGTTTGCGATCTTCATACCGATCCCGCCACCGCCTGCCGATGCTTTCACGATGAC
>DASC01000168.1:0-2223 GCA_002503595.1 Candidatus Methanogaster sp. UBA203 | reverse complement strand
GCGACATCAAGAATCCTGTCGATCATAAGGTAACTCTGGCTTGCCGGCGGAGGTCCGATGCAGTGGGCAACGTCGGCGTACTTTGCGAATAACGCGTGTTTGTCTGCCTCCGAATATACCGCCACAGTCGCTATACCCATCTCATGACATGCTCTCATCGCCCGTATGGCGATCTCGCCCCGGTTCGCAACCAGTATCGTGTTAAACACAGCAAAACACTCCTGTTTAGTAGACAGACATGAGATTGTCCCCTGCACCCACAGTAGCGCCTTCAGAGACGAATATCTCCCTGACGATCCCGCTGTGTGGGGAATGGATGTTGTTCTCCATCTTCATAGCCTCGATCACTGCAACAACATCGCCCTCCTCGACAGCGTCCCCTTCTGTAACCTTCAGCCCGAGAACCATTCCGTGCATGTTGCTTGCTATCGCGCCTTCCACCGATGTGTGGGCTGGCTTCGTATCACCGGTAGCCACAGCCATCTCGCCTGCCCCTGTGGCGAGGACCTCGACGACGAACGTCTCCCCATCGACAACCACCTTGAATTTGTTAAATATTCCGGTATGAGCATGAACTCCACTGCCGCCGGTTGCCGCTGTCGGCTTTAACTCCTCTTCCTCTGCCTCGCCACGGAGGAACTTCGGAGCAATCTGTGGATACAGGGCATAAGTCAGGATATCCTCCTCTTTCCCGATGATGCCGAGTTCCTCTGCTTCCCGTGTCCGCATCTCAAGTTCAGGCGGGAGCAGGTCGGCAGGTCGGCATGTTACAGCCACATCATCGCCAAGCACCTTTGCAAGCAGCTGCTTGTTGATCGGCGCAGGAGGTCTTCCATATATGCCGCGGACATAGTCCCGCACCTCCTTTGGTATGACCTTGTACCGCTCGCCCATCATGACATTCAGGACCGCCTGGGTGCCCACGATCTGACTGGTCGGCGTGACAAGCGGCGGGTAGCCAAGATCCTCCCGCACCTTCGGCATCTCCTTGAGTACATCATCATACCGGTCCATTGCGTTCTGTTCCTTGAGCTGGGACACCAGATTTGAGAGCATTCCCCCGGGTATCTGGTGGATCAGGACGCTCGTGTCGATCTTCTCAGATACCGGATCGAGGATGCTTCTGTATTTCTCTTTTACCCCGTCGAAATACTCCTTTATCTCTGTCAGGAGAGTAAGGTCAAGACCGGTATCGTACGGTGTTCCGTCAAGCCCTGCAACCACAGTCTCTGTCGGCGGCTGGGAGGTGCCGCCTGCAAACGGAGAGAATGCGGTATCTAAAATATCGACCCCTGCCTCACAGGCAGCCATGTAACTCATGGGCGCCATCCCGCTGGTGCTGTGCGAATGCAGGTCGACAGGTAGCCCGACCTCATCTTTGAGTGTCTTGACAAGGTTATATGCAGCGTATGGCGAGATGAGACCTGCCATATCCTTTATGCAGAGGGAGTCACATTCAAGCGATGCCAGTTCTGTTGCGTTCGCAACAAACGTCTCTATCGTGTGCGCAGGGCTTATCGTGTAGCTGATCGTCCCCTGAACGTGCGCACCTGTTTTTTTTGCTGCAATGATTGCAACCTCCATATTCCTGATGTCGTTTACGGCATCGAAGACCCTGAATATGTCAATTCCGTTTTCTGCTGATTTTTCAACGAATTTGATGACAATATCGTCGGGATAATGCCGGTATCCGACAATGTTCTGCCCCCGAAGGAGCATCTGAAGCGGGGTCTCCCTGATCTCCTCCGCAAGGCTTCTCAGCCGGTCCCACGGGTCTTCATTCAAGAACCGGATGCAGACATCGAAGGTTGCACCACCCCAGACCTCAAGCGAGAAGAAGCCGACGCTATCCAGTTTCTCTGCGATCGGGAGCATATCCCGGGTCCGCATCCTGGTTGCGATCAGGGACTGGTGCGCATCCCTTAGCGTGGTATCGGTTATTGCTACTTGCGTCATTTCACTCTGTCTTTCTTGACCTGTTCCTTATTAAAAATGGCGATCGTGCAGGGAGATGTTGCACGAGATTGTCAGGTCACGCGAGCGGCTATGGGGTGTGGATAAATCGAGAAGAAGGGAAGGAGAGTGCGGAAGATGAATACACCAACTCTTATGCCGGTTACAACTCGATATCACTTACCCGCCGCCTCCGGGATCATGAGTATATCGATGGCGATGATGCTGCCGTCGCTGATACCATGCGGGGCACAATCGAAAATTCCAGTG
>DASC01000099.1 GCA_002503595.1 Candidatus Methanogaster sp. UBA203 | reverse complement strand
TTTTTCGAATTCCGTGGTCCCACTCTGAACCTCTATATTGTCTGCCTGTATAACAAAATAAGATACCTCGCCTTCGCCTGAACTGGACTCTCTTGTGAACTCTATTGTATCGTTATCAATAAAATGACCTCTGATCGTGAAAGCGTATGCACTCGAGTCCATGGCAAGATCGTCGCTGCTTTTCACAATCAGGAAGGTCTTGTTCAAATCTACAGGGGGTATATCCACCGTAGTCGAGGTGAGCGGGACCGTGGTTGTTCCTGAATTTACGGTTTCGATTGTGCTGTAGACATTGATCGCAAATTGTGTATCGTTTCCTACAACGTTTGTTCCATTGACCACGATCCGGTAATTTGTACCGGGTGATAGTGCAGCACTTACCATCTCCGGATTTGATGTATTTGATGAGTCAAGAAGGGTTATTCCATCGTACAGGTATAGATCAAGGTCGGACGTATCGGCCCATGATAGGTTGAAATAATGGATCGCATAAGAATTGACCGTGAAGTAGCCCTCCCACTGGTTCCCCTGACACACGTAACTCTCCTGCGTTGCGGTCTCGTTCGCGCTCGAATAACTATATGTTGCCAATCCAACGCGATCATATCTGATCGGCTCAAGGTTATCTATGAACGCATGAGATGCAATCTGCGCAGCACTCTTCTTGTCGATGTATGTGGTGATGTTAAACTCACCAGAACCCGTTATCGTTATATTCCACGTCCCCTGCTCAACTGTGTCAGCATCGGTCAGCGGATATTCGGATAGTGGTGTCAGCCATATATAGTTACTCGAATCGGTTTCATAATAGCCGGTTCTGTTGACATATCCACCCTTTGCCGGATCCGGGTATGTTGTGTTAGATGGGCTTGTTATCGTGAAATTAAGGTTTGGATTGTCGATTTCAACCTTGAAATCATTGATCGTTTCGTTTATGATGAAGGTATCTGTAAATGTTACATTGACTGTGCCATGCACATCGTAATCGTATGGTGTAAATCCTTGCACCCCGTACTGCCTCGTGGTGATATCGAAATCACTGATCTGCTGAGCAATGCTGTAGTACACCCCCTTTAACTGTGAGGTGTTTGCCGCATAATAATAATCGCTCTGGCTTGATGCTGCCGCTTTCATAAAATCAGTATCCACATCCACACCAATACCGATGGTGTATATCCTGATATGGTGCCCATTGATCACCGTGTTTTTGGCTACATCTGCCTGTGCAAGTGCGTATTCAACCGAGTCCGAATAATACACTCCACCCACCCAGCCAGATCCAACCGTTGGCATCCCATCGGATAACAAAATGATGTACGGTCGAGCACCGGAACGCTGCTGACTGACCAACTGATCCTTCGCATCATTAATCGCATCTCCGGTGGGGGTACCGCCCGATGCATACATACCATTGATGGCTGCATCGATGCTGTCGATATTGGGGGTCAGTGCAGAAATGCTGATGCGCTCTGCTGTGGTTGCATTGACACCTCCAAATGATACCAGACCTATCCGATCATTACTGACCATATTCTCATTGAAGTTCCTTGAGGCGATCTTTGCTGCACTCAGTTTTTCGATATACGAAGAAATGGAGAACGATGCAGGGGATGTTGTCAGATTATGCACCCTTACCGTCCAGTTACCCTGCTCAGGGAAATCGGTATCTGCAGAATACGAATAATTCCATGAATCCGGATCCGAATACGGCTTGTGCCACACCCATTCATGAAATGGGGTATCCCAGTATGAAGGATAAGAGGAGTCCATGTTGTCAGACCACATATATAAAGGGGAATTATTTCCGCCACCATTGTACCCATACACTATTCCACCCGGGCTGATCAGTTGAAGTTTCAGGCTACCATTTGAAACAACGATTTTTAAATCGTTCACCGATTCATTCAGCACGAAATAATCAGTCCACCAGGCATCTGCAGAAACCGAGCCGCTTGTCTGGTACTCATACAGTGTGAATCCCTTCTCCACGCTGCTCTCGTATCCCCAGAATGCATTGTAGTAATCAGGATCCATGCTCCCGGAGACATCTGTCACAAGCACAACATCCATCGGCGTTCCCGCGTAGTAATCGGGATCCATGCTACCTGACCGGTCGAGCGTAAGCATAACATGTGCGGCAAGCAGGGTTCCTGTGATGTTGCCCTGCCCTGATACGGAAGTGGTCACGTTGATGATCCCGCCCGCTTCGATAGGATCGGGTTCGATCGTTGTTATAACTGAGATGAACGGTTTGTCTACGATCCGAATAACGATACTTCCTCCGATCTCATATCCTGAATCATTAAGCACTTTTGCGGCAACGGTTGAATCTCCGGCAGTGTCTGATTGCAGCGTGATCGTTACCTGCCCATGCGAATCGGTCGTTTCAGTGGGTGACGAAAGAGTTCCGGGACCTGTGAGACTGAAATTGACAGTTCTACCCGGAATTGTGTGCCCCCATTTATCAATCACGGTTGCGGTGATCGCTGACGTGTTGACTCCGGGGATGTTTGATGTGGATATCTTTGTGGCGTCTGCCCTAACAACAACTCCTACAGGCTCTTCTGCACAGAATCTCACAGTTACCAAGTCGGTGAGATTCGTGTAGTCGCCGGTCACATTGATATATGTGCCGTTCACTGCTACATTGCCTGTGAATTTCGATGGTCCGATGCTTATCGTTGCCTCCCCAACCGAATCAAGCGGCTTGATGATAGGGGTACTGCCTGTTATGTTGAACCGGATCGCGCCTGTCGACAGGAGTGGATTTCCAAACTCGTCTGTGACCTTGCCGGTTATGTGCGAGAGATCGATGCCATTGGCAGAGACGTTCTCAGGACTTGCGGTTACGGCAAGCGTTGTCGCTTCGCCTGCAAGACCGACGATCATCAGGTATTCGATCACCTCCTCACCATCCTCGTTTGTGACGTTCACGTCGATGTAGTTGGTTCCTGCCCGTTTATCGATCCTTGCGGTCGCTGTTGTGTAGCCTGATCCATTGGTGGTGCTTATCGAAGGGGTGATGCTTGCGTTGTTGTAGGTGGTCGGACTGTTCCACTGGTTACCAGAAGGCGGTGCGATCGTAAAGTTCAGTGGCACATTCGGCATCACCCGCCATCTGCTTTCATTATTCACGAACTCGTCCCTGGTCTTATCATAGACTGTTGCCGTGACCAGATGTGTGGTGTCCACAGTGCCGGATGAATTGGCAGAGAGTATGATCCGCGAGATCGGTCCCATAACAAATGTTACATTGACTGTCGCGTTTGCGGCGCCTGCCTCTGCTGTGATGTTCGCAGTACAGAGATCCCACGAACTGATATTTACGACAGCGATGCCGGAAGCGTTGGTGTAGTTATAACCTGCGCTTAAGATTCCACAATCCGCTGTGAAATTCACGCGTGTGTTATTGATCGGGTAACCGGTCGTGTTCGTGAGATTTGCTGTGATCTGAATGGTTCGATTGTCTGCAAACGTCTCATTCGTTGACGCGGCAAGATTCAGCACATCTGCTGAGACTATCTGTATCGATAGCAGTACTATGCATAATATGATACCAATTTTTCCCCGGTTCATGCGAGCATCCCATCATTATGATACGCCATAATCGGGTATAAGCTTTTCGGGGATTCTTGGGCGTCAGGTTGTGTAAACGCTAAAGATCCACCCCATATCTATCAAAATACTCATCGAACTTCGCTTTTAGCCGGTCGTCCACGTACACAACCCCATCGACAGACCTGTTCAGCAGGTAATCGAAGATCTCTGTGATCTTAAGTATCGGATACACAGTTAGACTGGCTTCTGTCAGCATCTCTATGGTATCGTTGCCAGCTTCATCGACCTCCTGCCGATCAACCGCCACCAGGATGCCTTTCGGACTCAAATCCCTGCAATCGGTCAGTTTAGCCCAGTTATCGATCTTTGTCTTCCCGGTAACGACCACATCATCCACTATCAGGACAGAATCCCCGTCCCTGAGGTCACCCACGATCCTCGTCTCTGATGGATCTCCGTACCGCTTCCCTTCCTTCCGGTCATAGCCCCAGCGCAGATCGATCCCACCTGCATCCCGACCCCGACCCCTACTCCAGAGTTTTTCTGCGATCAGCACCGAGAGCGGAATTCCCTTGTATGCAGGACCGTGTATGTAATCAAAATCGGTGCCGACCGCGCCATCAACGATCTCTGCCACGTACGCGTCTGCTGTTTCGGAAGCTCTCCTGCCGGTATTGATTGCGACAGCGATGTTGACGAAATACGGCGAGACCCGCCCGCTCTTAAGTCTGAACTCCCCGAACTTTATCGCGTCCGATTCGAGCAGGTGCAGCAAAAGATCTTTCTGGTGTTGTTTCATGTTAGTCGCCCCGCAATCGATCGATGATCTCCCTGTAAATCCGTTCTGCCGAGTCCTTCGGGTTCTCTGATCGGTAGATCGCACGTCCAACGATCTCGTAGTCAGCCCCGCTGGTAACCGCATCACCTGGCTTTGCGCCCTGCGCATGTACTCCCGGTGATATGATATAGGTCTCACTTTCGCTTTCACTTTCGAGCAGTTCTGACAGTCTCTTGACCCTCTCTGGGCGCGTGGCAGGCAGAACCACCCCGTCGACCCCGATCCCCGATACCATCTGGATGAGCCGCTCTGAGATCGGTTCGAGGTATTCGACCGAACCCGGATGCGTCATCTCGATGACCGTGATCACGTCGCCTTTGCCCAGATCCACGACCTCGCGTACGGCATCCGCGCCAACGAACGCATGCATGATAACACCGTCCGCGCCTGCATCGTAAGCGATCTCTGCTATCTTTGCGCTGACATAAGGGATGTCCGCGATCTTTCCATCGTAGATTACCGGGATGTCTGTAGCGTCCCTGATTCGTGAGATGATCTCCTTTCCGGTCTGCATCTCAAGAGGTCTTCCAACCTTGATTGCGAAATTACCATCAGCGCTACCCAGTTCCTCTGCCATGCGAACCGCAGAGGGCGGATCCTCCATATCAAACGCAACCATGATCCCTGGTCTCTTTTTTAGTCTGCTCGTGTCATCACATCCTCGATTAGTCTGGTCCTCTCATCCATTTTATTGTTTGCGGAAGTAGGGCAACTATTAACTCTCACTTTTCGTTTCAATTTAGTATTATTTTACAATAGGTACTAAATTTACTTATTTAAAATTAATTAATATAATCAATAAATCAAATACTTTATAATAAAGTTATGCTATAGTATATTTCATTAAACATTTTAAAAGTCTGATGCAAGTACGATTTTTACTAAAAATAGTTATATACTTATCTACCGGAAAATAATCGAGCCAACTCGATCATTCCAATAACTATAGGAATACACGTATCCCTACCGACAACATGGGGGGTATCTGCATAACAGATGGGCAGATCCGCATACCTGCAGGTCGAAATCGGTAGCAAGAGGGGGCGCTATCACTGCGTGCGGTTTTCGCTGTATATATGGGGGTGATACGAGTGGGTATTTTGATAGAAAGTAATTATATCTAATCCCCAAAATTCATATTGAGATATAACTATCAATCAAAATGTGAATATGCAACTATAACCAGCTATTATAACAAGTGATAGTTAATGAAATAATACTTCTATTTTATTTAAAATAATCCGATGTAAAACAAAAAATGAGAGTTGTGTTTTGAGAGATCCTCCACAAATTGCCAAAATATTCCGCAGAATGCGATTTTGCGAAAGCACGCGGCGAAGTCAGCACGCAAAGAGTATGCAAGAGTATGGAGAGGATGAGGGAGTTGAGACTGCTACTGCTTTGTCCGCGGTCTCTCGCGCTCTCGGGTAATGCCAGCCCTGCTGGCTGTGGATGACCCAACGAAATTAAAAAGTTTCACAAACTGAGACATATTATTGGATTCTATGCTTGGGGGCTGTCGATTTTCCCAGAAATCACTATATCCTTAAGTTTTACCGCAGAGCACGCGGAGAACGCAGAGGATCGGATCAGTCCTGAAACTCTGCGCCCTCCGCGGGTCTCCGGTGATAAAACAGAGACTTTTTATTATTTTCTGG
>DASC01000017.1 GCA_002503595.1 Candidatus Methanogaster sp. UBA203 | reverse complement strand
CCAGAAAATAATAAAAAGTCTCCCCAATCCGTCCAATACCTTTAAATGATTGGACATCTCACCACACATTACATGATCCGGAATAGGTGATTGGTGGTACAAGTGTAGTAAGCTTTAAATGCACCGCGACAATGCATGATCACACGTGATTTGATTGGTGATGTAATGAAAAGACAACAAACAACGAAACCGCGCATAACGATGGTCGGAGGCGCACTGGAGCGGGGCGGCGATAAAATTAACGCACATGCCGCTGCGCACCATGGTGACATACTCGCAATAGCGACAGAGGACGTTGTGACGGTTCCGCCGACCACAACGATCATGAGCACCGTCAAAACGATGCTAAATCATGGATTCAGAAGAATCCCGATCGCTGATGCAGGCACGCAGCAATTAAGAGGCATCATCGTATGCAGGGACATCGTTGATTTTCTGTGCGGCGGACCGAGACATTCTCTTGTCACCAACCGGTTCGATGGCAACATACTGGCTGCGGTCAACGAGGAGATACGCAAGATCATGGAGACCGATGTTGCGTACCTGTACACAGATTCCTCGATCGAGGACGCTCTGAAACTGATGAAAGAGAAGAACGTCGGATATCTGCCGGTCATGGACAAGGATGAGCGGGTCTCTGGGATCGTGACCGAACAGGATTTCATGCATCTGGTCGCAGGCATCGAGATCGGCACCAGTATAGCCGATTGTATGTCAACGAATGTGGCGACTGTTGAGCCTGATGCTGAGATCGGGGCTGCCGGTAAACTGATGATCGATAACGGATTCAGACGCCTCCCGATCGTCAAGAACGATATCCTGCTCGGAATCGTCACTGCTTTTGATATACTGCGGTTCCTTGGCAGCGGCCAGGCACTGACAAAGGGAGCAACCGGCATCGATGATGCGCTCAGTGTACCTGTAAAGACGCTTGTCATCCGGGATGTTGTCTGGACCACGTCGGATCGGGATATCGGCGATGCTGCCGAGATGATGGCTGAAAACGGCGTAGGTTCACTTCCAATCATCGACGACGGTGTTCTTGCAGGAATGTTGACGGAAAGAGATTTTGTTCGGGTACTAACCACATCAAGACAATGAGCCATGCGAGTTAAGGACATAATGAGTGCTCCGGTGTATGCAATTACACCAGGAGAGCCAATTTCAAGGGCGCGCAATCTGATGCTCCGACACAGGATCAGCAGACTCCTTGTGATACTGCACGACGAACCTGTAGGCATGCTCACCGAATCCGATATCGGGCACAGACTCGATCAGGCAGAGCCGCAGTGGCGGAGACGTCCGATCGATCAGATTCCTGTGCAGCTGGTCATGACAAAGTCGCTGATCAGCATATATCCCGACGCCAGCTTGTGGCAGGCATCTGAACTGCTGCTTGAGAACGATATCGGCAGTCTTGCGGTTCGGGATGGCGGGGGAGGGGATCTATGCGGGATCATCACCAAACGGGATATGATCGAACATTTTTCACGGATAACCTCCGATATACGCGCCAGCGAGATTATGTCCGACTTTGTTGCAACCGTCCACAAACACCACTCGCTCAGCCATATCCTGCAGATGATGTGGGATGAGGAGGTGGATCGGGTCGTGGTTCTCGAATACGGCGGAAAGCCGGTGGGCATGATCACCAACTCCAACCTGCCGTTTGCGTGCACATCATCTGCCCCGCGCAAAGGTAGGAGAGTCCATGAACTTCCGGTTATTGCAGAGGATATTATGTCCACGCCGCTGGTAACGATAGCAGATGATGGGCTTGCAACCGATGCGGCACGCATGATGGTCGATGCGCGGATTGCCAGCATCGTTGTTGTCGATAACGAGAATGATGTGGTCGGAATCCTGGATCAGGATAGTATGTTGCAAGCGATAAATAATATGGGAGAAGAATCATGAATGTATGCGATATTATGGTGGAGCCGGTGCGCATCGAAAAATCAGAAGATTTATCTCGCGCACTGGATCTGATGGATAAGTATGATACGAGACGGTTGATGGTTACGAGCAAGGGCAAACTTCGCGGTGTGCTGACCATGCGAAATATTGCACGTGCGCTCGGTACGAGCAGAAGCACGCTCCATACGAGCAGAAAAGCGGGGCTGCCAGCATCCTCGCTTCATGTCGCCACTGCGATCAGCGATGTGTGCACAGTGGTTCCTCCGGATATGGATGTGAACGATGCCATATCAATTTTACAGGAGCAGAGAGGCATCCTTTTTGTACAGGACAATGATGAGATTCTCGGCTGGATCACGCCGCAGGAGGTTCTTAAGACCCAGACCGTCTTTGGATTTGCTGCGGAATTTATGAACAAAGCAATCACTGCTTCGCCCGGCGATCGCGTCGTCCATGTGCGGCGGACGATGATGGATCACGACATCGGGCGTCTCCCTGTGATCGAGGATTACCGGCTGGTCGGCATCATAACCGAGAAGGATATAGCAAAAGCGATGCGTGCGATCCGTGGTCTGGTCACTGCCAATCAACAGGATACCAGAGTCAAGAATCTCCTGACCGTGGATATCATGAGCCGCGGCGTCAGGACTGTGTACACGAACTCCAACATACCCGATGTTGTGAATCTCATGCTGAAGTACGGGTACGGCGGGATTCCGGTGCTCAACCTGGATGAGGATCTGGTCGGGTTCATCACCCGGAGAGATGTTGTCGCGAAGATGCGTGCGATATCCTGACCCGAATTCATGTTTTGATTTGCCGCGCCCGCCCAACATCATCCGGTCGTATGCGCGGCACCGGTTCGATTGAGAGCGATCGCGCTACGGCGAGAGGAGGGGAAGAAACACAAACAAGATCCCGGGGATCGTATCGGCAAATGCTTAAATCCGCTGTGAACATCTGCCGGACCGGCAAAATGCGTTTACCATGATGCTATTTATCTTATGGCGATCGGCACAATCCCTTTTCGCAACCGGTCGCAGACAATATGTCATGAGGGGTGATAAGTGAGTGGCAAGATCGTTAGCTTTTTATAGGGTGTGTTGCGCACAATGGTATACGCGCCATTACGTGCCAACTGAAAAAGGGATGATGGATCATGAATAAGGGAATGATACTGATCATTGGAATGGTCGCCATATTGGCGATGGTCCCGTCTGCGTGCGCAGACGCGATTATTATTGACCATACATGCACGGATCTCTCAGAGATTCCGGATGAGTGGATAGATGCGGTTCAGGACGATATCAAGTGGCATTACCCCCATACACCCCATGGGGGCCAACTCACAGAAGGTCTGCAACGAATCGAGAACGCAGATTCCAAGTATATCTACAGTAGAAGCACCAGTTCTCTTCCAACTGAAGCAGGTGTTCTATGCGTCAAGGACGGTATGCCCCCGATACGTGACACCTATAATACACCAAGTGACTACTTTAGTTCGGACTGGCAAAAGCCATACCATACGCAGGATTTTCTCAATCTCTCTGATTATGTCGCCATCAATGTCTCAGCTTTTTGCTGGTGCTGTCAGATGAACAGTTACTACGAAGAAACGGTTAATAGTTACCTACAGGCAATGAGCAACCTTGAAGCTGACAATCCAGATGTCGCCTTCATCTATTTCACTGGAAACGCACAGACCGGGCCTGGAAATCATTACAACACGAACACGGCACAGGGAGACAACCGGTATCTGCGAAACGAGCAGATCCGTGATTATCGTATCGCCAACAACAAGGTTCTATTCGACTTTGGCGATATCGATTGTTGGTGGTACAACTCGACTTCAGGGGAATGGGAACAGGCTACTTATGAATACTGGAATGGTAGCGCGTATGTGACCGTTCCGTATGAGCATCCGCACTACAACTATAATCAGGCAGCACACACGTCCTACGAGAACTGTGAGAATAAGGGCAGAGCCGTCTGGTGGATGATGGCGCGCCTCGCGGGCCGGGACGGCGGCCAGCCAGAGCAACCGATCTGCGGCGACGTCACTGATGATGGTGCGGTTAACACAGTCGATCTCGTACTGCTCCTGAAACACTGCGTCAACCCCGCGGGCAACCCGCTCGCTCATGAGTGTGCTGGTGATATCGATGGCAACGGATATATTAACAGTCTCGATGTGCTGCTACTGATAGGGTATATCGCAAATCCGGCAGGATATTCGCTGAACTGCCCGTGTGGGGGGGTCTAATCATGAAACGATATATCACAGCAATAATTATCGTGCTTGCAGCGCTCACCTGCACAGCGGGTGCAGCAGAAGGTGATATAACGTCATGCCGGATAATATCCACTTCTGGAAATTACAGGCTAACTTCGGATATTCTCAACTCGACCGCCACAAAATGCATCGATATAACAGCAGACGATGTAAATCTTGACTGCCAGGGACATACGATCGACGGCAATGGCTCAGGAAAGTACGGCATATACATCTCCAGAGCATCAGCATACGACACAAATATAACAATAAAGAACTGCACAGTCCGGAACTGGACATCCTCGAACATATACATCTATAATTCAGACAATAACACACTGAAAGACATAAAATCGTTTACTTCCAACTACGCGGGCATCCAGTTGCGCTCTACTATGCAAAGCAATCTCACGAATGTGGAATCCAGTGGAAATCCACAATATGGTTTTTATTTATATGATACATACAATACGCATCTTGTAAATTTGAGCGCAAGCAAAAACGGTGCAGGAATCTTTTTTTCGTATGCTGCTTATAACTGGCTTGATGACTCGAATTTTGTGAACAATTCGCGCAAGGATCTGAAAGTAAGCACTAATGATGAGTACTGGTGCCCAAATTATCTGAGCAATGTAACCGGCTCCGGCGGCAGACCTATAGGGTACTATTACGATACCTCAAACATAGAAAATCTTTATTTATCAGAATTGATCCTGTGCGGTGCAGACAACTCGGTGGTATCAAATGTAACGGCCCATGGCAATGGTGCGATAAAGAATAATGGGATAGATGTCCTGTTGACGGACAATGCCACCTTTTCGGATATAAGCTCGAGCTACAACGAGCACGGACTGACGTTTAGATATTCCAACAATACTAACCTGACAGGAATTGTGGCAGGGCACAACAGATGGAACGGGCTAAAATTCGAGAGTTCATCTTCGAACCGGGTGAATGATTCTGTTTTCAACAGCAACGAGCGTAATAATGGCATATATCTATATAGGTCACTATACAATGACATTTCCAACATCACTGCGAATCTGAACAACGATTATGGTATCTATATGCAGGGCGCGAGTTACAATAGCGTTTCTGACTCCGTATTCAACAGCAATTCCAAGGGAATCCAGTTAATCCAGAACTCGTCTTACAACAATTTCACAGGCGTGGATGCGAATTTAAATACCTTTTGCAGCGTTTATCTCGGCAGTGATAGCTTCGGAAGTCCTGATTCCAACACTTTCGACAAGATAAATGCGAATTCAAACAGATGGTATGGGATCAATATCAATGGTGCTTCATCAAACACAGTAAAGAATTCGCACATCCGGAACAACAGCGGATATGGCGGATATGGCATATATCTACAGGGGGCATCTCTTGGTGAAAACGGATCAAACAGAATTTACAATAATATTTTCATAAATGATCAAAATCTATATATTTCAAACGATGTTAACTATGCCACTTCATTGAATACCACCAACACCACCGGACCCAACATCATCGGCGGTCCCTTCATCGGCGGCAACTACTGGAGCGACTACGGTGGAACTGATGACGACGGCGATGGGTTCGGCGATGAATCATACAACATAGCCGGCGGCTTGAATCAGGACCATCTGCCGCTGGTCCTGCCGGTGCCGATGTGCGGCGACATAACCGGCGACGGAACGATCGACACGGTTGATCTCCTGCTCCTGCTTGAGTATGTCGTCAAAGGCACGCCGGTTGACGCCTGCATCGGCGATATCGATGGCAACGGACATACCAACAGTCTCGATGTGCTGCTGCTGATGGGCTACGTCAATGATCCGACAGGATATTCGCTCCACTGTGGGTGCGGAGAGGAATGAAGGGAAAATCCCTTCGCCGTCTTCTTTTTTGTATCGACCCACAGCTCGAGATCACATCCCGCCACAGTGAGCAATCACCAACCGGCACGAAGAGGTTTATCTATTTATAATTGTAAATAAACCACGATCAGCGATATGCAAATTGGAGTATACATCTGCCACTGCGGGCTCAACATCGGTGGAGTCCTTGATATCGATGCAATCGTAGCGGAGGCTGCAACGCTTGACGGCGTCCGCATCGCCAGGGATATCGATTTTGCATGTTCCGATGCAGGGCAGGAAGAGATCAGAGCCGATATCGGGAGCGGCGTTGACCGCGTCGTCGTAGCCGCATGCTCGCCGCGTATGCACCAGACGACCTTCGAGCGCCTGCTTGAGGATTCAGGGCTGAATCCGTATCTCTTGATGATGGTGAACATTCGCGAGCAGTGCTCGTGGGTTCATGCCGATAACCCTGCGCTTGCGACCCAGAAAGCGATCGATCTGGTGCGCATGGGTGTGGCAGAGGCAAGAGAACTCGCCCCGATCCCGAAACGGACGATCCCGATCAATCAGGATGCACTTGTCATCGGAGCCGGGATCGCGGGCATGACCGCTGCGCTCGATCTGGCAGATAGCGGCATGAAGGTGCACCTGATCGAGAGGGAGCCGACTATAGGAGGGCGCGCGGCTCTGTACGGGAGTCTCTTCCCGACAAACGACTGCGCGATCTGCATCATCGCCCCGAAGATGACCGATGTCCTCAACCACCGGAATATCGATCTCTACACCTACGCGGAGATCACAGGGGTGGGGGGAAGTGTCGGCAATTTCAGGGTGCGCGGCATCAAGAAACCGCGATTCGTCAGAGAAGATATCTGCAAGGGATGCATCGATGACTGCGCGCATGTATGCCCGATCACCGTTCCGAACCAGTTCGATTACGACATAGGGGTCAGGAAGGCGATCTACGTTCCGGTGCCGCAGTCTGTGCCCATGATTGCGTGCATCGATGAGCACTGCGTCGGCTGCGGATTGTGCGAAGAGGCATGTCCGCTGGACGCTATCGATTATTTCCAGAAGGAAGAGGAGTTTGAGTTCGATGCAGGCGCAATCATCGTTGCAACCGGCTGGAAGCCGTTTGATGCGGCACGCAAGGAGGAGTACGGCTACGGACGGCACAGGGATGTCGTCACGTCGCTGCAACTCGAACGGATGCTGAATGCGAGCGGACCCACGTACGGACGCGCAATCCGGCCATCGACAGGAGAGCTTGCGCAGAGAATCGCATTCATCCAGTGCGTCGGGTCAAGAGATGCGACCGTTGGCAATAACTACTGTTCTCTCGTCTGCTGCATGGCTGCAATCAAGAGTGCGCAGGCGATCAAGAAAAAAAACCCTGATACGGATATCTCGATCCATTATATCGACATACGGGCGTGTGGCAATGGTTATGAGGAATATTACCAGCGAACACAGGAACTTGGAGTCGATTTCATACGTGGACGGGTCGCAGAGGTGCTGACGCACGGAAAAAGCGCTGTTATCCGGTACGAGGATACGCTGGCAGACGACGGGATCATCGAGGAGGCATGTGACCTTGTCATTCTCTCGGTCGGGCTTGAGGCTGAGAGCGAAATCGGCATCGATATGCAGACCGGAGCGGACGGGTTTATGCAGGTGGCGCATCCGAAACTAAGACCGGTGGAAGCGCATACCGACGGCATCTTCATAGCAGGGTGCGCATCAGGGCCAAAGGACATCCAGACATCGATTGCACAGGCCTCGGCTGCTGCTTCCAGAGTAAAGACCTTGCTAACAGAAGACCATCTGGAGATCGACCCGATGAGCGCGCATGTGGACGCGGACAAGTGCATCGGATGTGCGATCTGCATGGGTGTCTGCAAATTCAGAAGCATCAGGATGGTGCAGGGCAGGGCAGTGGTCGATGAACTGGCATGTAAGGGCTGCGGTTCGTGCAGTGCCGCGTGTCCGGAAGGTGCAATCGAGCCGTACATGCACACCGACACCCAGATCCTCTCGCAGATACGAACGCTCACAAAGAACGAGTGCCCGCTGATCATTGCGTTTCTCTGCAACTGGTGTGCTTATGCATGTGCAGACCTGACAGGCGTGCTGCACATCTCGTACCCAACCAACATCAGGGTGGTCCGTGTGATGTGCGCAGGACGCGTCAATCCGGGTTTCGTGCTCGAGGCGTTCAGGTGCGGCGCTGATGGCGTGCTCGTTGCCGGATGCAAGATTGGGGAGTGCCATTATATGCACGGGAATGAGAACGCAGAACACAGGATGGCTGCGCTTGCCGACCTGCTGGCAGGGGTCGGGATTGATGCAACGAGGCTGCGCGTCGAATGGATCGACGCATCCGAGAGCGAGCGGTTTGTGGAGGTCGTCTCCGGTTTCGTGGATGAACTGAAAGGAATCGGTCCGATCGGGTCGGAACTGTCTACATGATGAATATGCTCGAGTAACGTGTGGTAAACAGATAACCCGGAGTCTGTCTTGACTTTCAAACATGTAGTGAAAAACACCATCGGTCAACCCAATTAATGTATGACCTATCAAAACATAAACCTCCTTGCCACCAACTTCCCCAATTTGACCTAAATTTCCCGTATGTGTTTAGTTTACTAAATCGACATCGGTAGACTGTGTAATTACATTAGTGTATTTGGTCATACCCATATAAATAGTTATCTGATTCAATCGATGTGTAGTGTAGCATTACACTGATATCAAAAGTTAGGTCATACAGCTTGCTGGACGACGACAGTCCGACAGCTAGCGGTTTTCAAGGAGGATTAAGGGCTAATTCGCGTTTCTTTGAAAGTCAAGTGAGCGGAACTGTCGATACCGGCAGGAGCCGGAATCGATCTCGCTCCACTCCTGCCGAATACGCTGCCAAGTGAGCGTGTCAACTTACCCCCGGCATCCGGATCACCGATCGCCACCCACGTCTATGCGCCGCCGCCCAGGCTCCCGACCACGAACGCAAGCAAAGCCACCATCATCGCTTGCTTAAACAGTCTCGACGAACCCGCGGCATCGCCCTTCTTCAATCGCAGTATCGCAATCAGGAAGCAGAGATCTGCGAACATCACCACGGCGAGATACCAGACCGAGAATTCGAGTGAAAGGTAGGGGATCGGGCTTAACAGTATTGCGATCACGCCGAATGCGGATGCGGCATATTCGGCACGTCTCGATCCGATGCGGATCGGGAGTGTATCGAGCCCCATCGCTGAGTCGCCATCGATGTCCTCGATGTCCTTTGCGATCTCGCGTGCGATCGTTGCAAGCATCGCAAGCGCAAACAGTCCGGATGCCTGGACGAGACCCGGGATTTCAAAGAGCGCACCTCCGTACAGGAACGTGGAGCCGGTCAGGTATCCGACAGAGATGTTGCCGGCAAGCGCTGTGCGCTTCAGATTGCGGGCATAGGCGATGAGCATCAGGGAGTTTGCGAGAGCGATTGCGAAGCAGATGATGTTGATGGTGTATGCTAATGCGATACCGAGTCCGAAGAGCAGGAGCGAGAGATACAGTGCCGCATTCCTGCTCACCCGCCCTGATGGTATCGGACGCATCGGCTTGTTGATCGCATCGATATCCGCATCGAAGTAATCATTGATCGCGTTTCCTGCGCCTGTTATCAGAAAGACAGAAGGGAATAGAAGCACCACCCCCAGAATCGGTATCTCTGTTATGCCGCAGACGATTCCTGCACCGATGACGGCTGCAAAGCCAGCCATCGCGCAGTTTCCGGTGCGGAGCAACCCGAGCAATCAACTTCTCCTCTTGACCTCGATCATCCGGTCGAGTGCATCCTTCGCCTTCTTCTGCACATCACCGGGTATGGCAACCACGTATTCAAGATTCTCAAGCGAACGGGCCACCTCTGAAAGCGTGACCATCTTCATGGCAGGGCAGATCGCGTAATCAGAGACTGCATAGAACTGTTTCGATGAAAATTCCTTCTCCAGCCGGTGTAGCATCCCTGACTCGGTACCAATGATAAACTCATCAGAACGCGAATCCCTGACATGCCGGACCATCCCTTCGGTACCGTACGCCCCATCCGCAAGATCGATCACCTCTGGTCTGCATTCAGGATGCACTAACACCTCCGCGTCCGGATGCATCTGCTTCGCATCCATAATGTCGTACGGGAGTATCTGGTGGTGCGTTGGGCAGTATCCGTCCCACGGCATGATCTTCTTCTCTGTGAATCTGGCAGCATAGAGCGCAAGATTCTTGTCAGGCACGAAGATGATCTCATCGCAGTCGAGCGACTCCACGACCTCGACAGCGTTTGCTGACGTGCAGCAGATATCGCTCTCTGCCTTCACTGCCGCGCTTGTGTTCACATAGCAGACCACACAGGCATCCGGATGCATCTGCTTCATCTCTATCAGTTCCTGCTCTGTGATCATCGCAGCCATCGGGCATCTGGCATCCGTATCAGGGATCAGAACGGTCTTGTCAGGGCTTAGAATTGCTGCGGATTCCGCCATGAAATCGACGCCGCAGAAGAGGATCACATCAGCATCGGTCTGGGACGCTTTAATGCTCAACGCGAGCGAATCGCCAACGAAGTCAGCGATATCCTGAATCTCCGGACGCTGGTAGTTATGAGCAAGGATAACTGCGTTTCTTTCCTGTTTCAGCTTCAGGATTTTTTCGATCATGCCGCTATTTTTGGTGTACATCTTTGTGACTTCCTCCCCGCTACAAGTACCGGGGCTTCCTGATTCATAGCGGTTGCTCATGCAACCATCTCCACAGGCGTTAATTCCCCACAGTCCGTGGGTACATATCTATTTTTAATGTTGATTGCGGCGTTGTGATCTCGCCCCATGACCGCCCCACAGTCAGGACATCGGTATGTCCTCTGTGAGAGCGGCATCGACTGGATACAGCCGCAAACCGAACATTGTTTTGATGTATTTCTCGGATTAACCAGTTCTACGATCCCACCAGCTTCTTCCGCTTTGTAGGTCGTTAGACTGATCAATATTCCCCAAGATGCATCGTGAATCGATCTTGCAAGATGATGGTTTTTAACCATGTTTTTGATCTGCAAGTCCTCGAATATGATCTGATCGTAGGCATCTGCGAGTATCCGGCTTGCTTTGTGCAGATGGTCCTTTCGAGCGTTTCTGACCTTACGATATATCCCTGCAAGAACAATCTTCTGCTTATTCCGGTTACTCGATCCTTTCTTTTTCTGTGACAGGTCTCTATGCGCTTTCCGGAGCTTCGAGTCGTACTTATTAAGCGTTTTAGGATTTCCGATCTCTGTACCGTCTGATAGTGNNCCAACAGAGGTCTTAATCTCCTTTGGTTCCGGGTCTGGCAGTTCCACAGAGAAACACACATACCACTGATCTCCCTCTTGTTTGATCGTGCAGGTCTTGATCTTCCCAACGATTTCCCGGTGCCGGAAGAGTCTTATCGCTCCGATCTTCGAGAGATGGAGTTTACCATCTTTGATCTTAAAACCTGTTTGAGGGTATGTGAAACTATCATACCGATTCTTACCCTGAAATCGCGGGTATCCTGCTTTCTTCTCACCATTTTTCACGCGTCTAAAAAAGTTCTGGAATGCCTTGTCGAGTCTGCGAAGGACATTCTGCGCAACCTGTGAATATATGCCAAGATTGAGGTATTTTAACTGCCCTGCCTGCTCGTTATAGTTTAATCCAATGCCACAACGGTCATAAGCATTTTTACGGTCTTCAAGCATCTCATTGTAGAGATACCTACAGGTAGTCAGGCAGTATATTAATATTTGTACTTGATCCTTTGTTGGATATAGCCGATATTTGAAAGTCCGTCTTGACACAATAATTATATTGGTTGAAGTGGCATATATATGTAGTTTATGGAAAGCCAAAACAACCGGAAGTTTTAGTGTTTCACACTAACTATCGTAATCGTTTTTTGCCCTAAATATCGGCGCAAGGTTTTTAAAGATGATGTAGCTAAAATATCTTGAACAATTCTTTAGGAAACAAGTAGAAAAGAAGGAGTGGACGTTAACTGCAATTGAAGTTAGACCAGACCATAGCCACCTGTTCATCGAAGGAATTTCCTTCAATCATCCGATTATCTGATGTGGCGAAATATCTAAAAGGAACCAGTGGGTTACTCTCTTCAGGGTTTTTCCGAAGCTACGCCAGAGATTCTGTAAAGGGGGGATATGGTCACGGAGTTACTATGGCGGGACCGCGGGGGAGTGAGCAGCGAAGTTATTAAGAGGTATATTGAGAGGGTAGAACATGACTGAACATAACCACCCGGGCGGCATTCATCCCGCTAATAGATCGCTTGAAGGCGATCTATCGATGCCACTGCCTGAATGGCAGGGCATTACAAGTAGCGGGGTCTTCTGCCGCGTATCTATAAATCGGTACGGGTGGTACGAGCACCCCTCTCCAAAAATCCAGCCCTCATGCAGGATATACTTTATCCTCTCTCGCGCCCCAGAATAAGCTATGTCACGCAAGAAGCTCCAGCTCGCACTCGACCTGCTGGAGATCGACCGTGCGATCCGGATTGCAGAGGAAGCCGCCGAGTACATAGACTTAATCGAGGTAGGAACCCCGCTTGTCAAGAGCGAGGGCATGGCTGCGGTGCGTGCGCTTAAGAAAGCGTTTCCGGATCATGGTATCGTCGCTGACATGAAGACGATGGATACAGGGGCGATCGAGGTCGAGATGGCTGCAAAATCAGGCGCTGACATCGTAGCCATCCTCGGGGGCGCTGATGACTCAACGATCGAGGATGCGGTGCGTTCTGCGAGAAAGTATGGCGTAGCGCTGATGGCTGACCTCTTATCTGTGGATGATCCGATAAATCGTGCAAAGAAACTCGAAGAACTCGGGATCGAGTGCATCTGCATCCATGCCGGGATCGATCAGCAGATGAAGGGCATGGATGCGCTTGCAGTCCTCAAAACGGTGGTAGGTGCGGTGGGGGCCGAAGTCGCGGTTGCGGTTGCTGGCGGTCTCGATTCAGCGGATGCTGCCAAAGCCGCGTCTCTCGGTGCCGATGTCATCATCGTCGGCGGTGCGATCACGCGTTCTGACAATGTCGCTTCCTCGGCAGAGGAGATCCGCGACGCGATCGATCACGGATCAGCGCAGGCAGAGTCCATAGAGTCCGCCAGAAAACAGCCGTCCGATGAGGCGGTGATCGAACTGTTAAGGGGGATATCGGCGCCGAACATATCGGATGCGATGCACCGCAAAGGCGCGATGAAAGGGATCCTTCCGATATGCACCGGTCACAAGATCGTTGGGAGGGCGATCACGGTCCGGACGCTTCCAGGGGACTGGGCAAAGCCTGTCGAGGCGATCGACCGCGCTGGTGCGGGCAATGTGATCGTGATCGACAATGGGCGCGCGGATGTTGCGCCATGGGGCGGACTTGCGACGCTCAGTTGCATGAACCGGAAGATCGAGGGCGTCGTGATCGATGGCGCGGTAAGGGATGTGGATGAGATCAGGAAGTTTGATTACCCATTGTTTGCACGTGCGATCGTGCCGAATGCGGGCGAACCGAAGGGATATGGGGAGATCGGCGCGGAGATTATATGTGGCGGGCAGGTTGTGCGGGATGGTGACTATATTGTTGGTGATGACAGTGGTGTAGTGGTGATCCCGAAGGAACGGGCTTATGAGATTGCAAGGCGCGCAAAAGAGGTTTACAAGACTGAACTTCGGATAAGGGCAGAGATAGAGCGCGGGAAGTCGCTTTCAGAGGTGCTGGATCTTGCGAAGTGGGAGAAGGCTTAAATTCGCACTCAAACTTCCTTAGCCCGCACACCCAAGCGCGCCATCTCCTCAAAGAATCCAGGATACGAGACCGCAACCGATTCCACGGTATCGATCTCCGTATCTCCAGCCACCATCCCTGCGACCGCAAGCGCCATCACGATCCTGTGATCGTCCCAGCCATGAAGTCTCGCGCCATGAATCCCGCCGCCGCGGACCTGCAGTTCATCCTCCTTCTCTGTGATATCGACACCCATCTTCGTAAGTTCAACAGCCATCGCATGGAGCCTGTCGGTCTCCTTGTACCTGACATGGCTCGCATTCACGATCCGCATCTCGCCTGATGCGCACGCTCCGAGCACCGCAAGCGTCGGCACAAGATCAGGCGTCTTACCGACATCGACTGTGACGCCGTGCAGATTGCTTCTCGTAATCGTTACCTCACCTTTCTCCTGATCCCATGAGATCTCCGCGCCCATCTCCTTTAGAATCGGGATAATTGCGGAATCGCCCTGTGCGGACCGGTACAGATTCCGGATTGTGACGTGCTCGCCAACAAGCGCACCAGCGGCAAGCAGGTAGGAGGACGAGGAGAAATCCCCGGGTACTGTATATCTCTTGAGATCAAATCTCTGACCGCCCCTTATCAGGAACCCTGAATCACTCTCCCTGATCTCGATCCCTGCCTCGCGCAGCACCTCAAGCGTGACATCGACATACGGTCTCGACTTCAGTTCGCCCTCGATCTCGATCGTGGAGTCCTCCTCTGCAAGCGGACATGCGATCAGGAGTGCTGATATGAACTGTGAACTGATAGAGCCGCTGATCCGTGTGCTTCCGCCCACAAGCGGTCCCTGCACGACAATCGGAGCGGTACCATCCCCCTTTGTCGAGAACGCATCCGCACCGAGATCCAAGAGCGCCTGTAGAAGCGGGGTATTCGGGCGCGTCCTGATGGATGCGTCGCCTGTCAGCACACTTGTGCCCCGTGCAAGCGATGTCATCGCTGTGAAGAACCGGAGCGTCGTTCCTGAGTTTAAGACGTCGATCACGTTATCAGGCACTACCGGACGCGGAACACCTCGTACGAGAAGCCGGTCATCCAAGATGACCACATCAGCGCCGATAGCCCTTGATGCTGCTATCGTTGCTTTCGTGTCTGCTGATAACAGCGGGTATGCGATCTCGGACTCGACCGACAGCGATGCGATCGCGATCGCCCGGTGGGTGTAGCTCTTGGATGGCGGCGCAGGAATCGTGCCTGCGATCTCTGACCTGTCGACCAAGACGTTCATGGAATATCTTAAGCCGTAAATGTTGATAAGCGTTTCATGCCGCGGGGACGCGTGATTTTCAGGAGCACTTTCATGAATTCCACGAAGGCGCGAACAACGTGAATTTAATCGCCGAAACAGAAATCTTCTTTCTTTCTGAAGTTCATCCCAAAGTTTCTGAAGATGTCCAGTCTGCCATGTAGATTCGGAACTTCTGCCAGAGCAAAAGCAAGCCTGACTTCGAGTTTCTTTCCATAGAAAACGTTCACCCCACCACCCGCCCCCGGAACATCGAATACGTGTAGAACGCGTAGTAATCCGGAAGAT
>DASC01000153.1 GCA_002503595.1 Candidatus Methanogaster sp. UBA203 | reverse complement strand
ATATATTCAGCTTTGTTGGTTAAAATTGAGGTGAACAGCCACTCAGATGCATTCGTTCTTTTCGAAACTTTGAATAATCGTGGAATACCCCTCTCTGCTATGGATATTATTAAAAATAAGATTTTATCGGAGTTAGAGAATAAAAAAGTTAGATCAGTAGACGAGGCTTATAACGAATGGTTAAAATTAGTGGGTAATTTGCCCGATCCCCCGATCCAAGAAAGATTTCTAAGACAATATTATAACGCATTTAAGTACAAAGAACGAATAAAAGTAGAGAAGTTTCATAGAGCTACGAAACATAATCTAATCAAGATATATGAGAATCTAATAAACCGAGATTCCGGATTTATTTTTGATGAATTGATTGAAAAATCCAGAGCGTATAACTTATTCGTAGAGCCGGATGATAATGGAAGCGATAGCGAATATCACAACGGGCTGACTGATTTATTGCACATCGGGGCGGCTCCGTCTTACACATTTCTACTTTACTTATTCGCAGAGCATGAAAATAATCACGGACTCATTGAAGGGTCGATAAAGTTTTTAATGAAATATTTCGTTAGGAGAAATTTAACAGATTTTCCAGGAACAAGAGACCTCGACACAATCTTCATAGGGCTAATAGATGAATGTGAGCGAAACAGAGACGATTTAACTCCATCTACCATTAGTAACTATTTAACCCAGTCTACGAGGTTCTCCGATATCAATACATTCAAAAAAAAGCTGGAAGGAGATATTTATGATGACAATGTTGCAGTTACTCGCTTTATACTCTGTAAGATCGAAGAAAATCACCAAACAAAAGAAATCCATACTGACTTGTGGGCGCAAGGCAAAAACAAAAAGTCCGTCTGGACAATAGAGCATATTTTTCCAGAAGGGGTCAATATTCCCGGGGAATGGGTTGATATGGTCGCAAACGGTGATGAAAACAAAGCGAATGAATTGCATGTGGCATGGGTTCATAAATTGGGCAATTTAACAATGACTGGTTATAATTCTAATTTATCGAACTTTCCCTTCGAAGAGAAGAGAGATCGGAAGAACAATAAAGGCGATTACGTAGGTTACAAGAATGGATTGTACCTAAACAAAGAATTAGTAGATAAAGGCTCGTGGACTGCAGAAGAGATTAACAGTAGAACTGGTAAAATTGTCACAGAGGCTTTAGAATTGTTTAAATTTGATAATGAGGGGATTGATTAACCAGCACCGGATAAACAATGCAACGCGCCAATGCCCCGGCGCATGATCTCGGTAACACGGACTTCATCACCAATGATCGCATAAAAAAGCGCAGTTTATGCCAGTGCTGAGTATAGTATAATCGGAGGAAACCATAGAGTGTTAATCGCCCTCTCCCTTACCCTCAAGGGCATTCACGCGTTTTACCTGGAATTTATTTGGTTCAATCTCTTTCCCCTCCCTGAAAACATTCTCGATAAACTTATTGCCTTCCTCCACCATCCTGCGTATTTCAGTTGTGGTGTAGCCAATTGGTTCGATCTGCTTCAACTTCAAAAAGTACAGTTTCGCCTGCCGCGTAAACCAGTCATCCGGGAACTCATCAGATACCAGAAGAAGGTCAATGTCGCTGTGCGGATAAAAGTCACCTCTGCTCCTCGAACCAAACAATACCACTCGCTTCAATCTGAATTCACGGTCTACGCTTCTGCAATATTCGATCACCCGCTCTATTATTGAGTCTGTCTCTCCGCCCATTTAAGCAACCTCCTTGCATTTTTTAGACATTCTTCACTTCTTTTGCCATCGTAATAGCGATAGGGCGCCTGAGTTCCACCTATTGCGTCCGGATAGCGGGTTTCAACATAATGTGGATCAAGCTCACTTGCACTGTGCCGCAATGCGAGAAATTCCTCTTCCTCTATCGACAGAATGTCTTTTAACTCATCTAACAAATCAACGATGCTGTGTGTCCACGGGAAATCAGAGCCATTTAGAAGGAATAAAGACTTTATGGCTTTTTCTCCCACTTGCTGGGAACAGGTGCAAACCCAGTTATACCGCCCAAGCTTATGAAGTTCAAGGCAGGTATCGAAATCATATTTAGCCTCATCCATCCATACACCTGCCCTTGCAGCGCGTTTGCTTTTCTTCATCATTTTCATCTATTATTCTTTCCCTTCTTAATATATGACCCACCTTCGTTAACCATTTCATCTTTGAAAGATGAGTCAAACCAATGTTGCAACGTCCTGTCAGTATCCGCGGCAGTCCCTGCCCCTGCGCATGATCTCGGTAACACGGACGTCATCACCGACGATCGCATAAACATATCCGCTCTCGCGCGTCTTTTTCTCGGATATACCTCCAACTCTTTGAGATTGGATCGGATCCGCTGACATTCCCTCTCCTATAGATAATTAAGTTGTTTACGAGCGCTCTCTGATATCAAAATCTTATATTTCATCGAGACTCACGAATTCTTCTTCCCGAAGGATTTTTCGCTGTCGTTCTATAAACGCCTCGTCGTAGTCAGAACGCTCCAACCACATATCGAGCGCATCAGTCACTGCTTTGCCGAGATCGATGTTTAAATCACTGCATCGGTCTCGAAACGTACGATAAATCCTTTCATCCACGTCCTGAACCAATTGCGCTGACATAATCGTATAATCGTTGATGAAACCAGTTATAGTTTTTGGTGCATTGAGCCGGTCGAGTATTGCACGAATGAACATAGGATTGCGATCAGGGCTACGAATGAGATTGCACGGCTTGGTGCGCTGCTGGTGGCTGCGGCGTGGGTGATGTAGCGCTATAGCTATATACAAACCCTGTACCGCTGTGTATGATACTCAACGGTCGAATAATACGCCCAAATCCGTCACACACCAAACCTTTATAGGCATGTTGCAGCATACCAAACTCTGATGAACAAGGAGGCGCTAACACTCCAGGTTATCGAGATCCTGAGCAAAGCCGGGTTTACGCTCTCGGATCGGTGCAATATCCGACCTCGAAGTTTCGATCTGGCTGCGCGGCGCTGCAACATCCTGCTGTTACTCCGCGTACTCTCGAACATCGATGGATTGAGTGCCGAGACTGCGCGGGAGATGCGGCACCTCTCCGGTTTTCTGGAGGGGAGCCCGCTTGTCATAGGGAGCAAGTCGCGCGATCAGACGCTTGCGGATGGTGTGACATATTTCAGATACGGCATCCCCTCGATCAATCCTGGCACGCTCTACGATTGCTTTATAGAGGGCGTGCCCCCGCTGGTTCATGCCGCACCGGGCGGACTCTACATCAATATCGATAGCGAACGCTTAAAGAGCATCCGCACCGCGAGAAATATCTCGCTTGGGGAACTCGCATCCGAACTTGGGATATCGCGGAGAACGGTCAGCAAGTATGAGGGCGGAGGGATGGATGCATCGATCGATGTAGTACTCCGTCTCGAAGAGATCCTCGATGCCGAACTGGTCTGCCCGATCAAGATACTCTCGACAGAAAGGGACCTAACCAAACAGGATCATACGCCGGAACCGTCAGAACAGCCTGAACAGAATGAAGTTTCGTTGCTGCTCACACCGCTTGGATTTTTCGTATTTCCTGCGAAACAGGCACCGTTCAGCGCCATATCCAACGATAGCGGAGATACTACAATGCTGACCGGGTTCAGCACGTACAACCGGACGATGGTAAGAAACGCCCGCTTGATGAGCAGTATCTCATCCGTTGCAGGAACTAAATCTGTGTACATTGTGAAAGGAGAGTGCAGACATACGCAAATCGATGGAACTGTACTGATCGAAGAGAGCGAATTCAGAAGAATCGATGACCTTGATGATGTCATGCGACTCATTCAGGAGAGGAATATCGACAAAGGAGATACAACATGAAAGCAATCAAGATAATAATGATAATCCTTCTGGCAGTTGCCGTGTGTGCGTGCATCGTGCCAGAAGAGCCAGAGATACCGACACCAACACCGACCCAGACGCCAGCAACGCCGCAGAGCATCGCAGATGCGATTCCCACTGAGAATCTCCCGGGGACGTTCGAACTGATAGCAATTATCGATGAAAACACACCCGGGTCGATGAATATAACTGAGGAAGCACTGTCAACGATCGCCGGAAACTTAAGCGCCGGAGAGATAAAGGCAGTTCAGGGGGTATACGACTTTGAAGGTGGAGCGTATACGGTCTTTGTAACCATCATCGAGTGCACCGATTCGATGAATGCCGCAAATGCTGTCGAGAACTACAAGAACAAGCCAGAGTTCGAGAAACCCCCGTCACAGACGGTCTCTCGATTCGGGAAGGTGACGTTCAACGAGCACGAGGCGACCGAGGTTCGGAGGAAACCACAGGGAGACGGCGGTATTAGATACAGTTATGTCTGGTCGAATGGTGACATAGTCGTCATCGTTGAGCCCGGGACTGACGACAGACTGGCAAGTATGAAACTGGCTGCGATGACCGGATACTGAGAACATGGTTTAAAATGGAAAAAGAAGAGATTGTAGAATTGATCAGAAGTGAAGTAGCAAAGGAATTTGGAGAAGAACGAATAAAAGGTATAGAATACTTTGGACCCTATGAAGGTGAAGATCTGAACGTGAGGGTCCGTATAGAGGGTTTAAAAGATCGCAATGAAGGTTATAGTGTGCATAGCAGATTGTTTGATAAATTCCTCGAACTTGGAATCGATGTGCCGCTCTCTATAGCCAGGGCATGATAGCGATAATAACTAAAACAGGAGGCTACAGATGAAGAAAACTATCGTAATACTGACGGTACTGCTGCTTGCAGCGTTTTCCGGATGTGTCGAAAGTCCGGAAGAAGACGGAGTAGAAGAAGCAACGATGACGCATCTCCGTATCGGATACCAGCCAAGCACCCATCAGATCGCAGAGATGATTGCGATGGAGAAGGGATGGTGGAAAGAGGATCTCGCGGAGTTCGGGATCACAAAAGTTTCTGACAGCGAGTTCCCATCAGGTCCGCCAGAGATGAATGCCATGATGGGCGGTCACCTCGATATTGCGTACGTTGGCGCTGCGCCGCCGATCACCGCGATCGCGCAAGGGCTCGATGCGAAGATCGTTGCTGCTGTGCAGACCCAGGGGTCCGATCTCGTGCTCAGGCCAGGGATCAACTACACCTCGCCATCCGACCTTCGCGGGCTTACGATCGCAACGTTCCCACCAGGCTCGATTCAGGACACTGTGTTCAGGAAATTCCTGATGGATAACAACGTCAGCACCGGTGATGTTGTGATCAAGGAGATGGGACCGGGTGACGCGATGACTGCGATCACAGCAGGGGCAGTGGATGGCATCTTTCTGCCGCATCCTTATCCAGCGATCATCGAACTTGAGGGTAACGGCAGAAGCGTTATCAGTTCAGGCGAGATGTGGCCGGATCATGGGTGCTGCTGCCTGCTCGTAAGCGGTGAACTGATCCGGGAACACCCTGATATGGTCAAGCAGATCATCAGGACGCATATCAGAGCGACCGAGTATCTCAAAGAGAACCGGAACGAATCCGCCGAGATATTCGCAAGAAAGACTGGATATGGTCTCGACGAGGTCAAGCATTCCTTCGAAACGTGGGACGGTGAATGGATCAGCGATCCGCACCTCGAGATCAACAGCACCCTTGAATTTGCAAAGGTTCACTACTATCTCGGAAATATCGACACAATGCTTACCGAGGAGGATCTCTTTGATACAAGGTTCTACGATGCGGTGACAGGGGAGTAATCCCCTTTTTGTTTCTTTTTTGCGCTATCGAATATATCTGACACTATCCTAATCCATAGTTGATGGCATAACTTGAACCTCAACAATTCAGTCCCCGTCCGGATACGATCGGTCATACCATCAGTTACTGTAAAAAGTGAACGTACACAACGTTTCGATACCTCAGTTATCGATCTCCAGTCTTCACCAGTTCGAGACGCTGCCCTTTGACTACCAGCTTGTCCGACCGTCTTGCAATGCCTCTTATGAACGTCGAACTCAGGTCAAAGACTCTGGACAGCCCTGCCATCGAGCGGTTGCCCTTGGAAACCTCCTCTTCGATCGACTCGATCATATCGGCAAGCTCTCCATCGCTCTTGAATGTGATCATGATCAAGTCGCTCATATCCTTGATCGAACACTGGAAATTTGCATGTAACTTCGAATACGATACCGTATATTCCTTGTCAGGGGTTTTCCCGGGTTCTGGCATCCTCCACTGACTCTCGATCAGACCGCTCTTCCGCAGGATCACGAGACTCGTCTTGACGTCTGTGCCGATGCGCTCTGAAAGTTCCTGCTCGGTCATCCATCCCTCAGATAACTCATCAAAGACGCTTTTGTGTACGCTTGAGCCGAATGTCCGCAGCAATGGTACCAGATCGGAAGGGTCGTTTACGAGTTTTGTCCGTTTCCCCATCTGTGTCGTCATGGTGCACTATGTCCTTGCCAGATTGTCCAGAAACGCCTTTGCCTCGGTCTCATCGCCATGCACAAAAATAAGTCTCATCTCATTGTTCAGTTCGATCACCATCTTATCAAAGAATTTCTTTTTGGCGTGAACCCTAATATCATTTTCGGTGTACATGCGTGCATCGTTACTGTAGTACAGATCATGCCCGTCTTCGATACGGAAGACCTTAAATCCCATCTTCGAAAGAGTATAGGTGACCGATTCTGTGGAGGGCCTATCCTCGTACTGTCTTATGATCATGTATCTTTAGTATATCGGCTCAAGATCTTCGATATGAGAAAACGCACTGTCGAGTTGGCTTTTTGACTTGTCCTGCCTCTCCCTCTCTGATCGAATTGCCTCTGCCGCAATGGCATACAATTTTTCAAGTTCCGGGACTGAGTTTAGCGTAAATAACGATAAAACTCTTGGTTTACCTCTCTGGACGAGAACCCCTTTGAAGACCTGCCCAACCTCATTGGATAGTTCTTCTATGGTCTTGGTGATCAGATCAAGATCAAGATATTTCTTGTCGCCTTTGATGATCAGCATCGCACGCGCACCTTCCTTGTAGACGTTTGTCGGGAATAGAAGTCCGCTCGGCTTGAAACTTCCGAGAATCGCGGATTTGATTGTACTATCCTTGGACGCCTCGTAAAATCCCATGGTTCCGATGCCGATTCCACCGTTCATCACGGTCTTGAGATCGCCAAGGTCGGTGACCATCAGCATCTCGCTGTTGAGCGCCTCTATAAGGAAGAGCAACCGCCGCGCGGTCGTGGTGTTGATCTTGTCATAAGCGGATTTGATATCGCCTGCGTACTTCTTCAGGTATTGGTTATCCACGAGCAGCACGCCTGCAGGTTTCTCATCTATGAGGTCCTTCAGGCAGAAAGCAGCGTTCTGCAGGAAGATAGATCCTTCTTCCCTGAATGGAAGTACTGTAATGCAGATTATCGGGGCGTTGGTGTAGGTCTCTTTCAGTTCGCGTACGAGGAGGGGTGCAAATGATGAGCCGCTCCCGCCTGCGGCAGACGTTATGATGAATATGAGATCGAATGTCCCTCTTTTATCGATCTCACTCATGATTATCTCCTTATTCTCCCCAAACACCCGTTTCCCGATGCTTCGATTCGCGCCGACGCCGTGCAGATGCGGGACATGCAGCCGGTCCTTCGCACGCGTATCCACAAGTCCTTTCAGGTCGTTGATCGCTGTGTTGATCGCAATCGTCTTGACCGATGCCGGAAACTTCTGGCGTGTATAGTATTTCGCAAATGCGCCACCGCGTCCAAACGCCTCACGATTCATCGCATCAAGTATCCGATTTCCGCATTGCCCCAGTCCAAGAACGAGTATGTTAAGCATGGTCACCTATCTCTTTTAATAAGAATATTCTCTGCGTCGTTTTATGATCCATAACAGTATTAAAAGTATCGGAATTGCCACAATAATATATATATAATATTTTTCCAAACCTGACTTCTCTGCCAGGAACTCGAAAACGGCGGTTGCCTCCTCATCTGCCCACATCACTTTCATCTCAACCACATGCTTACCTTCCTCGTTTGCGACCAGTGTAACCTCGTACTCCTCGCTCTTATCTGGCTTGATCGATTCATATACCGGTTCCAACTCGCCGCCTTTCAATCGCACACCAGGAGGCAGATCGCCTTTGACGTAGACCTTTTCAGAGGTGGCGTTCCCGATATTCGTGATCGTAACAACCATCGGGACCTTATCGCCACAGGTTACGACGTAGTCGATCGGAGGATCGATCGAGATCGTCATTTCAGGCAGCAGAACCGTCTTGGATATGATGTCAAGGACGCTGGACTGGGATTGTGTCGAATATGAATCGCCTGGCTCGCCCTTGTAGTTCAATACGGACGCGGGCATCTCGCGCGTCCCTGACTGCACATCCTCCCCGATCTTCAGATCATACTCGATCCTTTCAGTCGCTCCTGCTGCTATATCATCGATTGTGGACGGGCAGCCATCCTTGTATGTCTTCGCAATCGTGCCCTCGTCAAGCATAATATCCGTGGCAGTGCCGTTTCCTGTATTCTTGATCGTGAGCGTGACCTTGACGGTCTGACCGATCTCTGCCGCATTCGGATCGATCGTTCTCGTGATAGTGAGTTTCGGGACGGTGACCGGTTCGGTTTCT
>DASC01000159.1:7568-7745 GCA_002503595.1 Candidatus Methanogaster sp. UBA203 | reverse complement strand
GAACTACCCGGGACATGGGGCATAATAGAATCCGGGAAGGATTCTATCGATGCCATGCCCGAAGGGCAGGCATTACTGTAACCAAACAGGGAATTTAACCGCAGAGTACGAGAGAGGGGCGCGGAGGGGGAATAAATGGTTAAATGCTCTGCGTTCCTCTGCGCCCTCCGCGGTTAT
>DASC01000159.1:0-7562 GCA_002503595.1 Candidatus Methanogaster sp. UBA203 | reverse complement strand
AGGATCGCAATCGGGAGACCAATCAGCATACCTGAGTAGTTACTCTGGAACTTCCTAAATTAGATCTGCTATCGATTCCAATACAATAGCATCAATTTCCGGGCTTAATTTTTTGAAATCCGAATCCATTGTAACGATGGTTGCTCCTTCCTGCTTTGCCACGGCAGACAGCAACAAATCCGCTGCACCCATGCCGCTGTATCTGCTTTTCGATTTCAATGGCAAGTCTATGCAATTGTTCATCCTCGTAGATCACGTTCCATGCAGAGTCGTGGACCGTATCCGGGTACCCCCATGGCAACATCAAATCCCTCGGTTTTGGCTATCCAGACCAGATGTTCTGTCAAGATTATACGGGGTATCACCAAGGGCTCCCCGTCTTCTACATCAAGGAAACACCGTGTGATTGTTTGGATCGATGGATGGGTCATTATTCGCTGAACAGACGGATCGTTCAGATTGCGCCAAACCTGATAGATATTGGTGTCAAAAGCGTAAGTCATCTCTACACCGGCATATCCTTTTTACCTGCTCTGTCGATGCTGCGCTCAAATATCAATGACCTTTTGAGTGTGCCTTCTCCAACATTCTTGCGCTGGAGGTCAAACACGCTGTGTTTTCGTTTTTTCAGTACAATGGCGTCGCCACCGATTCTTACAATCAATTTGTCGTATGGACTGATGCTGATTTTATCCTGTAATTCATGAGGCAGCAGTATCCGTCCACAGTCATCTACCTGAACAATCTCTGCAACTTTGGATATCATATCATCAGTTTCCTCCAATCTGCAGTCTTTTATTCCCATCTCTTATAAATATTTACATCACGCTCATACGTATAGATCTGTCGGAGTGTGCCGCTTTGCGGAGGCTCTTAAACCATTTCGCCACCACACTCGCATCAGAGACAGATCATAACTCATCCTCTTCCTCGTGTGTTTTCATTACCTCTTCTGTTAAATTTATATCCCTTCCAGCCTTAACCCGGAGTCTCCCATCCAGAAGCCCTTGTACAGCAACCGGATTCACTCCATCAGCCGGTTGATCCCCTCAAGCACTGCCTCCACAGACGCCATGATAATGTCGGTTCTGGCACCCTTTGCCGTGACCACTCTCTTGTCAGAGCGCATCGTGACAAACACCTCCACAAGGGCATCGGTGCCGCCGGTGATCGAATCGACGTGGTACTCCTCAAGCTCTATGTCCTGCAGTTCGCTAATAGCCTTCTTGAGCGCATCGATAGCAGCGTCCACAGGACCAGTTCCGACGCCAGCCTCGACAACGTGATTGCCGTCCACTGTCAGTTTGATGGATGCGGTCGGCGTGACCCGGTTTCCTGAGACCACAGTCAGTTCCTCGAGTTTCACCTTCGCCTCCTTGTAGATCCCGAGCACGGTCTCTGTGATCGCCTGCAGGTCGGCATCGGTAACCCGCAGTCCCTTGTCCCCGAGTTCCTTTACACGCGTGAATATGTCACCCAATTGCGCATCACTCGCTACAATCCCGAGTTCGCGAAGCGATGCATCGATCGACGCCCTGCCGGTATGCTTCCCGAGAACGATTCTCTGCTCCCTGCCGACGATTTCTGGTGAGATCGGCTGGTATGTGAACGGGTCTGCAAGGAGTCCGTGCACATGGATGCCTGCCTCATGCGTAAACGCATTTCCGCCGATGATTGACTTGTTTGGAGCGACAGGAACACCTGTAAGCCTGCTGACGAGGCGGGAGGTGGTGTAGAGTTCCTTGCAGTTGATCCTCGTCTCCCGGTGGTAGAGCGACTCAAGCACCATCACCACCTCCTCAAGCGGCGTGTTTCCGGCACGCTCGCCGATGCCGTTTATGGTCACGTGCGCCTGCGCTGCACCCGCAAGGATCGCAGCCACCGTGTTCGATGTCGCAAGCCCGAAGTCATCGTGGCAGTGAATGCTAAGCGGAGCACCAAGATCGCTTAAATCCTTAAATATCCGGGTGGTGCGCTCAGGCGTGAGGATTCCAACGGTATCGCAGAAGCAGAGCCGATCCGCGCCAGCCTCGATGCCATCAGCGTAGAGCGACTTTAAGAAATCGAGATCAGCCCGCGAGGCATCCTCGCCACTGAGTTCGACGATGAGCCCGTGATCCTTTGCGAACTCGCAGACATGGATCGCGTCATTTCTTACGGTTTCACGGTCTTTCTTCAGTTTTTTTTCGATATGAAGATCGGAGACCGGGACAACGAGATGGATCGAGTCCACGTCGCATTTGATGGCTTTCTCGACATCGATCTCACGGATCCGGCAGTAACTACAGATCTCGGCATCCAGATTCTCGTTAACGACTGCCCGGATGCTGTCCCGCTCGCCTTCTGATGTGATCGCACTTCCTGCCTCGATCACGTCTACGCCCAGAGCGGCGAGTCTCCGTGCGATCCATACCTTCTCCTCTGGCGTTAGCGATACACCAGGCGTCTGCTCGCCGTCGCGCAGTGTGGTATCCAGGAATCTGATAGTTCCGGTGGTGTCTGTAATGCGAATCCCTCTTGTTCGGTCTGTATGTGTATGGCGATTCTTTTGCGGAATCGACTTAAGAATATCGATTGCGATATGATATAGCAATGACCCGCATCATCGTAATCTCGGATACGCACGACCACAAGCTGCCAGATGCCTTAATCCCGATGCTCGAAAGCGCAGACCTGATCGTACATGCCGGGGATTTCACAACGGTTGCATGCTACGAATATCTGTTGGGTATCAACGAGCTCGTAGCAGTTCATGGCAATTCGGACTGCGCAGAACTTAGGAAGCGTCTGCCGGAGCGAACCGTGTTTGATGTGGAGGAAGTCAGGATCGGAGTGGTTCATGAGGGGCAGCTATCTCAAAACGGCTCGTGCGGGCTCTGGTATCTTGCAAAGGAACTTGATTGCGATGTGCTGATCGTCGGGCACATACACACCCCGTTTATCGAGCAGACCGATGTGCTGATTATGTGTCCTGGAAGCCCGACCGTGCCGAGACTTGCGGACAAAAGCGTCATAGAACTGACAATCGAAGGTGATCAGGTTCACGGGCGGGTGATCTCGCTCGGGGCTGGCGCGTGTTTCTATGGTGTATAGGATGGAGGCTACTGCTACTGACCTGCCTGGAAATACACTTCCTCATAAGGCTGGATGACCACGAAACCTTCTCCTCTAAATGCCATCTGCAGCGACTCGCCGCTCCCACGTCCGACAAGCGTCTTTAATGAGATGTCTGTCTTCATATCGGGGTTTAAGCTTCCGGACCATGCCACAGTGGCGTTGGGGTCTGTGAACACGGGCTGATCCGGTGTAACTTTGAGTGCCAGTGGATCGTAGTATGTGGTGATGGCGATCATGCCGGTTCCTTCAAGTTTCACATTGAAGAGCCCGCCTGCCATAATTCCGGTAACCTTTCTGAGCATCTTGATGTCCCACTGGATTGAATCCTCGAACGCAAGCAGGTCGTTGCCGTTAACGTAGATAGACTGGTCGTCCAGATTGATTATGGAGATCTTCTTGCCCTCATCAGCCAGATATACTTTTCCAATACCTTCCACCTTTGTCAGGCTCATGCCTTCCCCAGTGACGGCTTTTTTAACCATCTTTCCAAGTCCGTGCTCCATCACACCTTCGCGTGTGAATTTAACGTCGCCAAGGTAGGCCACCATCGACCCCTTCTTTGTCCAGACTCTGCCGTCAAGATTTACCTCGAGCAGACGGTCACGTTCCAGTTCGAACATGCCTTCCCCGAGATCGCGCTGTCCTGTTGTCTCTACGAATTCGTCGATTGAGTACCGTCCCATCTCTGTTCCTCCTGATAAGTTGTGTAAGTGTTACAAACTGACTGTACATTATACTTTCGGTCACGAATGCCAGGGTTCTACCGCTTCGCGAGAGTCCACGTGTACACAACACCACAGATCGAGAAAGTTTTATCAATCATCGTTTTAAAAATGCAGGAGAGGACTATGCAGGACACACTTCCAAAGGAATATGACCACCAGGCAGTGGAAGAGAAATGGCGGTCGAAGACTTATGACGATATATACCGATTCGACTGGGAATCAGAGCTGCCGCAGTACATCATCGATACTCCGCCTCCGTATCCAACAGGTAATCTTCACATCGGAAATTCATTAAACTGGTGTTACATCGATTTTGTGGCAAGATACAAGAGAATGCGTGGCTATAATGTGATGTTTCCCCAAGGGTGGGACTGCCATGGCTTGCCGACCGAGGTCAAGGTGGAGGAGACGCACGGGATCACAAGGCACCAGATCCCCAGATCCGAGTTTCGAGACCTTTGCAGGGAGTTAACCTCGAAAAACATAAAAAAAATGAAGGATACCATGAACCGGCTCGGCTTTTCCATCGACTGGGACTGCGAGTACGTGACGATGGATCCGAGATATTACAGCATGACCCAGAAGTCGTTCGTGCGGATGTATGCTGACGAGCGGATATACCAGCGCGAGGGTCCTGTGAACTGGTGCCCGAGATGCGGAACAGCGATCGCATTCGCAGAGGTCGAGTATGAGGACCGCAAGACCCACTTCCATTATCTCTACTTTGGGGTTGGGGATAGGGAGCAGGCGATGGAGATTGCGACCACCAGACCCGAGTTACTGCCGGCGTGCGTTGCGGTTGCCGTGCATCCGGATGACGAGCGGTTCGGAGGATTCATCGGAGGTACGGTCAGCGTGCCGCTCTTCGGTTATGACGTTCCTGTGATCGCTGATGCGGAGGTCGATCCGGAATTTGGGACCGGTGTTGTCATGATCTGCACTTTTGGGGACAAGCAGGACGTCAGGTGGTGGATCGAGCACAAGCTCCCGCTCCGTATGGCGATCGACCGTGACGGAAGGATGACCGGTATTGCCGGCAAGTACGAGGGGATGAGTCTTGGCGACTGCCGGGGCGCGATCATATCGGATCTCAAGTCAGCCGGGCTGCTATACAAAGAAGAACCCCTTGACCAGAGCGTCGGAGCGTGCTGGCGGTGCGGAACACCTATCGAGATACTCTCGGAGAAGCAGTGGTATGTCAGGGTCGATCAGGACGAGATCCTGCGCACCGCTGACGAGATCGAGTGGGTGCCATCGCACATGTTGATACGGCTCGAGAACTGGACAAAGAGCATGGAATGGGACTGGTGCATATCACGGCAGCGGCTCTTTGCAACCCCGATTCCTGTCTGGTACTGCAAAGGATGCGGGAAGACGATTGTGGCAAAGGAAGAGTGGCTGCCACTCGATCCGACCGAATCAAAGCCCCATAGCCCGTGTGAGTGCGGTTCAGAGGAGTTCATACCTGAGGCGGACGTGCTCGACACGTGGATGGACTCGTCGCTTTCAGCGATGGCAGTCTCGGGATGGGTCTTTGGGAAGGAACTGAAGGTACCCGTGCAATTAAGACCGCAGGGACACGACATCATCCGTACGTGGGCATTTTACACGATCCTTCGGACGCAGGCACTCACCGGAAAGCGCCCATGGGACAGCATCCTGATAAACGGGATGGTCTCTGGGGAAGATGGGCATAAGATGAGCAAATCCCTAAATAACATCATTGCGCCCGAGGAAGTGACCGAACAGTACGGTGCTGACGCATTCAGGCAGTGGGCAGCGATCGGGGGCTCCACAGGGTCTGATATCATGTTCCGGTGGAAGGATGTCGTTGCAGCATCCCGCTTCCAGCAGAAGATGTGGAGCATCGTCAGGTTCGCTCTCCTGCATATCAAAGATATAGGTGTAGTCGATAAGGATTCGCTCACGATTATCGATCGATGGATTCTCAGTAAATTAAACACGCTTATTATGGACGTTACCGATGCGATGGATAGGTACCAGTTCGATACCGCATTAAAGATGGTGAAATCGTTTGCATGGGACACTCTTGCAGACCATTACATCGAACTTGTCAAGTACCGGCTCTATGGCGAGCCCTCTCCTGAGCAGCAGGCGGCACGGTACACGCTCGGGACTGTAATCGAGACGCTGACACGGCTCCTTGCCCCGATCATACCGTTCTTTTCCGAGGAAGTCTACTCTCACCTCCCCTCGTTAGGCAGCGTACATGCAGATGCATGGCCCCTCGCGGATGAGTCCATAATCGATCCCGATATCGAGCGGGAAGGCGAGAGGATCAGGGATATCGCTCATGCGATCCGGAGATACAAATCAGAGCACGGGATAGCACTGAATGCGCAATTGAAGGGCATCGAGATCTATGCGGATGCGGCATTCGGTTCTTCCGGTGACGCAATCGTCGATGGCAGAGCTGTCATCGCTGGTGCTGCAAACACACCTGTTAGCGTGATTGCCGGAACACCGGATTTCGAGCACCGTGCAGTCGGAGTCAAGCCAGATATGAAGGTGCTCGGACCGATCTTTCGGAAGGATGCCGGAAAGATCATCGGAGCGCTATCAGGGATCGATCCGGGCGTAATTGCGGAGCAGGCAGCGGGTGGGACGGTAAAACTTGAGATCGGTGCAGATGTCTTCGAGATTCCTGCAGATGCGGTCACGATCGAGCGCGAGGTCGTTCTCGGCGGGCGGGCTGTGGATGTGCTCGAGGCAGGCGGTGCGATCGTCGTGATCACGCGGTGAAGGGACGAGGGGCTCCGTTCTCGTCCCATGTCCCCACCCACACGATCCGGCGGTTCGCCTGCGCGGGAGTCCAGGTTCGATCCGCGGGTCTGCACACCATGGCGGGCAATGCATCACACGATTGACTTGCTGTTCGGTGCTCAGTCGCTTCTGGGTCTTCAGGATACGATGCGAATGGCGACCCTGTCATCCCGCCGGACGAGCTGGTGTGTCTGGGTCGAAAGCCACTGCCTTCCGGTATCGTAAGCGATCTTGCGAACAACTACTGGTGCAACCTCAAGGTGGGGCCCGCAGTATGTTCGCATACAACCGATAAAGGGTGCAGACGCCGTGCATGAAAAAGTTATTATGGCGGAAGGGGAGTATAGTGGATAAGAGAGGCGCTGAAAAATGGTAAATGCTAAAGAGATAATCGAGAAGATCTGGTGGGCTATACCTCCGGTGGTTGTTGTTTTGTTTATCACTCTAAGGAGAACTTTTTGGGAGATGACACATTTCAATCGTCCTCTCCATTCATTTGTCAGTCTTTATGCGAAAAACACACTCGCTCTTTTACATTTTCATTTTTTTGATTTTTGGGGTGCAATCGTCACGTTATCAACGATTGTATTTATATAGGGTATTATTTGAGCAGGAAGAAATCTGCAGCCATACGTATAGCTGCCCCAACAATCACAGCAATTATAGGTTATTACGTCTCGGCAATATTAATATCTTTATTGGTGTTTATGTAGTAACAGAGGATGATTGAAATGAGAGCTACTGCTAAAAATAGAATAGATGGAATAAATATTAGAAAACAAGAGAAATTTGGTAAACAACCAAAACACATACGAGCTATACTTCACACCGCCATAACTTGAGCTTCTTCAAATCTCTGAAACCGTAATGTGAGCAAAGAGTCAAGTTCTTCTTTGTTGGTGGTGTCCGTCTGGTTCAGGCAGTTGATGATGGCGT
>DASC01000014.1 GCA_002503595.1 Candidatus Methanogaster sp. UBA203 | reverse complement strand
TAGGTAACTTTCAAACTAAGGTTCAATAGTCTCCGATCTTGCAACCACTCTTTCAGAAAAGAACATGGGCATCGTATCCAAATCCTGTAACCAATCAGAATCGCCTTCGGGAACCTTAAATAACCAGCAGCTTGACAGAAGAAAGGCAGGTGAAAGAGATGAGCAGCGAAAAAATTGGCGTATATCTCTGTAGATGTGGCGGCAACATCGGCGATGTCGTTGATGTCGGGGCAATCGCAGACGAAGTATCAGGAATGGACGGCGTTGCGCACACGAATGTTCAGGATTATCTCTGCAGCAGTGCGGGGCAGGGTCAGATTGAGAGCGACATCAAGGAAGGATTGATCGATCGCGTGGTGATCGGCTCATGCTCACCGAAGCTTCATCTCGAGACGTTTCGTGCGATGGCACAGAAAGCGGGCATCAACCCGATGCTTCTTGAGATCACAAACATCCGTGAGCAGTGTTCATGGGTGCATGAGGATTAGGAGGAGGCTACAAGGAAAGCGAGGGGGCTTGTGAATGGCGCAGTCTCCCGGATGTGGAACCTCGAGTCCTTAAACCCGATCACAAAGGATGTCAAAGACCGTGTGCTCGTCGTTGGAGGTGGAATTGCCGGGATAACGGCTGCGCTCGAGATGGCAGACGATCGCGAGGTTGTCCTGATCGAGAGAGCCCCATACATCGGCGGGCAGATGATCGGCCTCTCAAAGACGTTTCCGACGCTCGACTGCTCGCAGTGCATCCTCACCCCGAAGATGGTTGCGGTCTTTAACCACCCAAATATCACGCTCTACACCCAGACAGAGGTTGCATCGGTTGACGGGAGTGCAGGCGATTACAATGTGGCCCTGCGCCGTGCGCCGCGGTACGTCGACACGATCGCGTGCACATCATGCGGCAGGTGCGCAGCAAAGTGCCCGGCGGATGCGATCTACCTGCCGTTTGCGCAGGCGATCCCGCAGGCATACATAATCGACAGGGAGCTCTGCATCGAATGCGGCGCATGTGAAAAAGTTTGTTCTGCGGGTGCGATCCGGCTTGATGATACCGGGGAAGAGATACAGCTGGATTGCGGCGCGATAACGATTGCGACAGGGTTTGAGTCGATCGATCCATCGATAATTGAGGAATACCACTACGGAGATCACCCGGACATCATAACCGCAATCGAGTTTGAGGAGATGATCTCTGCCAAGAGCAAGACCGGCATGAGGCTTCAGAAGGCAGATGGAACGTTTCCCGAGCGGGTTGCGTTCGTGTTATGCGTCGGGTCACGCGACTTCAATCGGGGAAATAAGCATTGCTCAAAGGTCTGCTGCATCTATTCGCAGAAACAGGCGCAGCTCGTCTTAAAGATGAAACCCGATGCGGACGTTACAATCTTCTACATCGATATGCGATCGGCAGGAAGAAGGATGGAGGAGTTCTACCAGCATACGCAGGAGATTGGTGTTAACTTTGTCCGCGGGCGTGTGGCTGAGGTGAATCCGCTCGGCGATACATTGCAGGTCAGATACGAGGACACATTATTAGGCGAGATCGGGGAAGCTGAGTTCGACATGGTTGTGCTCTGTCCGTCGCTTATCCCTTCGAAGGGGTCACGAGAACTCGCCGACCAACTGGGAGTTCCTGTAGGTGGCGACGGGTTTATCGAGGAGAAACACGTCAAGATTGATCCTGTGAATACATTAAATCAGGGCGTCTTTGTGGCAGGGTGCGCTGTCGGACCAAAAGACATCCACGACTCGGTGACCGAAGCAATCGGTGCGGCACACAAGATCCACCAGTTCTTAGGGATTGGCACGATCTCGGTATCGCCTGAAAAACCCGTGATCTCGGATGCATGCGACGGCTGCGGCGTATGTGTGGAGGAGTGTCCTTATGGTGCGCTGACGATGGTGGACGGAGACGGTGGAAAGCCCGTGCCTGTTCTCGATCCGCTCTCGTGCAACACCTGTGGAATCTGTGCGGCAGTCTGCCCAGAGGGGGCTGTTGAGATTGCGAATTACACGCGGGAGCAGTTGAAGGCGCAGGCAGAAGGAATTCTTGACGCGGGCATGGGTGTGATCGTGTACATCGATCCTGCTGCGTATGCGGCGGCTGATCTTGCTGGTGTCAACAGGACGCAGTATTCGCCGCTCATCAGGTTCATTCAGGTGCCATCGATTCATCTGCTGGATGCGGATATCGTGGGTCACGCTTTTGAGTCAGGCGCCGGCGGCGTGATGCTGATTGAGGGAACGACTGATGAGGCGCTCACTTCGAGGTCGAAGGATCTTTACAGTCGGCTGAAGAAGGAGACGAAGGCGTTTAAGTTGCCGATCCGGTATTCGCACATCGAGACAGCGCAGTACGAGAAGCTGATGAATCTGCTGAATGTGTTTTCAGAGCAGGTGGCGGCGAAGGCTGCGAAGAGTACGAAGAAAGGAAAAAAGAGGGCGGAGTAGCTCAAAAACTGTTCCATCCTGTAATAAATTTATACTATCTAAAAACAGATCAGAAACCATGAAAATAACCACACTCCAATTGCCGGACTATCTGGCAGAGACGCTCCCTGTGGAGGACTCGTCCGTCTGTGAAATCCTGAAATTGGGGTTGAAGCAGTTCCGGATAGAAAGAGCGATAAAGAGATACAAGAGAGGTGGCGCGTCTCTGGCGAAAGTTGCCGAACTGGCAGGCATTTCCATCCGGGAAATGATACCAATTGCTTATGCTCATGGATTAGAACCCAAATGCGATGAATCACTCTTTGAATCTGTAATAACTCCAAAAATGGCAGTCAACCTGTGAAAATGGCAAAAATAACTGCTGTTTCTGACTCAGGTCCCTTGATGGCGCCGGCAAAGCTCGGAGTTCTCTACAGGGTGTTTTCGATTTATACGACACTCATCATATCAGAAACGGTTTATCGTGAGGTGGTGGCGGTAGGTTTGGTCATTGGATCCCGAGATGCGGCAGAAGTGGATAAATTCTGCCGGAGTGGACAGATTGTAATTTTCCCGTCGGATGAAACAGAAGAAGTTCCGCTGGATCTGTCTTCTGAATTGCATCGAGGTGAATTAGAGGCGATAAGGGTGGCTTTACAGATTTCTGCTGATTATCTTCTCATTGATGACTTTGATGCTTGTTAGGTGGCAGAAAAGAATCTTTTGAAGATGTCAGCTGCTACGACATTGAAAGGGACGCTGGGTGTTCTGATCGAACTGTATCAGAGGGAGTTGATTTCCAAATCTCAACTGAAAGAGTGTCTTGGAGAAATAAAGAAGCGCAAAGACATCTGGATAAGTTCCAGACTTTGTCAGAAGTTGATTTTGGCATTGGAAGCTGGGGGTTTGTGATCGTGTACATCGACCCGACCCCGTGGCGTATGCGGCGGCGGATCTTGCTGGCGTCAACGGGACGCAGTATTCTCCTTTGATCAGGATCATTCAGGTGTCATCGATTCATCTGCTGGATGCGGACATCGTGGGTCATGCTTTTGAGTCAGGCGCCGGTGACGTGATGCTGACCCGAGGGCACGACTGATGAGGCGTTGACCTCGGGGTCGAAGGGTCTTTATAGTCAGCTGAAGAAGGAGACAAAGGCGTTTAAGTTGCCTATCAGGTATTCACATATCGAGACAGCGCAGTACGAGAAGCATATCTTGAATGTGTTTTCCGAGCAGGTGGTGGCGAAGGCTGTGAAGGGTGCGAAGAAAAGAAAGGAGTGAAGGGCACGATATTCGTCCATCCATGACCTCTGGTCAAACACGAAAAAGCCCCCACAGTGCATTATCAGAAGTAACAGACCTCGAAGACCTCCATATCAGCAAGCACCGGCACCCCACCCTTTAAATACCACATTCTTGAGATACACAACTGATGAACTATGACCTGATAGTATCGGGTGCGGGTCCTGCCGGGTCGGTTACTGCAGCGGCGGTGGCTCAGGCAGGATATCGTGTACTGGTGCTGGAAAAAGACTCATCATGCAGGTCACCCTGTGCAGGATATATCGGCAACACCATTAACATCGAACTGCCCCGTTGCTGCACCATCCAGTCAAAAATAAGAAAAATGCGCACATATTTTCCGGATATGTCTTTTCATGACTTTCAATTAAACGGTTTCGTGGTTGACAGATCGTCCTTTGATATGGCGCTTGCGATAGCGGCGGAAGAATCGGGTGCACACATCAGATGGCAATCTCCGCTGATCGATCTGACCGGCGACTGTGTCAGATTTCGCGGTGGCGAGGCTTTCGGGACGATCATCGTCGGCGCAGATGGTGTCTTTTCAAGGGTTGCATCGCTTCTGGGTGAGAGAAGGCAGAGAGCCGCATTTTGCGCCCAGTATCACCTGAGGGGAATCGAGCCGTTGCCAGAACCGGATACCTGCGAGATATTCTTTGATGCGGATTATGCGCCCGGCGGATACGTATGGGTCTACCCCATAGGTCACAACTCCGCGAAAGTTGGTCTGGGGACAACCGTTGCAGGTTCCAGGTCCCCGCACAAATACCTGGATGCCTTCATCAGCGAGTCCTCTGTGGCAGAGCGGCTCAGCGGAGAGAGAACCAAATACATGGCAGGCGCTCTTCCCATAGACGGACTTCGGGAGAAGCTCTGCTACGGAAATGTCCTGCTTGTGGGCGACAGTTCCGGAATGGCGGACCCGGTCACGGGTGCGGGCATCAATAATGCGATGCTGGCAGGCGAGATCGCAGGGAAAACAATAATCAATGCCCTTGAAAATGACGACACGACACTGCTCGGGCAGTATGAAACCAGGATTGGCAGGCTTCTTGGAAGACCGCTTGCCAGATCACTTGAGAAGAGAAAGAAGCTGGATCGCTATTGTGCTTCAAACGAGTTGTTGCAGCGACATCTGCCCGAAGTATGGGTGACGTTTGAGGAGTACTGGGCATGACATGGAGATTCATCGATGCCGGCAGAATCGACGGTTACTACAGCGCAGCACTCTTTGAATCGATAGCGAAACATGTTGGCGCTGGCAGGGTCGATGAGACGATTCTCTTCTGGCGTGTCAGAACCCCGGTCGTGTATCTTGGATACCACCAGTACGTGGAAGATGAGATACACGAGGATTACTGCGTGGCAAACGATATCCAGGTGATACGGCGGGTGCTTGGAGGTGGATGCGGGTTTTGTGATGAGAACCAGATTCTTTTTTCCGTTATCGGACGCGAGGCGGGTGGTGTGATACCACCGGACATCCAAAACGCATATTCGCGTGTCCTTGGTGGAGTGGTATCAGCGCTTGAGGCTCTTGGTTGCGACGGTGCAATTGAACCTGCTCGTAACGCCGTCTATTCGGGTGGGCGGAAAATCTCAGGGAATGCACAGGGCAGGTTTGACGGTGCAGTGCTTGTCAATGGTAGTCTCCTCCTGGACTTTGATTTCGATGAGATGGATCGGGTGCTGAAAGACCCTACAAATAACCTGGCAGCGGATGTTCGGTATGCGAGGGATGGAATGATTACGCTCTCTGATCTGCTCGGGCAACGCGGTTATGACATTTGCGGTGTGCCTGAGGTGCTGAAGAAGGGTTTTGAGGATGCGCTTGGGGTAACCACTGTTCGTGGTGCGCTGACTGATTCAGAGGATCAGCTGGCGAGCCGCCTCGTGGAGCGGTACCGGAGCAGGGATTGGGTCTACCGGATGGATGACAAGCGGCGGAAGGGGCTGGGACGTGAACGACAGGTGGATTAAAGCAGAACGATATTCGTATTTGTTATCCATTTCCTCATCCGTACTAAGATCGTTTGCTGGTTCATCAACCTTCATTTTCTTGTGACATTGTGTAACAAGTTGTTTACTACATCCAACTTTTTCGACTATTTCAGATGTAGTAGTAGTATCTTGCAACATCCCCATAACTTCACTTGTTTTAGTCAATTATTATAATCTCCACTTTAGTATAATTTTGTGTACTTTCAATAGTATAGCGAGAGTGTATCGATAGCATTAGCCGGTATAACAACATTTATAAGATCTCAAACCAATGTTAATAATAGACGATCCTACTTTTATCAAACTGTTAGATATATAAAGCTTTATATGATATGATAAACTTTTTAAATTACTATTGTAGAAAAAATAATAAAATGTCAATAAAACAGATCATTGCGCCGTTAAAGAACCTTGATATAATCGTTGTATTAATTGTAATTTGGAATTTAATTATACATATCATAAAGGGAGCCAAAAAATGAAACCAGAAACAATCGGATTAAGTTTAAATAATAATGGCACTGTCGATTTTTCCAGTGAAATCGCCATGCCCTTGGATTCTGCCGCAGAGTGTGCAAAGCCACGCAGAGGGTTGAAAAGGGTCTCGAAACTCTGCGCCCCCGCGTTCTCCGCGGTGATAAATCACTTGATTTTCAGACAGCGTCTGCATCAGGTTTATAGGTATATGAAAGACATATTTGTTACAGAGGAATGAAATGAGCCCTTTTACCATCAAAACAAGAACGACAAGTCGTTATGAAGTGGTTGTTCCGCGTAAGATTCAGGATGAAGTAAAGAAACGCCTCAAAAACAGAGAACTCATCAACAGATTCTACAAAAAACTGCAAAAACTCGAAACGGAGCCCTCGGTTTACGGAAAGCCGTTGAGAAAACCTCTTTCTAACATCTGGGAGATCTATCTTGAAAAAAGGTGGAGAGTGCTCTTTGAAATTCATGAAGAAGAGCGAATCGTCTTAATCGTAGCTTTGAAACATAAGGACGAGATGCAAAAGCACTAGCTATCGATGAGTTCGGATAACTTCTTGAATCTGCCACGACGGTAATCTTCTCTGCTCTCCTGAATCTGCCTTAAAAGTTCGTTATCAGAGAGTACTTCAATGGTTGATTTCATACTCTCATATTCATCGTTTGAGATGGTAACCCATCTTGCCCGATGTTCTCCATGAAGTAGTTCGTTCATTGCTATTATTAAATGGTATTTGAACCACTTAAACATTATCCAATAACTCGACTCATCCTATACTGTGTATGAGGGAAGATAAGGACTTCAAAGAGCTGGATACCGAAGAAATATCCAATCTTACATTCTACGCAGTAGAA
>DASC01000115.1 GCA_002503595.1 Candidatus Methanogaster sp. UBA203 | reverse complement strand
CGAGATACCAAAGACCCTAAAAATTTAAGGATATAGTGATTTCACTGGAATTTTCGATTGTGCCTTCAGGAGTATGCACCCGGGGAAACTCAATATCAATACCGTCAAACTCAAATGCGGACAGTGCGCAAAGGACATCGGCGGCGAGGTTAAGATCATCGGCATGGCACGAGGAGTAATCGCTGCCGCACTTTTATTTTTTAATGTTTATAGTCAAACAGACCAAAGTGACGATCTCGCACGTCCGTTAATGTTTTTACCATTGGAAAGTACAGAGATACCATGACCTCCTCTAATGACCCCCCGATACAGCGTAAACTGATAGAGATTCTACGCGTGATCGACGAGCACGAGGACGCTGTTGGTGCACGGATCATTTCAGATGCTCTTAAAGAGCGGGGCTATCCTCTCGGAGAACGCGGCGTGCGATACCACCTGCGCATCCTTGACGAGCGGGGCTTAACAAAAGGGCATGGATATGCCGGCAGGACGATCACCGAGAGTGGCAGAAGGGAGATTGAAGAGGCATTGGTCCACGATCGTATCGGGTTTATACATGCCCGAATTGAGGAGATGATCTACCAGACTGATTTTGACCTCAAAAAAGAGCGTGGACTGGTAATTGCAAACATAACCACCATAAAAAAGGAGGATCTCGATGATGCACTCGGGATTCTGCGGTATCTGTCAGAAAACGACATGAACTGCCGGATTAAGATCATCAAAGAAGGTGCATCCGATCATGCGGTCGTGGTTCCGGAGGGCCATGTAGGGATTGCAACGATTTGCAGTTCAACGTGTGACGGGATTCTTCTGAAACATGGCATCCCGGTCAACACCAACTATGGCGGCATGTTGCGGTTCGATAAAAATCAGGCATCGCACTATACCGATCTGATTGCTTATGCAGGCACAACCATTGACCCGATGAAGATATTTATCTCATGGAAGACGACCTCGGTTCTGGATATAGTCGAGACCGGAGATGGATTTCTGCTTGCAAATGTACGAGCAGTCCCGGATTTAGCCAGAGACGAAGCATCAAGGATCCTTGCTCGTACCGTGGAGGCAGGCATCATCGATTGCGTTGAGATCGGAGACCCTCACAGTCCGGTGCTCGGTGCGCCTGTTGCTGCGGGCATGACCGGAATCTCGGTATCCGCCGGACTGAACTCCATCGCAGCCATCCAGGAGGTGGGAATTGCAGTCGCAGCCGAACCGGTTGCTACGGTGATGGACTATTCGGAGTTTGAGACGGTGTGAAGATCTGGGGTGCGGGGGTGCTTTGCCGCAGCAGGGTTTTTGTGTGGTTGGAAGTGGGGCGGCAGGCAAATAGAAGAAGATACGTAGAGACGTAATCCTTAAATGAGGTGTTGTCGAATAAATCATAAAAGTAGATAAGGAGGGTGAAGATGCTTAAGATAAAAGAAGAGAATTTGCAGTATGTCTACCAAAATAACGAGAAAAGGGGAGTGATTATGGATATCCCGACATTTGAAGCAGTGATGGGGGTGTTGGAAGATTATGAAGACGCTATGGATTTTGAATTGCTGAAAACCGAAGAAACGACGGATTATGAGGAATATCGGAGGCGCAGGTTGAAACAGGATGTATGAGATCCGGATCAAGAAGAGCGCAAAGAAGGATCTCGATGCTCTTGACGATAAGACGTACATCAGAATCGATGGAAACATTCAGAGGCTGATAAACGACCCCTTTCCAAAGGGTGTTGCGAAGTTGAGAGGAGGGGGGAACCGGTATAGGATCAGAGAAGGAAAGTACCGGATGCTTTATGAGATTGATCAGAAGGATAAAATAATCACAATCTACCGAATTAAGTTGAGGAAGACCGCATACGATTAAATCATGGCTGGGGGTGGTGGCGTCACAAATACCCGCGCCCACCCGGGTGACATCGATGATAGTAAACCTGCTTCCGCCCTGCACGACCACGCCATAGCATAATATATCAGAACCACTAATCAATATTCATGCACCAGACCGCACTCAAATACGAGATGGAGGTTTCGGACGGCGGAAGGTTGGAGTTGAAAACCCCCCTCTCGAAGGGGACGCGGGTTGTCCTTTTCGTTGTACGGGAGTTCCCGGACGACTTCAGCGATCTGATGCAGGCATCCGAAAGCACACTCGAATTCTGGGATAATCCGATCGATGATGAGGAATGGAACGATGCTTGATTGGGCGGGATATCGTCCTGATTCCGATTCCATTCACAGACCTGTCATCGCAACGACGCCCTCCTGTCATTATTATATCAAATGATGAATACAACAGGAAAACCGATGATGTTGTGGTTGTGGCAATGACATCGAATCTGCAGCTTTCTGATTATGGATTTGTGATTACTTCCAATGATCTGGAAATTGGAAGCCTCAGACGCCCAAGTCGCGTCCGCGCCGATAAGATTTACACGCTTGCCCAGTCAATCGCAGTGAGAACATTCGGACGCGTCAACGAGACGACTTTTGACCGGATTTGTGGCTTGTTACGAGAATTGACAGCGAAAAACCCTTGAGAGATTCTGTCCGCGATTCGGCATTGAGGAAGGAGACATGAAAATCCCTTATCTGGAGCATGACCCGCTCGGTGGTCTGAAAAATATCGAAGACCGGGGCGTTCACCCCATCCCTCGTTCTCTCAAATACTCCTTGATCTCGCCCACAGTGCAGCTCTCGTAGTGGAATATGCTCGCTGCAAGACACGCATCCGCGCCGTTGACAAACGCGTCATAGATGTGATCCATCGTCCCGACACCGCCTGATGCGATTACAGGGATATCCACGGCTTCAGCGATTGCTTTCGTCACAGGAATGTCGTAGCCGTCCTTTGTCCCGTCCCTATCCTTGCTCGTGAGCAGTATCTCGCCAGCGCCAAAGTCCTGCATCTTCTGCGCCCACTTGATGGCATCGATTCCGGTGAGTTCTCTGCCGCCGTATATGACTACACCATACCAAGCGCTGCGTCCGTCTTCGAGCTCGACTGCCGTCTTTCCATCGCCTTCCTCGAACCTGCGCTTGCAGTCGATCGCAACGACGATTCTGTCAGACCCGAACGCGCCTGCGACTTCCTTGATCAGTTCCGGGTTCTTGACTGCTGCGGTGTTGATCCCGACCTTGTCTGCGCCCGCACCAAGCACCCGCTCGAAGTCTGAGAAGCTCGCAATTCCGCCGCCGACGCAGAACGGGATCGTGACAACGTCTGCGACCCTTCTGATCACGTCGGTCATCGTGGCTCTGTCATCGGTCGAGGCTGAAATGTTGAGGAAGACCAGTTCATCGGCTTTCTGCTCTACGTACCGTCTGGCAAGTTCTACAGGGTCGCCCGCATACCGCAGGCTCTCAAATTCGATTCCCTTGACGACCACGGCTTTACCGCTCTCGTCAAAGGTTGTATCGAGACATGGGATTATTCGTTTTGTTGTCATCTTGCACACCTGAATCCTGAATCATCTGCGATTGACTACACCACTTCCATCGTCGATGGCGGCTTTGTCGCAATGCCGTACGTTACGCTCACGACACCGGGAACATCGTTTGTGATCCGCTCAGCAAGGCGCTCCAGCAGATCGTAAGGCAGTCTCGTCGGTCTTGCGGTTCTTGCATCGACGCTCTCCCAGCATCTGATCTCGATCTGCGTGCCGTAGTCCCGCGCTCCGTTTCTCATGCCTGTGACCCGGTCCTCATGCAGGATCGCCATGTACTGGAAAGCCCCGGAATCTGCCAGTTCTTTCTCGAGGATCACTGTTGCCTGCCTGACGGTCTCGATCCGCTCAGGGGTGGCTTCTCCGATCACGCGGGCAGCAAGAGCCGGTCCCGGAAACGGCATCCTGCTGTAGATTTCCTCTGGCAGACCGAGTGCCTCTGCCACTTTCCGTACACCGTCCTTTCGCAGCTGTATCAGCGGTTCTATGATCTTGTATCCGAACGTCTTCTCCGGATCGATTCCGAGTTGCAGAAAGACATTGTGCTGCCTCTTGGTCCCTGCAACGGTCTCATCCACGTCGGTTGAGATCGTTTCCTGCAGGAGGTGCTTTGCCCCGCTCTCCTTAACGAGCCTGCCAAAGACGTCCTTGTAGAAGGTCTGGGTGATCGCTTCCCGCTTCTCTTCAGGATTAGTGATTCCGCTCATCGCATCGAAGAACTCGGTTCTGGCATCGATGACCTCCACGTGTACGCCGAGGTCTTTGAAGACCGAGACGATCCATTCAGGTTCCCCCTGCCTCATGACACCGTTATCGATGAAATACGTCTTGAGACGGTCTCCAAGAGCGCGGTTGCCAAGCATGGTGACAGTTCAGATGACCCCAACAGCCGATAGGTTAATTTATCCGTGTTGGAATACAATGTGGATTGCATGACAACGGCATACGACGTACCAGCAAGCGAACTGATAATGTGCGCTGCACAGAAACTGAAAGCAAGCGATGAGATCAAACCCCCGGAGTGGGCAGGATATGTAAAGACGGGCGCACATAAGCAGATGCCGCCTGTTGATGCGGACTGGTGGTATGTGCGGTGCGCTGCAGTGCTGCGGCAGATACGTACCGAGGGACCGATCGGCGTCTCGAGGTTACGGTCAAAATATGGTGGAAAGGAGCGCAACGGAACGATGCCGCCATCATTCAAAAAAGGAAGCGGATCTATCATACGGAAGGTTGTCCAGCAACTGGAAAAGATCGGATATGTCAAAACACTGAAAGAAGGGCGTGCTACGACTCCTGATGGGCAGCGATTTCTGGACAATACCGCTTACGAAGTAAAACAGCAGGAATCAAGTGAATAACCATGTCTGATGAACTTGAAGAGATTAAACGCCGGCGGCTTGAGCAGTTGCAGCAGCAGCAAGCCGGTGCTCAGTATCAGGCTGCGCAGCAGCAGGCACAGCAGCAGCAGGTCGATGAAGCGAAGCAGACGATTCTCAGGCAGATCCTGACCCCGGATGCGAGGGAGCGGCTGACGTCACTGAAGCTGGCGCGTCCGCAACTGGCAGAGCAGGTTGAGATGCAACTCATATCGCTTGCGCAGTCCGGACGTTTGCAGACCATGATCGATGACGCGAAATTGAAGACGCTACTCCAGCAGATACAGCCGAAAAAGCGGGAAATGACAATTAAGCATATATGAATGGATATCTTCGTCCTGTTCAGTGGCGGGAAGGATAGTTCGCTGTCAGCGATACTGCTTGAGCCTTTTTTTGATGTAACGCTTGCGACCTGCAACTTCGGATTCAGGGAGACATGGAAACCCGCGGCAAAGGTCGCATCAGAACTCGGGTTTCCGCACGAAGTGCTGCGGATCGATGGCGCGATCCTTGAGTCTGCATGCGCGATCGCTGTCAGTGACGGGTATCCAAACCGCGCGATCGATCACATTCACGGTTGCGCGCTTTCGTGTGCGGCGGCCGGACATGCGATCATCGCAGACGGGACGCGGAGAGATGACCGCGTTCCGATGCTCAAGCTACCGGATGCACGGCGCATCGAGGATCGGTGTGGTTGCATGTATGTAAGACCGCTGCTCGGATACGGGAGGCGCGCGGTGGATGCGCTGGTGGGCGATCATCTCGAGATTGCTGAAGATGAGAGTGAGAAGATCGAGAAATCCGATTACGAGGTTGAACTGCGCGCGATGATCAAAGAGCGGCATGGCACCGGGATGGTGCACGAGATCTTTCCGGGACGTCATCTCCAGTCAAGGGTGGTTCGGCGCAAAGATTAGCACCGACTGCTACATATAGTAATATACTAAGCGCGATTGCCCGGATCACGGAAACCAAATCTGTTTCTTGTGATATGAAATTCTATTTGCCTGTAATATCCTATCAACATCCTCTGCGCTTTTTTCATCAACAACGATCCCATTTTTTATTTTTATAAATTGAATTCTTTTCAATGCACGATAGAACATGACCTTGTCAGTCCCTGATTTCATGCCAACAGTGTACTCGAATAAGATCATAGGAGTCAGGATGTCACCGCCTGCAAAAACCATCGGTCGCCCCCATATTATAATTCCGTCTCTAACTGTCTTCTCAAGAAAGTCCGGATCCGGATCCAGATCCGTGTTCGCAAAGGTTATCTGGGCATTCCGCTGACATTCGGATTTTTTGAAGGCTTCGGTTAGTCTCCGGTGGGTAATATCACGAATCTCCCTTTCCGGATCGCCTTTTATGTTGAAAACGAGCAAAAGATCTACGTCAGACCTCCTGTCCTCCTCTTCTCTGGCGATGCTGCCAAATAGAATGAGTTGTTGCAGTTTTGGAATCTCTTGCGCTGCATAAAATAGTTCGGAGATCAGTTTTTTTAGCTCTGGGTGCACCATTGTTTGATCACCAGAAGATATTCCATACATTGTTCCGCGGCATCAGCATTGCCACGTCTTCCATAGAATCTGCCAGCCCGTAAAGAGTCGATCGCTTCGAAACTGGCTGATATATCCAGATCCCCATGTTTCCTCAGTAACCCCAGGATCTGGTTGTGTTTGTCGCTGTGCTCTCCGTATCTTGTTTGCAAGCCAAACGCAGCATAATGGTGCGCAGCCCCAAAGACGAGTTCGACGATCGCTTTTACATGCGTTTCAGGATTATGTGACAGGATTTTTGCACTCTGTTCAAGTTGTTTTCCGGTCTCCAGATGTCCATCCGCCTCCATGTTACTTAAGTAACTGTAAAGTAATATATATGGCTTTTGGTTACCAAAGTATCAGAGTGCCCATACTTACAGCAGAAGTGAAATATCATGATCGACGAGAATAATAGATAAAAATGATCCTCATACGCAGATTTAAGCCAGGCGATTTCGCTGGCGTGATCGAGATCGAACATGAGCAGTTCAGCGAACATGATCCATATCTGTACATGAGTCTCTACGAGTTGAATATGAATACGTTCTTTGTCGCAGAAGACCGGGGCGCAGTGGTCGGATTTGTGGCAGGGATAACAGCGGTCGGCGAGTATGGTGTGTACGGCAGGGTCTTTTCGATAGCGGTGCGAGAAGCGTACCATGGGCTCGGTGTCGGCACGCAGTTGATGAAAGGCGTTATTGCCGCATTCCACCAGAAGAAGATCATGAACATCACACTCGAGGTCAGAAGCCACAACCTCGGTGCCGTACGGTTCTATCAGCGGCTCGGGTTCGCGGTCACAGGAATGGAGTATGGGTACTACACCGACGGCGAGGATGCGATCATCATGAGGCATAGGTGAATGGCTTGATAGAAAAGGGGGCGCAGGGGGCAGCGCAAACCTCGCTACTTGTAGCGGGGCAAGCCACCCCGCACAACGAGAATCGAGAATTACATAATTAGGTTAGATGAGATGTGGAATAAACTTATAAATATCTCTGGAATCGAGTTGTACCGCGCACGAAAAGAAGCCATGAGAGGGGATACGCACGCCCGCAGCGTGTTAACATGCGACAAAAACGCATCGCTGCGAGCGTGCACAGGCTATATATACCTTCGAGTTAAAGAAGGTATCGTTAACATGCGAAAGACGTTTCAATATCGGATGTACCCAACACGAAAACAGACTATCCTATTACTTCACGTGCTCTCTGTGTGCCGGAAACTATACAACGACTCGTTACACGACCGGAAAGTAGCTTATGAGGACTGCCATTGTGGATTATCGTATTANNGTGGATGAGATACATGGACTATCAGGGTGTGTACGCTCACATCCTGCAAAACGTTTTACGTCGTGTAGATACTGCCTTCCAGAACTTTTTCAGACGCGTTAAGAGTGGTGCGGAGAAGGTAGGATACCCGCGATTTCAGGGAAGGAATCGATACGACTCATTCACATATCCAGACCCTTACGGAACAGGATATAAGATTGAAGGTGGTAAACTCCATCTCTCGAAGATCGGAGCGATAAGAATCTTCCAGCATCGAGAGATCGAAGGGAAGGTTAAGACCTGCACGATCAAAAAGGAAGGGGATCAGTGGTACGCATCCTTTAGCGTGGAACTGCCAGACCCGAAGCCAAAGAAGGTTAATACCTCTGTCGGCGTAGATGTCGGGATAAACACACTTGCAACACTATCAGACGGTACGGAGATTGAGAATCCTAAAACGCTGGATAAGTGCGACTCAAAGTTAAGGAAAGCGCATAGATACCTATCACGAAAAAAGAAAGGATCAAATAACCGGAATAAGCAAAAGATTATCCTTAAAGGGATATACCGTAAGGTTAGAAACGCTCGAAAGGACTACCTGCACAAAGCAAGCCGGACACTCGCAGATAACTACGATCGAATCATATTTGAGGACTTGCAGATTAAAAACATGGTTAAGAACCATCATCTTGCAAGATCAATTCACGATGCATCTTGGAGCATGTTAATCAGCCTAACGACCTACAAAGTAGAATACACTGGTGGAGTCGTAGAACTGGTTAATCCGAGAAATACATCAAAACACTGTTCGGTTTGCGGTTGTATCAAGTCGATGCCGCTCTCACAGAGGACATACCGATGTCCGGACTGTGGGGCGGTCATGGGACGAGATCATAACGCCGCAATCAACATCTTAAATAAGCATGTACCCGCGGACTGCGGGGAATTAACGCCTGTGGAGATGGTTGCATGAGCAACCGCTATGAATCAGGAAGCCCCGCTACTTGTAGCGGGGAGGAAGTCACCGTGATAAAGATTGGCGGGAGTCTGATAAAAAGCGCACGGGAACTGGTGCGTGAGCTTCACAGATACGCATCGGAAAAAGAGCGCATCCTCATCGTTCCGGGCGGCGGCGTGTTTGCAGATACCGTGCGAACCGCAAGCGATATGTATGGCATCTCTGACGAAGCCGCACACTGGATGGCGGTTCTTGCGATGGATCAGTACGGGCATTATCTTGCAGACGGGACGGGAGCTGCACTGGTCACAGATATCGGCGAGGAATCGATCCGGGCAGGTGTATCGGTTCTTCTCGTTTATGATCTGCTGAAGAGATCTGATAGCGGAGAGGGTAGCGGGGAAGGTAGCGGGATCGAGCACACATGGAACGCCACATCAGATACTATCGCTGGCTGGGTTGCGTCACGATTGGGTGCTGTGTTCATAAAGGCGACAGATGTGGACGGGATACTCCGGGATGGTGCGCTCGTTTCTGAGATTACTGCTCGGGAGTTACTCGGGATGGGCGAGACATGTGTCGATCTTGAATTGCCGCGACTGCTGATTTCGAGGTCGCTTGACTGCCGGGTCGTAAACGGGAGATACCCCGGGAGCGTGATCGATGCGATTCGAGGGGTTTTTCGGGGGACGGTGATCGTCGGCGGGTGAAATGGGGGGTGTGCTGGTGCTGTGGATATCGGTGGCGATGTGGGCGGGGCAGAGGTAGTGCGTGTGAAGTTTGGGCAGAGAATTTATATTGGATTGGGGCGAAGAGATGTGTAATGGGTAAGTATCGGTGGTTCGAATGATCGAGGCGATCAGGGAAATTGGAGAGTACGCGGCAGGCGGGGTATTAGATAAAGATGTTTTACTTGATACGACTTGTATAGAAATTCCAGAAGAGAAACCAAATAGAAAGGATAAAGACAATCCCTTCAAGCAGCATGTTATTCTTCTAAATTTTAACACAGACGCGAAAAAGATTGAAATCAGCTCTGAACCAGTAAATTGCAAAGGTACGAATGGCGATTCGGGAAATGCATATTTGTGGATAGGGAACTTCAAAGGCAACAAACCTCAAATAAACATAACAAGTGATAGACTTGATAATATTCTGACTAAAACTTTGTCATCGATGTTAAAAGACAAAATTGGTGGAACTGAATTTGAAAAAGACATTAAAAATGTGTTAAATGAGTTTTTTAGTAAAAAAGAGTTTGTAGATAAGAATAAACCACAAGTGAAATATTATATCAGATCTGAAGGATTTGCTTTTCATAATGAGAATTTGGAGAGACAAAAAGAAATTGAAAACGAACTAATTTCTGTGAATACAAAAACG
>DASC01000116.1:11999-14514 GCA_002503595.1 Candidatus Methanogaster sp. UBA203 | reverse complement strand
GTATTGTACGACGACATCGGCACAGACGCAATAAAAAAACACGTAACAAGACCGCTTGACGGGATGAATATTGCAGTTCACTACGGATGTCATCTGGTCCGTCCGAGTTCTGCGATACATTTTGACGACCCGAATGAGCCAACGAAGTTCGATCTTCTCGTCGAGGCGCTGAGCGCCAGAAGTATTGATTACCGCACAAAGATGCTCTGCTGTGGAAACGATCTTTCCAACACAGAGGATCCATCAGACGCAATCGCACTGGCTCGCGAGAAGATTCTTGAGGTTCAGGATATTTCTGATGCCATGACGATGATGTGTCCTGCCTGCTTCACCCAGTTCGATTCAAAGCAGTACTTAATGGAGAAGAGCGGCGAGCGGTTGCACATACCTGTTGTGTATTTCACGGAACTGATGGGGCTTGCATTTGGATTTGAGCCTTCCGAACTCGGCATGAATATGCACCGGGTCGAGACGGACTCGTTCATCGAAAAGTGGCATGAGCGCTCCGGGCATCTCGCGAGTGCGAGGGAGTATTTCAATCTCGCTGATCTGCGACGTTGCTACGAGTGTGCTGCTTGTGTCAACAACTGTCCGGTCACGAAATCGATTCCGCGGTTTGAGCCGAACCGGATAATCGGCGATGTTCTGCATGGCAAGCTCGATGAGGTCGCCCGGTCTCCTGATATCTGGTACTGCACAAACTGCTACACCTGTTATGAACTCTGTCCGCAGAAGTTCGGCATGTTAAAGGTCTTTGACCGTCTGAAGAGCCTTGCAAGCGACCGCGGTATAGCTCCCGAGGGTTTCAAAGGTGGACTTGCGCTCTTCCTGGACACTGGAAAGCTGGGTGAGCCAACCGCAATGCGCAAGAAACTGAAACTCCCGGAGCCCCCGAAGAGCGGTTCAGACGAGCTGAAAGGTTTGATTGCGATCATCAGAGAGCGAAATCGGGAAAATAAAGGAAATAGAGAAGATGAAGGAAATGAAGAAGACCGAGAAGAAAATCAAGAGGCAGGTATGGTAAAATGAGATGTAACTGTTACATTCCGTCCGGATGTTCCGTCTCCGGTATTATGAGCGAGTCAGGAAGAAGGCAGGACGGAAATGCGATTATCAAGTCAATTGCACTTATGCATGACCGTGCAAACGGTCTTGGAGGCGGTTTTGCAGCGTACGGGATATATCCGAGGCATTCTGACCTGTATGCTTTCCATATAATGTTTGACGATGTGGTGGCGAAGGAGCGTTGCGAGGAATACCTCAAGGACATCTTCGATATCGTCCGTGATGAGGAGATTCCAACGCGCCCTGGTGGCGCCTACGAAGAGGTGACCGCAGGAAGATACGAAGAAGAGGGGGTGCAGCCGATCACAGACCCTCCGATCCTGTGGCGTTATTTCATGGACGTGCCTGCGGATAAGACGAAGTTTGTATCGGATCGTGAGTACGTTGTTGGGAAGGTGATGGGGATCAATTCGGAGGTCGAGGGTGCTTTTGTTGCGTCGTCCGGCAAGAACATGGGAGCATTCAAGGGTGTTGGGTATCCTGAGGACATCGGGGTCTTTTACAAGCTTGGCGAGTACAAGGCATACATCTGGACGGCGCACGGGCGTTTTCCGACGAACACGCCGGGATGGTGGGGCGGAGCGCACCCGTTCTGCCTTCTTGACTGGTCAATCGTCCACAACGGCGAGATATCATCCTACGGGATCAACAAGCGGTACCTTGAGCCGTTCGGATACAAGCTGGAACTCCGGACCGATACCGAGGTTGTGGCGTACCTCTTTGACCTGCTTGTACGCAGGCATAAGCTGCCGATTGAACTGGCTGCAAAAGTACTTGCATCGCCCTTCTGGAAAGATATCGACAGGATGCCTGATCGTGAGCGCCGGATTGCAACCGCGCTCCGGCAGGTCTATGGCGGCGCACTCTTAAACGGCCCGTTCAGCATCATTCTCGGGCACAGCCGCGGCATGGTCGGGTTCAATGACCGCATCAAGTTAAGACCCATGACCTGTGCCCGGAAGGATGATATGCTCTACATGTCATCAGAGGAATCGGCGATAAGAGAGATTGCGCCTGATCTGGACGAGGTATGGAGTCCGAGAGCAGGAACACCTGTTATAGGCGAGCTTTCTGAGGGGGTGGTATAGATGACATCCGAGCTACCACCCGAATTCATCGCAAAGATCGACTACGACCGGTGCAGGCGGTGCAAGCGATGCGTTATGAACTGTAGCTTCGGGTGCATGCATTTCACGGACAGGGTAGTGCCTGAACATCAAAAATGTGTGGCATGCCAGCGGTGCGTGACCTACTGCCCTGAACACGCGATAACGGTCACCAAAAACGAACTGGCTTACAAGGAAAATGCAAACTGGTCGCCTGATATCCGGAAAAACATCTTAAAGCAAGCTGAGACCGGTGGAATTCTCCTTGTTGGGATGGGCAACCCCAGAGACTACCCCATTCTATGGGATCACCTGCTCGTAGATGCATGTCAGGTCACAAATCC
>DASC01000116.1:9078-11957 GCA_002503595.1 Candidatus Methanogaster sp. UBA203 | reverse complement strand
TGAGATAGACCTTGCAACTGAGATTGTGCTGTCGTTGTGTCGCAACGTTCGTTCTGTTCCACCTCCGTTACTTTTATATACCACCTACCGCCAACCTATGTCTGGTGAACGTAAATGGCAAAACTCAACCCATTCGAAATGTCCCAGAAACAACTGGATATATGCGCAGATATTCTCCATCTGGACCCTGGCACACACGCGATTCTCAGAGTTCCAATGCGTGAACTGCACGTATCACTACCTATCCGCATGGATGACGGCTCTATCAAGGTATTTCAGGGATTCCGTGTACAGTACAACGATGTGAAAGGTCCGACCAAGGGCGGAATCCGGTTCCACCCGGATGAAACGATCGATACCGTCCGTGCACTCGCTGCGTGGATGACATGGAAATGTGCTCTCGTTGATATACCACTTGGTGGGGGAAAGGGCGGCATCATCTGCAACCCAAAGGAACTGTCGCAGGGTGAGCTGGAACGCCTGAGCCGGACGTACATCGACAAGGTCTTCCAGTTCATCGGACCGGATCAGGACATACCCGCGCCTGATGTGTACACAACGCCCCAGATCATGTCCTGGATGATGGATGAGTACTCGAAGATTGCAGGAAAGAACCAGTTCGGCGTCATCACAGGAAAACCGATGTGTATCGGCGGCTCTGTTGGACGTACCGACGCAACAGCCCGCGGCGGCTGGTACTGCGTGCGTGAAGCTGCAAAGGAATTCGGTATTGACCTGAAAGGCGCAACTGTTGCGATACAGGGCTACGGGAATGCAGGATACCATGCAGCACTACTCGGGCAGACCCTCTTTGGATCAACGATTGTGGCGGTCAGCGATAGCAAGGGCGGCATATACAACCCTGCAGGTCTTGATGCGCAGGCGGTCTACAAGCACAAGGCACAGACAGGTTCGGTCATCAACTTCCCGGGTTCAGAACCCATATCTAACGAAGACCTCCTTGAACTCGATGTGGATATCCTCGTCCCTGCTGCTCTTGAGCATGTGATTACCGTTGAGAACGCTGCAAAGATCAGGGCAAAGATCGTCGCCGAGTCTGCCAATGGTCCGACCACTCTGGAGGCGGATGATATCCTGTATGAAAAAGGTGTTCATGTGATACCGGATTTCCTGTGCAATGCTGGCGGGGTGACGGTTTCATACTTCGAGATGGTGCAGAACTTCAACCGGTACTGCTGGACAGAAGAGGAGGTTCATGAACGTCTGGATGAGAAGATGACTACTGCGTATCACGCTACACTCAGGGGTTCTAAGAAGTACGACGTAAACATGCGGCGTTCTGCTTACGTGGTTGCTATCGAGCGTGTCGTTGAGGCGATGCAGGCTCGCGGGTGGGTGTAATACCCCACCCTTTGAATAGAGACCTATAGATTCTGCATGAACCGCGACGCTCATCGCATCGATTGTGTGGACAATTCAGTTAATGTTTTTATCATTGGTGCGTAATATGGAACCATGATCTCCCCTGACGATCCCCAGATACAGCGGAAACTGATTGCGATTCTGCGCGCGATCGATGAACATGAGGGTGCTGTGGGTGCGCGGGTTATTGCAGATGATATTAAGGAGAAAGGATACCAGCTGGAGGAACGTGGCGTGCGGTATCACCTGCGCATACTCGACGAGCGCGGACTCACCAAAGGGCATGGGTATGCCGGCAGAACGATCACTGAACTTGGCAAAAGGGAGATCGAAGAGGCGTTGGTCCAGGATCGTATCGGGTTCATGCATGCCCGAATTGAAGAGATGATCTACCATGCCAATTTTGACCTCAAAGAAGAGCGTGGGCTGGTAATTGCAAACATAACCATCATAAAAAAGGATGATTTCGATGATGCGCTCGGGATTCTGCGGTATCTGTCAGAACACGAGATGAGCTGCCGGATTAAGGTAATCGTTGGAGGCGCATCCAACCCCGCGGTAACAATCCCGGAGGACCGTGTAGGGATTGCAACAATTTGCAGTGCAACGTGTGACGGGATTCTTCTGAAACACGGAATCCCTGTAAACATTGAATATGGCGGAATGTTGCGGTTCGATCAGAGTCGAGCATTGCGCTACACCGATCTGATTGCGTATGCCGGCACAACCATCGACCCGATGAAGATATTCATTTCACAGAAGACGACCTCGGTTCTGGATATCGTCGAGACCGGGGGTGGACTTCTACTTGCAAATGTACGGACAGTCCCTGATTCAGCCAGAAACGAAGCATCGAAGGTTCTGGATCAGGTGGTAGATGTGGGTATCATCGATCACTACGAGATTGGAGACTCTCACGGTCCGGTTCTCGGTGTGCCTGTTGAGCCCGGCATGGTTGGAATATCCATTCCGGCTGGATTGAATGCCATTTCCGCCATTCAAGAGGTTGGAATTACAGTCGCGGTCGAACCGGTTGCTGCGGTGATGAATTATTCGGAGTTCGAGACGGTGTGAAGATCTGGAGTGCTGGGGGTGCTTTGCCGCAGCGGGGTTTTTTAGTAGGGGGTGGAGGTGGGAAGGCTTAGGAATATTTATGATGAATCTGTGAATCATCAATTAATAACATTTGAAAGAAAAAGTCAATGGTGAAAACATTTAAGTGACAACAATCTAATTTATTAATATGAGTTCAATTAAAGCGTTTGGAATTATTGGAACAGGCGGGTTGGGAGTGCTTGTCGCAGCGCTAATAATATCTAAGTTTATGAATCTGGGACTATAAGGGATATTTAGCGTTGCATTGGCAGTTTTTGTTGTTGCGGGAGCAGCGGCTCTCATTCTTAGAGCAGCAAAATAAATAGAAAGTCCAACCTAAAGTTTCGTGGATGTCCTGCAATTCATTCCGAAGTGGCGCGGTCGGGTCTTTCACCCCATCC
>DASC01000116.1:0-9040 GCA_002503595.1 Candidatus Methanogaster sp. UBA203 | reverse complement strand
ACAAACGCGTCATAGATGTGATCCATCGTCCCGACACCGCCTGATGCGATTACAGGGATATCCACGGCTTCAGCGATCGCTTTGGTCACAGGAATGTCGTAACCGTCCTTTGTCCCGTCCCTATCCTTGCTCGTGAGCAGTATCTCACCAGCACCAAAGTCCTGCATCTTTTGTGCCCACTTGATGGCATCGATTCCGGTCAGCTCTTTGCCACCGTATATGACGACATCGTACCATGCGCTGCGTCCGTCTTCAAGCTCGACTGCCGTCTTTCCATCGCCTTCCTCGAACCTGCGCTTGCAGTCGATCGCAACGACGATTCTGTCAGACCCGAATGCGCCTGCGACTTCCTTGATCAGTTCCGGGTTCTTGACTGCTGCGGTGTTGATCCCGACCTTGTCTGCGCCTGCGCCAAGCACCCGCTCGGAGTCTGAGAAGCTCGCAATTCCGCCGCCGACGCAGAACGGGATCGTGACAACGTCAGCGACCCTCCTGATCACGTCGGTCATCGTGGCTCTGTCATCGGTCGAGGCTGAGATATCCAGAAAGACCAGTTCATCGGCTTTCTGCTCTACATACCGTCTGGCAAGTTCTACCGGGTCGCCCGCGTACCGCAGGCTCTCAAACTCGATTCCCTTGACGACCACGGCTTTACCGCTCTCGTCAAAGGTTGTATCGAGACATGGGATTATTCGTTTTGTTGTCATCTTACACACCTGAATCATGAATCATCTGCGATATAACTAAACCACTTCCATCGTCGATGGTGGCTTTGTCGCAATGCCGTACGTTACGCTCACGACACCGGGAACCTCGTTTGTGATCCGCTCAGCAAGGCGTTCCAGCAGATCGTAAGACAGTCTCGTCGGTCTTGCGGTTCTTGCATCGACGCTCTCCCAGCATCTGATCTCGATCTGCGTGCCGTAGTCCCGCTCTCCGTTTCTCATGCCTGTGACCCGGTCCTCGTGCAGGATCGCCATGTACTGGAAAGCCCCGGTATCTGCCAGTTCTTCCTCGAGGATCACTGTTGCCTGCCTGACGGTCTCGATCCGCTCAGGGGTGGCTTCTCCGATCACGCGGGCAGCAAGAGCCGGTCCCGGAAACGGCATCCTGTTGTAAATTTCGTCTGGCAGACCGAGTGCCTCTGCCACTTTCCGTACACCGTCCTTTCGCAGCTGTATCAGCGGTTCTATGATCTTGTATCCGAACGTCTTCTCCGGATCGATTCCGAGTTGCTCAAAGACATTGTGCTGCCTCTTGATCCCTGCAACCGTCTCATCCACATCGGTTAAAATCGTTCCCTGCAGGAGGTGTTTTGCTCCGCTCTCCTTAACGAGCCTGCCAAAGACATCCCTATAGAATGTCTGGGTGATCGCCTCTCGCTTCTCTTCAGGGTCAGTAATCCCGGAGAGCGCATCGAAGAACTCGGTCTTAGCATCGATGACCTCCACATGCACGCCGAGGTCTTTGAAGACCGAGACGATCCGCTCCGGTTCACCCTGCCTCATGATGCCATTGTCAATGAAATACGTTTTGAGGCGGTCTCCCAGAGCACGATTGCCGAGCATGGTGACCGCAGACGAATCGACGCCTCCGGAGAGTGCGTTTATCGCAAGACCATCTTCGACAGTTCTGGATATCTCATCCACTTTTTGTTCTATAAATTCTTCTGGATTCAGAGCTTCTGCGGTTATCTCTTCCATTGTGCCAATCTCCATCGGTGTATGTGTTGACGATCAATGCTATCAGGATACTTAAACTTATATCCCCACAGTTGAAGCGGTATCTGTCAAAATATCAGCAGTCCACAACGTGGCAGCGATTGCAAGCGGGATTGTGCATGCAGGAGCTGACGTTGTCACAATCGATCGGACTTTCGCGGCTGAACCGGGGCTGCACCGATGGTTATACGGGACAACGTTGGAATACCGATCGAACTGGCACTGGCTGCGGTCGACCAGCGGCTGCGGGATGAGGGCATCAGGAACAACGCATCGATCATCTGCGCCGGAGGAATCCGGAGCAGCGGTGATGTGGCAAAGGCGATCGCTCTTGGTGCTGATGCAGTAGTCATCGGAACGGCTGCTCTTGTGGCAATGGGCTGCCGGATCTGCCAGAAATGCTACACAGGAAACTGTGCATGGGGCATCGCCACCCAGAGACCCGAACTCGTGCGCAGGCTCGATCCGCAGGTCGGTTCCGCGAGGTTAACGAATCTTCTTACGGCGTGGAGCCTTGAACTTAAGGAGATACCCGGGCTCGCTCGGCGTGAACTCGATCGAATCGCTGCGAGGCAGCCGCGAGCGACTGCGTGGCGTTGGACTTGATTCCCAGACACTGGAATTGCTCGGAGTAAAACCGGCAGGAGTCGGGCAGTAGGGAGATTGAGGTGATGAAGATGGTGATGAGAATCGACTGCAAGGGATTGTACTACCGAAAACAGAACAAGATCATCCGCAATGCCGCTGAAGAGGGCGAGACTGAGTTTATTCTTGATAATGCAAACGGACAGCGCTACATTGGCAGCGGAATCGAAAAGAAGATCAAGATCACAGTGAACGGAGTTCCCGGAAACGATCTTGCCATGTTCATGAACGGTCCCACAATCATAGTCAACGCCAACGTCCAGGACGGTATCGCAAACACGATGAACGCAGGTGAGGTGATCGTGCACGGAAGCGCAGGTGACGTCATCGGATATGGCATGCGTGGCGGGAAACTGTATGTTCAGGGGAATGTTGGATACAGGGCCGGCATTCATGCGAAAGAATACAAGAAACAGGTGCCAATAATAATTGCAGGCGGCGTTGCAGGCGATTTCTGCGGTGAGTATATGGCGGGGGGGATTCTGGTACTGCTCGGACTGAACCGGAGTGAAGGGACGCCGATTGCCGGCAATTACTTAGGGACAGGGATGCACGGCGGTGTGATCTATATCAGGGGCGAAGTGGATGAATATACGCTCGGAAAGGAGGTGAGTGTACTTCCACCGGATGCGAAGGATATGAAGGTTCTTACGAAGCATCTCAAGGAGTATTGTGAGCACTTCGGGCTTGATCTGGATGAGATTATGGCTGAGCCGTTTGTTAAGCTGCAACCGGTGTCGAGCAGACCGTACGGGGATTTGTATGCGTATTAATTCAATTCCTGCATCTGCAAAGGTTCGATTCCCGCGATCACAGAAGACACCAGAACCAAAAAGTTTTATCCGCTTCAGGAATATGTCTGATAACGGTGATGAGATATGAACAATGAAGAACAGTATGATCAGGTGGAACCTGTCTATGAGAAACTTGCCCCCGGCGAGATACTGATCATCTCAAAAGAGGGGAATTGTATAACCTACGCCGCGAATGAACAAGGGAAAGTCGTTTTGAAGAAAGCGTGCTTGCTCGAAGATGATTAATTCCATGACAACCGGGTATTTGTTTGATACGGGGTTCCTTACATCGGCACTTACTGACAGTTTGCCGGAAAAATGGACTCGACCATGGAACGAAATAATAAAACGAGGGAAAGCAGGGTATATCATTGAACCCGTAATCGCAGAAACCTCTTATCAATTGATGACAAAGAAGGGTATAAATAAAGAAATGTCAAAGAATCATATCATACGAATAAAATCACTTGATTCTATGAATATATTAAATTTGAATGATAACGATTCTTTCAAAGCAAGTCTTTATCGTACAAGTTTCAGTAAATTCAGTCTTTCACTTGTCGATTGCTTCATATTAGCTGCCGCAAATAGGCTTAAACTCAAAATATATACGACCGATGAACCTTTGAAAAGGGTTGCAAAGAAAATAAATGTTTCGTATAATTACCTTCCTATTCGAAGTTGAATGAATAATCATCTCAAATCAAATTGGTCATGCGATGTTAGTATAACGACATATAGGTAATTAATATAAGATGAGGACAATAGAATGGCGGAAGAATGGCGGTATCTTGAGGTAAAGGAAAAGGAAGTGGTGCGTTGCAATTCCATACACTCAACACTCGTGGACGGGATGGTTGAAGGAGTAAGCCCCAATACCGTGTTTCTGGAGGAATGTCCCGGCTACGTGCTTTCTCTGGGCAGGAATCAGTGCTGCGAGGAGGAGTGTGACATTGCAGAGTGCGAGAGACTCGGAATAACACTTGAAAGGAGGGAGACCGGCGGTGGAGCGGGTTTAATGGTTCCGGGCGCAACATCGTGGGGCATCTGCATAGACCGGAGAGATTCCCGGGTCTCGGATGATATGAATGAAAATTTTGAGGTCTTGTCGCGAGGCGTCGTTCTTGGTCTGAAAAAACTCGGGCTCGATGCGAATTTCGTGCCTGTGAATGATATAAATATCGGGGATAAGAAGGTCTGCGGGATGACCGCTATGAGCAGGCAGAACTCCCTTCTGATATATGGCAGTGTTATCTGGGATTTTGACATGGAAACTTTCCAAAAGATCGCAAAGATTCCTGCGCCCAAACTGAAGAAGAAAGGCGTAACGTCGGTTCAGAAGAGGATAACAACAGTTATCGAGGAACTGGGTCGGAGGATACCACCTGCCGAACTGAGGGAGTATCTTATCCAGGGGTTTGAAGAGGCACTGGGCGTAAAACTGGTGAAGGAGGGATTGAACGTTGGGGAGACTGCGATATGGGAGAAAAAGATGGACCTCTTCTCATCAAAGAAATTTATCCTGCGACCGGGTCACTGCAACGTGTCAAATGCCTCGTGCGTCTATCCTGCGGAGAAGGGAATTATCAGGGTTTCGTTGTACGTGACCGAAGGAACGATAATGGACGCCGGGATCACCGGTGATTTTATGCAGATCAATGATATCGATTTTGATCCCCTGGAGGGGCTGCTTGTCGGGGCGAAGACCGAGAGGGCGGAGATAGAACGGATCGTTCACACATACTTTGATGAGAACGAGATTGTGATGGTCGGTGCCAGTGCAGATGACTTTGTCGATGCGATTGTTGGGGCGGCGAATGAATCCGGGTAGTGAGTGAATATGGGGAAGATTGTCGAGAAAAATGTCACTGATCCATGTACCTTTCAGACGAAACAGTGGATTTAAGTAATTTAACTTCGTTAAAAACGTAATATGGCGACAGATCACAGAATAATAATTGGCGATTCGAGGCGGATGAAAGAGGTTCCTGACGAATCAGTCCACCTCATCATTACATCTCCCCCGTACTGGCAGCTGAAGGATTATGGAAACGGGGCACAGATAGGTTACAATGACTCTTATGAGGAGTATATTAATAATCTCAATCTGGTCTGGGATGAATGCCACAGAATTTTACATAAAGGTTGCCGCTTGTGTGTCAATATCGGTGACCAGTTTGCTCGCTCGGTTTACTATGGTAGATACAAGGTCATACCAATACGAACAGAGATAATCAAGTTCTGTGAGAGCGTTGGGTTTGACTATATGGGCGCCATCATCTGGCAGAAGGTAACAACAACCAACACCACCGGCGGAGCTACGGTGATGGGGTCATTCCCATTTCCCAGAAACGGGATACTGAAGATCGATTATGAATTTATCCTGATCTTTAAGAAGTATGGAAATGCACCAAAAGTTTCTAAAGAGATTAAAGAGCGATCAAAAATGACTAAAGAAGAGTGGAATCAGTATTTTACCGGACACTGGAATTTTCCCGGGGAAAAACAGGATAAACACCTCGCAATGTTCCCGGAAGAGTTGCCAGCACGGCTTATCAAGATGTTTAGCTTTGTTGGAGATGCTGTTCTTGACCCGTTTCTTGGTAGCGGAACAACAACCCTTGCAGCCAGAAACCTCGGGAGAAACTCCATCGGCTACGAGATAAACAAGGATTTTCTACCAGTAATAAAAGAAAAAGTCGGTATGGACCAGAGAACCATTTTTCAGGACGCAAGCTTTGAGATGATCGAGAAAGATGGGGCTGAACTGGATATTGAAAGAGAGATCAACAATCTGCCGTATATTTTCAAAGACCCTGTAAAATTTGATAAGAAAGTCGATCCCAAAACATTGCGATTCGGTTCAAAGATAGACGATTCCAATGTTAAGCGAGAAACATATTATACTGTGAAAGAGATAATCTCTCCGGAGATCTTGATTTTGAATAACGGATTGAAAATCAGGTTGTTGGGGGTGCGAGAAAGAGGTGAAGAGAATGGTGATGCGGTCCAATTTTTGAAAGAGAGGACACGAGGGCAGAAGGTGTCGATAAAATTCGACAGTACAAAACACGATGATGAAAATAACTTGCTCTGTTATCTCTATTTGAAGAACAAGACATTTGTCAATGCCCATCTTATCAAAAATGATCTGGTTGATGTGGATGTTACGAGAGATTACAAATATAAATCCAAATTCTTGACATATAGTGGAGGAGTATAATAATGGCAAAAGAATGGATATTGAACAGCGCCATGAATCGCTTTCAATTGAATTTTAAACGTAACGTTGGTGCGGTCTCGGAAGAAATCCGAAGATGTGCTCCAAAAGGTATAGACGATTGGGAGACGTATTATTTCACTAACGTCAGGACGAGAGAGCATATCGAGGAACTGGGCAGAAAACTATACATTAAAATCACGGAAGTGATCTCCGCAGAAGTTGAAGAGATCACCGAAGAGGATTGCATTGAGTATATGTGCAATATGGTCATAAGTAGAACCTTTGACGGGTATATGACCGAGATAAAAACCGTTTACGGCCAATTACAGGAGATATTGGGCGTAAAGATAGAGCCTGCGCCAGATGAATGGGATCGTCTTTATAATGTTGACTTCTTTATCAAAATCAATGATAAATATATCGGACTTCAGATTAAACCTACCGGGGACGTATCGCATATTCCTCAAATCTTTAAAGAACGAGCGATACAGGCTGCCACACACGAGAAATTTACAGAGCAATTTGGCGGTAAAGTCTTTTACGTTATTTCAATTAAAGAAGGAAATAAGAAAAAAATACATAATACCGAGATAATTTCAGAAATTAAAGATGAAATCAAGAGATTGCAAGCAGAGCCGGATGAATAACAATGAATCAATCAAACAAATCAAATATATCAGACGCATTAAAAGACGCTGGCATTGAGATACTTACCTGCCTGCAGTGCGGCACATGCAGCGGAAGCTGCCCGTCAGGACGCTACACAGGAATGATCACGCGAAAGCTTGTCAGAAAGGCACGTGTGAGTACGGACGTGCTGCACGACCCCGACCTCTGGATGTGCACCACATGCTACACCTGTCAGGAGCGATGTCCGCGTGAGATCAAGATCACTGATGCGATTCTCGCAATCCGGACGATCGCGGTGCACGAGGGGATCATGCTTCCGGAACATCGAAGGGTCAGCCAGCTGGTGCTTGAGTACGGGCATGCCGTGCCGATCAATGACGCGGTGAAAGAGAAACGAGTGAGGCTCGGGATGGAGGCTCTTCCTGAGACGGTTCACAAGTATCCGGATGCACTTGCCGATGTGCAGACGCTTCTTGAGTCGTGTGGATTCGACAAACTCGTGGCTGGCACTCAAGAGTGAGGGGAATCATCATGAACAAGTTATCACTCTATTTAGGCTGCATCACCCCGAACCGGTATCCGGGAATCGAGAAAGCCACAAAGCTCTGTCTTGAACGACTAAAGATCGATTACGCGGACCTTCCGGGCGCGTCGTGCTGTCCTGCGCCCGGTGTCTTCCACTCGTTTGATAAAGCGACATGGCTTGCGCTTGCCAACCGAAACATCGTGCTTTCAGAGGAGATGGAGCGCGATGTGCTGACGATCTGCAATGGCTGCTACGGATCTCTCGTGGATGCCAATAACGAACTGAAAGATGATCCTGCGCTTAAGAAAAGCACAAACGCCCATCTCGAGAAGATCGGCAAGAAATTCAAGGGAACCGTGGATGTCAGACACATCATTGAACTGCTCTACGAGGAGCCAGGACCTGATAAGATAAGGGAGATGGTCACCCGTCCGTTGGACCTCAAAGTCGCGCTGCATTACGGATGCCACCTCGTAAAGCCGTCAAAGGAACGAAAGCTCGGGAGTACGGAAGACCCTCGCTTCTTTGACGAACTCGTGGAGGCAACGGGTGCTGTGAGTATCGATTATCCTGACAAGATGGCGTGCTGCGGTGCCGGAGGCGGGGTCAGGTCTGCGCTTCTTGACAAATCGCTTGAGACACTGGAGCACAAACTATCGCGGATCAGGGATGCGGACGTTGACTGCATCGTTAATGCGTGTCCGTTCTGCCACCTGCAGTTTGACGGTGGACAGGTCGAGATTGCGGCGAAAAACGGTTTTGCGTACAATATCCCGGTTCTGCACTATTCCCAGCTCCTGGGACTCGCATTCGGTCACTCGCCAGAGGAACTCGGAATCGACCTGAATCTTGTGACAAACGAGGATTTTCTTCTGAAACTGAAAGGGACTGTAGGAGAGTGAACAGGCAGGTGGCAGCGACGGACGGTGGGGGGTGCGGATGGTAAATGCATGTACTTATTTTGTGTTTGTATACATATAAAAAAAGAAAAAAGATTCAAGTGAATAAATTCCACTCGAACCTTTCCTGATCACACTTTCACTCCAATCCGAGCAGGGCGAGGATACCCGCTGCGAATCCAGACGATGTTACCGCAGACACATCTACATCTTTCTTAACAGGGACAATGGGATGGTCTGCCCAGTTATTCACCGGATCGCCGCCATTTATGTCTGTTATGTTGTACTTGAAGTAGATGTGTCCTCCATAAAGCGGCTCTGGGGTGCTTATATCCGTCTGCCAGCTTTCTCCCGGTTTCAGAACGAAATCCGGATATGGTGGTGACTGGAAACTTACATCTGTAAGATTATCGTACCAATCCTTGCTGGCGTTAAATGTTAGCCCACTGACAACGAAACTGTCTGTTTCATCGTCATTTGTGATGCTAAATTTATGAAGCCACTCTCCTGAGGAATTAGGGACTGGATCATCCAGGGTCCAACCACTTGATGGGATGGCTTTTATGGTCCATACGACGTCAGATATTCGCAGGGTATTGTAG
>DASC01000183.1 GCA_002503595.1 Candidatus Methanogaster sp. UBA203 | reverse complement strand
GGACACGATCGATGCGGACTGCATACATCTCTTCGATCAGATCAGATCGTACAATGGAAAAGTGCTGTTCTATGACGAGGATCATTGCATTTCGGTAGCAGTCGTGCCCCCATTCGTGATCGAGAGATCGGACTGGGTAACTGCTGACACGTATGATTTGACTCTGCTTAAGGGGATGCTTGCGTATGACTCGACTGTCTGCGCTCTGTATGCACATGCGGGGCGCACCGTCGTTGGAATCGTCCGAGGTGGTGGCAGAGGCGGAGACCGGGGCGACGGCAGAGGATCTGAGGTCTGCGCCGAGATCCTGCGTACCGGAGTCCAGGCAAAGCATACCAAGGGCGGGTGGAGCCAGCGGAGATTCGAGCGCGGCCGGGATCAGGATGTTCTGTATCACATAAAGAAGGTGCAGGAAAAACTCCGGTCGATGATGGATGGTCCGGTCGAGATGATCATCGCTGGCGGCGATCTTTCACTCACAAGGAAGATGCTTGCAGGCGTGAAGATTCCAGTGATCGAGAAGAGAGTGGATATGGATGGAAATCCGGAGGATGTCGCTCTCAAAGTGGTCTGGGCTGGTAGGTTATACAGGCTGTGATCGTAACTACTCAGGTATATTGATCGGTCTCCTGATTGCGATCCTGTATTTTCTGGCAAGAAAAATAACCGCGGAGGGCGCAGAGGAACGCTAGAAGCACTTAACCGTTTATTTTCCCTCTGCGCCCCTCTGCGCACTCTGCGGTTAAATTCCCTGTTGGTTGCAGTATGCTCCATGTCCCGGATAGTTTCTGCATGGTGAAGTCCCCCGATAGTGGTTTAGGTACCTGAGTAGTTACCTGTGATCTGTGAATACGGCAATTCGCCAGTGTGACTTTCCTGCAAGAAAGTATAAATAGGGTTGGCGCCACTTATGTGTGGGGTGATGATCTGTGGGGACCGTTACTATCAGCAAGAGTAGAAGAGCATATATTCCGAGAATAGGGAAACTCATATCGTTCTTGATGGTGAGTTCGGTCTTCACAGCGTTTACCAGTTTGATGATGCTCTATTTTTCATTCATTGTACTCGATGTAGCACTGAAACCGATCCTGCTCTATGCCATGTTCTTTGTGATATACAGCGTGTACAGTCTCAACAAAGTGACAGATCGGGAAGAGGACGCGATAAATATGCCGGCGCGGTATACCTTCGTGCATGGTAATGAGAGGTTTCTGCTAACTCTTGCCATCGCCTCATACATTGCAGCATTGCTTCTCGGATTGATCGAAAGCCCGTTTGCTGCAGGCATTCTGCTGGTCCCCTTCCTATCAGGAATCGTCTACAGTACAAATTCCCTTTCGATAATCGGAATTCCCAGATTAAAGGACATATTCCTTGTGAAGAGCCTTATTGTTGCTTTCAGTCTGGCGGTTTGCGCAGCATTTCTGCCCGCGCTTCACCTGCACAGTTCTGCTAAACTGTTCTTTATTTTTCCTTTCTTCTTCAGTAAGGTTTTTATAAATACGGTTCTGTTTGATGTGAGAGATGTGGAAGGGGACACATTAAACGGCGTAAAGACGATTCCGGTTGTTATAGGGATAAAAAGAACAAGACAAATGTTATTGCTCATTCAGTCTCTGCTTGTGGTATGGTTTGTATTGTTTTCAGATTTGTTCAGTAAATATTACATAATCTTGATCTCCAGCATGGTATACGGGTACCTGTATATCTTCCACTTCTGTAATACAAATGATCATGAGGGTGTTTCATGGGATATACTGCTGGACGGGGAATGGATCATCATTGACATAGGCGCATGGATATACCCGATTATATTTTCCACTATGGGCAACACTTAAGAAATGTGGTGTACATTTTTATTGTATGATTCCGGAAATCGATTCGTACAATGGAATCAAGGATGAACTGAAGTTTTTCACAACATCAGGAGTGCGTGTCAAACTGCTGATCAGTCTAAATAGGGAAAGAATGACTATGGACCAGTTGAGAAGTGAGTTTGGTTATCGGACGTCCACTATCCTGCCGGTGCTCGCTGAGTTAAAATCGAAAGGTCTCATATCTCATGAGGATCGGTACTACGACGTGACACCGTTTGGAAGACTCATCTCATCCAAGTTGATCGATTTCATTGAAACACTTTCCATGTTCAAAACACATGAACAATTCTGGAAGAACCATGAAACATACGTGATTCCGGATTTGTTTTTCAGGAATATCGGTTCTATAGTCAGATCTCAAATTGTAGAGGCTTCACCGGCAGATCTTTTTGAAGTACATAGACATTTCCTGAAACTACTTGAGGGGTGCAATGTGGTAAATGGGGTTTCGCCGTTCCTGCATCCGGAGTTGCCCGACATGTTCAGGAGGTTCGCGGAGCATGAGGCAGCGATACGTCTTGTAGTAACATCTCCTGTACTGGAACTGATGCGCGAGAGGCATGAGGACGTGCTCCAGCGTTTCAAAGCCATGCCAAACTTCAGTCTGAGAGTGATCGAGGAGGATGTGAGGGTTGCGTTCACGGTAACCGAGAAGACCCTATCACTCGGCTTTTTCAGACCTGATGGTACGTACGACTACAATACCGATCTCGTCAGCGAGGACTCTGCTGCAACCGAGTGGGGAAATGCGCTATTTGAGTATTACTGGCACCGGTCTGCGGATGTCACACTTCCGGACTCTGATTAGCGCCGCTCAGTTATCGCAAAGTAAAGATACAGGCAGATGCATATTATTGCGATCACAAAACCCATCTTCTTTATGTATTTGATGATCTGGGCTGTGCGATAGAATTCAGAGCCATATTTGCTTGTGATACTGACCTTTTCGGACGGGTCAAACAGGATGTACCTACCGACGTTCTTGATCACGATCGGCTCCCCACCATAAGTGATCAGTTCGCCATTAATCTGAGCCTCCGTAAGCACCCAACCGTCCTGAAACGTCCTTGCATCACCTTTTGTCCTGATTCCACTACCAGCTACCGAGACGATCCTGTGAACCACAGGGAGCCGGGATTCTTCGACATCGAAGACGATGATATCCCCGACATCAGGTGTCAGATACAGTCTCTGCGTAAGAACGACGTCGTATTTCTCAAGTGTCGGATCCATGCTTCCTGACGTGACCACCGCGGGAAAGAACAGGTGCGCAAGCAGGATATACGCGATCACCACCGCAGCGATGAGCGGAACGAACATCTTGTAGACTCGCGGTCGCATTGCAAGTTCCCTGTACTGATGCATCCTTGCACGGACATTGCTCTTTCGATCCCATACAAGCAGTCTATCAGGAATTGTGCTGACCGCGTATGGGATTGATCTGAGATCTTTTGTGCATATTCTGTACAAAATATAAAAAACCAGCAGCAGCAGGAACAAGGCGATGAGCGATGCGCGATGGACATAATATAGATAGAAACTGAAGTATGTTATAACGTTGATGATGCTTTCAACCGTCGTCATACACATTCCTCGCCAGATTCCTTTGTTCTGATCCTGACGTCCGATAAAAACTGTCTTGCGACCTTTGCAAGTGAGATCAGTTCATCCCGTGTGTATGCCCTCTCAGGAACATCCTTCCATGCGTGTTCCGGGATGCCTTGCTGGATAATGTACCGCACATCTCCTGCAATCCCCCGTATAGATTCGGCAATCGAACGTATCTCCTGCGGCGATCCGATAAAATCAGGAAATACCGTCGTTCTTGCCTCAAAATCAATATTATTCTCCCTGCACAGTCCACACAGTCCAAGTGAATCCGAGACGCATGTGGCAGCATCGATGCCGCAGATTCTGAGATACGCATCACGCGTAAGCGGCGCCTTCACATCCATGCAGATCAGATCAACGAGATGCGCATCGATCATCTGCCTGATCCGGTCGGTGTAGTACCCGTTCGTCTCAACACCTACGAGCAGACCCTGTTTATGTGTGAATTCTGCGAGGTGCAAGAGTGCACCTAACTGGTGGAACGACTCGCCTCCGGTAAAGACGACAGCGCTTATGAATAAGGAGTTTTTCTTGATCTCTGACTCGATCTCTTCGATGTCTGCCGGTTCGGAGCTGAGTTGCCCCATCTCAAGGAGCGCGTGGTTCTGGCAGTACGGGCATCTGAACGGGCAGCCCATCAAGAAAACCACGGTCGCGGCGCGTCCGTACCAGTCCACAGTCGAAAGCGGGATTATGTTATTTGCGGTCATAGCCGTCTCCTGAACTCAGGGTTTCGCATCAGGCACGATCCCGCGTTGTATGCGGAATCCTTCCTGATCCGTTTCCAGATTGTTTCGATGCTTTCATCCCGAATATTACCATAAGGAATCGGGATACATGCGCAGGGCAGCACATCTCCCTGCGGCGTTACGTGAAGCCATCTTTTCCCTGCAAAGCAGCCTGTTGTCTTCATCGCGTGCGGTATCGAGAATACCCGAACCCTGCCATCATTTGCTGCCCACCTGACAAACGAATCAAGGATTTCACGATCCGCATCACTCAGAACATCGCTTTCGTGATCGATCCACCTCCCTGTCGGCACGATCTCATAGAATGAGAGTTCGTGGACGCCCGTTTCTAAAGCGAGCGAATAAAACTCCTTCAGGTCATGGATGTTCATCGGGGATAGCACGACATAGATATCGACAAACAGACCTGCCGCAAGTGAGTTTTTGATCGCAGCGAGCGCCTCATCAAATACCCCGATTCGCCCCCTCATCCGGTCATGCTCCTCCGGGTGCGGGCTGTCGATGCTCACATTGACCGCAAAGAGTCCGGCATCCTTTAACGATTCCGCCAGTTCCATTGTAAGCCCTGTTCCGGACGTAAACACGGTCGCAATCGCCTTATCAGGATCAACGTGCCGGACCACCTCTGCAAGTTCAGGGTACATCATGGGCTCGCCGCCGTCGAATATGATCAATGTGGTGCCCATGCAGGTCACCTGATCGATCACATCCTTCACCACCTCTGGCGGCAGTGATGCCTTACTTTCGGTATCAGGAAGTGCGCAGTGGACGCACCTGTTCGGGCACTCCTCTGTGATCGATATCGTGACCTGATCCGGGATATTTTTTCCGAATCTGGCATCAAGCTGGCTTTTCACAAGCCGATCAAACGCTTTCCCGGGTATCGGCGGCACCCACGTCGAGAAGACCAGTTCTTCCCCATCTGCGCCAACCGGCTTTGCGCTCTCGAAGATATCGAGAAGATCGGACGTGAATGGCTTTATCGCGGGCGCAAGGATGCCGCTCATGGTCATGCTGCCGTCTGCGTCAAGATAGACACTGAACCACGGGCGTTTGTAGAGTGGGTACATCTCTGTTGTTATTGTTGTCGTCTATGTGCATAAACATAGTAGCCACCAAAAAAATAGGCAGGAACGGTACAAAGTATTAATACCGCATCGGCAACAAAATAGTAATGTGAACTATTTAAATATTGCACTCATCATTTTACTCGTATGCTGGATCGTCTTTGCCATTCTCAATAAACACGGAATTCTTGAGCGGTACAACATCTCAGCATTCGGACCCATACTGATGGTTCGCACCATGCGCGGGCAGAAGCTGCTCACGGTGCTGGCATACCCGCGCAGGTTCTGGAGATTTTTCGGAAACGTCGGGATACCGATGATGCTTGTGGGGATGTTTATCATGTTCACGATAGTGATCCTGACCGACTACGTGATGCTCCAGGCATTGTATGAGCACGCGATGCCCATGCCTGACAAATATAATGCCCCGCAGAACATCTTTCTGATCCCCGGTCTGAACGATTACATCCCGCTTGTCTGGGGCGCGATCGGGCTTATGGTCACGCTGGTTGTGCACGAACTTGCACACGCTGTTCTCTGCAGGACCGAAGGCGTCGGCGTCAAATCGATGGGCGCGCTGCTGCTCGGGATCGTCCCGATCGGAGGATTTGCAGAGCCGGATGAAGAGGAGTTGTTCGGGAAGAAGAATAAGCCAGACCCTGCAGAAGTCGGGGACACAGGCACCGACACCAACATCGGGGTTGGCTATGATTACGCTGTCAGCCATCCCATCGAGACAGAGGGTGGAATTGGGCACGGGAGCAGGAGCGGGAGTGCGGTGGAGCAAGGGGGGAATGGCGGGGCAGAGAATGGCATAGCCAGAATATCGCGGATGAGGATACTTGCAGCAGGCGTCATGGCAAACTTTGTCATCGCATTGATCGCATTCTCGCTCTTCTTCGGCCCCGTCCTCGGAGGAATAGCTCCGGTCAGCGATGTTATGGTCACATCGGTCGATGAAAACTCAGTTGCAGCACAAGCCGGCATAAAAGAGGGTATGGCGATCACACAGGTGGACAATGTAACAATCAAGACCGCGCATGACTTCTATATCACCATGGCTACCAGGCATGACATGCCGATGACGATGCATACGAAGGAGCGGGACAAGCGCGAGATCTTCACGCTTGCAGGAGAGGACGCCATCCTGCAAAGCGGTGTCTCGATCGAGGAGGTCATGCCGGATTCTGCTGCAGCGCGGGCGAATCTCACGCAAGGCATGACCATCACGCGGATCAACGATACCGGAATCGATAACACCACCGATTTCATTGCGTTTCTGAATACAACCGTGCAGGGTCAGACGGTCGAGGTCTTCTTTGCAGGGAATAACTCAACCATGGTAGAACTTGGCGCTTCACCGGACCGCAGTTGCGGATACGTGGGCGTGGTCTCCACCACAAGGATCGAATTCGCTGGCATGACCATCGGAGAATATCCGGCATCTGCGAGACTGCATATCTTGAAAAACATCCCGGGTTTCCTGAACCGGGTCGAGGGCTGGCTCCTCATCTTTGCGATGCCGCTGATAGAACTCGATGGTGGCGGATTTGGCGGATTTGACAGCTCCATGCAGTTCTACGAGCCTGTCGGATGGGCGGCAGGTTACGGCATCCTCGTCTTCTGGATCGCGAGTGCGCTGCTCTGGATCGGCTGGATCAACTTCTATGCCGGACTGTTCAACTGCCTGCCAGCGGTGCCGATGGATGGGGGGCATGTATTCAAGGATGTCATCCACTCGCTATTTGGGCGGGTGATAAGCGACCACAACGCAGAGCAGTTGTCAAAAAGCATCGCAGTAGCATTTGCGGTACTGATCCTTGTTTCGTTCGTGTTTATGATCTTTGGACCGTATATGGTGCACGGGTTTTAGCGGGGATGCCTGACCACACTCGCGCCGATACATTGGGTGGGGACTGTCACAGGATAACTTGATCAGGCTAAACATCCTAAACCTGTTCACAATATCAAATAACATTCGTGTAATTCGTACAATTCGTGTAACTACTCAGGTATATTGATCGGTCTCCTGATTGCGATCCTGTATTTTCTGGCAAGAAAAATAACCGCGGAGGGCACAGAGGAACGCTAGAAGCACTTAACCGTTTATTTTCCCTCTGCGCACTCTGCGGTTAAATTCCCTGTTGGTTGCAGTATGCTCCATGTCCCGGATAGTTTCTGCATGGTGAAGTCCCCCGATAGTGGTTTAGGTACCTGAGTAGTTACCAATTCGTTTCATTCGTGTTTTATTTGTAGGTTTTTTTTCGTAAAAAGTGATTAAATCACGAATCAGAATAGAGGGGCTGTGACGCTAACTCCACAACAGGAAGAGTGATCCCGACGATCCGGTGGCCCGGGTTATTTCGCTACGACCCCTTACGAGACCACCACCTCCAACCAGATCACATCTTTGACTTGAATTCCTCGACCAGTTCCTGCCTGATCTCATCGTTCCGATCGCCGCCGCAGACCACCCCGCGGATTCCGAGGATATCAGGATTGATCCGCCTTAATACGTCCAGATCCTCAAACTTGATCGTTCCGGCAAGCGCCGTAGTCAGGCCGAGACCGCGTGCATCGTCCACAAATCGGGTCAACTCTTCCTCGCTCATAAACTCGAAGAGTGACTTGCCATCCTTGATGCCGGTATCGATCATCACCACATCGGCACCGACCTTCGCGCCAACCTCGGGAAGCAAAAGTGGTGAAATGGAATTTATACGCCTATAATCTGCATACGCGGCTGCTACCGCAAATTTGTTTGAATCGTATCCTTTTATCGACTGCACAACCTTTGACAACAGTTCTTCTGCCTGATCTGTGGTCTGGATGTCGTACAATCCAACCTTGATATAATCAGCGCCGGACGCGGCAGCACCAAGTGCAGCAAGCGATGCTGTACCCGGCTTGAAATTGAAATCGCCGATCGTTGCGCTGACTGGCTTTTTGGATTCGATCGCCTCGATGACTGCGCGGATCACCCATGGGAAATTCGCACCGAGTGACCCTTCCTTCGGATTCTTCACATCGACAATATCGGCACCGCCATCAAGCGCAGCCTTTGCCTCGGTCGTGTTGATCGGGCTAACCAGTAGTTTCATAATATGCCTCCAATGATTGCACTGTTTGCCAGTGTAATAATGGAATCATCGTACTGGCGGTATTTAACAGTGTCGTTGCCCCCTGCTCACTCTACCTTGTATATCCCGATCCCATCATCAGGACGCTTCTGCTCTGGCTCCGGCTCCCTGATATATACCGGTCTTACATATTCCATCCCCATGAGATGCCTGATCACCTCATCGTAACTGGATGCCTGCATCCGGATGCGTAGATGGTCGAGCTGGCGCAGGGTATCGTTGCTTACTTCTATTACTGGCATCGTGATCACATATTCCGGGAGTCGGTTAATAAAGCTGGTGATGCAGGACCGTCCCACCTGCCGGCATACACCCACCGGTCATATCCGGTAATGCCCCGCCCTGCTGGCGATTCCGTATCAGGGAGATTCTCAAACGTCTCCCCGGAGACCCCGCAGTCTCTGAGCACCTCGTAAGCGAATCCAAGTTCTTCGCCATTATGAAACGTAAAGATCAGCATCCCGCCAGTCCGCAATACCTTGACAGACTCGCGCAGGATCGATGCCCACACATCCTCGTTGAATGGCTGGATCGGACCTATCATGAACCCTGCCACGCAGTCGAACTCCCGACCGAAGAACGATGACAGTTCTGTGGCATCAAGAACGACCGACCGCTCCGCACGGAGTTGCCCGCTCTTAAGCCCGTCACAGATCTCGCATTTGTCATAGTCGATGCAGATCGGGTCGCATCCGAGGTCGCGTAGCGCAGCAGTGGCGCTACCATCCCCGCAGCAGATCTCGAGCACGTCTGCGCCGGATATGTCAAGCTCGATCCTGCCCCCGATCTCGCGAAAGAGATGCGATAGTCGTTCGTTTCGCGCTTCAGATTCATCGTTCGATCCGTCCTCTGCGCTCCCGTTTAACAGTTCGCGCACCGCTACAGAGACGCCGAGATCGAGGTACGGCATATCTTCGCGTGCGCACGATTCGCATAGCCACTGGTTCGCAAGGAAGACGGAATAATACTCGATCACTGCACTGCGTAGATCGGACGCATCTGTTTCGATCTCTTCGCTGCCGCTTCCTAATATGTCAGACACTCTTTTTGAAAACCGCTTATCCTTTGAGATCACGTTCGTGAGCACGAGCCAGTGATCAAACCCTTGTGAATGCACGTAAACTGCGATAGCGATCGGAATACCGTGTTCTGTCAGTTGTGACGCCCCGCCCTTGCGGACAGTGGTGCCGATATCTCTGATATTCTCGAATTTGAGAAGGTAGTTCTCTGTGAGCGACCCCTCTCTCTGATCGCTGAAACTATTCTCGGCGAGGAATATCGGTTCCGAGGGATCAAGGTGAAAGAGGTTGTGAAGGCGCATCTCCCGTCCCGGTATGCCTCAGTAGACCTCTTCGCGCGGATAGATGACCATTCCCCCCGATGTGATCTCGTACGGATAGATGCCTTTCTTATGGTCTGATCCGCGCATCTTGAATACCTCCATGCTGCGGACACGCGTGTTATCTTCTCGCTTGTTATACAGCAGGATCGTGCCATCGGTCACGAAGTTCTCGACACCGAATCTGCTGTACAGGTCGTCATCAACGATCTCGCAGGTCATAAGCGATGTCAGACCGAGAATCTCGAGGGTCGTGCTCAGTTTGAGCAATTCTATCCTGATCCTTGCAGGATCCTGAAGATTGAATCCGATGGACGTGCTCGAATCGATCACCGCGCGTTTCGCACCGATTTCATCCTGTATCGTGATGACCTGCTCGAGGAGTGCGCGCATATCGAATGGTCGCACATCCACATATCGTTCCTGCGACGGAATCCCGATCTTTGTGGAACACGCATCGATGATCGCAAGTTTGCCCTCCTCCTCGAGTGACTGTATATCCCATCCGAATCTCGACAGATTCTCCCGCAGGTAACTGGGGCGTTCCTCGGTCGCAATAAAAATACCGGGTTCGTCGTACTGCGTAGCTCCGTTGTGCAGGAACTGGAACGCAAAGTTTGTTTTTCCGGTACCGGATGTTCCGGAGAGCAGATATGTCCGGTTCCTCACCAACCCGCCTTCACACAGTTCATCAAATCCTGGTACTCCAGTAGGTACTCTATCAATCATTGTAAGTTCCTCCAGATAGCACAAACCGTGCAAGGAGCGCATCAAGTTGTATTCGCTCGTTCGCACCTTCTGTGATTCTGAAATCAATTTCTCCAATTTTATCTATCAAATCAACCTTTTTGCGATCAGGAATCTCTCCGACATCGAATACCGCCCGGTATATCTGCCCGACAACGTCCTCTCCGGATAGTCCCTGTCTGGTTAGCAAATCGTCCAATTTTTTGCGGGATTCTGCAAAATCCCCGTTGTATGCGCTCAGGATGAGTTTTCCAATCTCCTCAGGACGCGCGGTCGCTGTTATCTGGTATATGGCATCGCGATCGACCGTTGTGCCGAGCATTGCGGCAGCTTGTAGTGCATTGATCGCCTTGCGCATGTCACCGCGTGCCACGTATTTGACTGCATCGATCCCGTCGTCCGTGATATCGAGGTGCTCGCAGTCTGCGATGTACCGGACCCTCGTAACGACCGCCTCGTCCGTGATCGGACCGAACCGGTAGACCGCACATCTCGATTGAATCGGCTCTATAATTCTCGATGAATAATTGCATGACAGGATGAACCGGCATGTTCTGGTGTACCGCTCCATCGTTCTGCGAAGCGCAGACTGGGCATCGCCCGTCAGGGCATCTGCCTCGTCTAAAAAGATGATCTTGAATTCGGCATCCCCGACAGGCGATGTTCTCGCAAAGTTCTTGATCTTGTGGCGCACCACATCGATGCCGCGCTCGTCACTGGCATTCAGTTCAGTGAAGTTGGAGTGCCACGTATCGCCGAAGAGTTCCCTTGCTATGGATACCGCAGACGCGGTCTTGCCGACTCCGGGCGGACCTGTGAACATGAGGTGCGGCAGGTTTCTCGTATGCACGTATGAGATCAACCGCCCGATTGCGTTATCCTGTCCGACCACATCCGCCAGTCTCTTTGGTCGGTACTTCTCGATCCATATCTCCTGTTTGATAGAAAACCCTCCGCGTCGTGAATATGTGAATATATTGTCGGTTATATTCTTAAGGGTTCGTCTGCCAGTGGCTGTCAAGTCTATGGGGGTACTCGGAAACAGAGACTTTTTATTATCTTCAGGGAATTGGGTTATGGAAAACCGCCGATTAAGAAGGGGGCGGGTGCCCGCCCC
>DASC01000030.1 GCA_002503595.1 Candidatus Methanogaster sp. UBA203 | reverse complement strand
ACTAAAACAAGGATTGAAACCTTTAAAAGCACCGCCAAATCCTTTCGGTCTCGGGTCGCAGGGCGGCATCCACTAAAACAAGGATTGAAACCTAAAGTAATTTCATCACCAATATTAAAAGCTACACGTCGCAGGGCGGCATCCACTAAAACAAGGATTGAAACCAGAGAGTATTCGTGTTACAGTGTCAAGTTTCAACGTCGCAGGGCGGCATCCACTAAAACCGAAACTCACCCCCTCATGAGCGGATACCTGCAGCCGGCAGGTCGGTGTGTACACGCCAACATTTACATCGATACCGCCTATATATACACCGATGTCGGATATACCAGACGATCCTGTCGAGATCCTGGTGCGCCTCGCAAAGGATCACGAGATCGACCCATGGAATATCAATATCATCGAGGTTGCAGACAAATTCTTAGAGCAACTCGAGAGCCACCGCTCTGATATACGCTACTTCGGGCGGACGCTGCATTACGCTGCAATTCTTCTCCGGATGAAGGCTGACGCCATAATCGATGAAAAGGAGGGTACAGGGGCGGAGAAAGAGGAGCTTGACCATTTCGATATCGAGGAATATCCGATACCCGAGCCACAGATACGTAGGCGGTCGAAACGACCTGTAACGCTTGACGAGTTGATATCCGAGCTAAAAAAGGCTGAAAAAGTCGGGATCCGGAGGGTAGCGCGGAGTAAAGAGACGGGAGAGAAGCCGGCCATGACAGTCGGCGACATCTTAAGCGTCGCACATGAAGAGAAAATCGAAGAGAACATCCTGGAGTTGGGGGCGATCCTGCATGAAAAATTTAAACAGAAGGATGTTATAACACTCGGTGAGTTGCTGGATCCCGATACTGATAAGATCATTACATACATATCGTTACTGTTCATGGCAACAAGGAAAGAGATATGGCTGGAGCAACCGGAATTGTTTGGCGAGCTCTACATTATGAGGGGTGAACCTGATGTATGACGTGATCGTGGTCGGCGGCGGAATCAGCGGGCTGTTGTCAGCGCTTGCGCTTGGCAAACACGGGAAGAAGGTGCTCGTTCTCGAGAGAAGTAAATATCTCGGAGGAAATTGCAACAGTTACCGTGTCGATGATTTCTGGGTCGATACAGGCCCTCATGCGATAACGCATCTGCAAAAAGGTCCGCTTCGGGTGTTGATGGATAAATATTTTGACTATGTTCCGGTCTTTGTGGATTACGGAGCATACTATGTCAGAACCGCAAATGGGATCAGACAGGTACCATCGAACCTGCGTGAATTCGCTACATTCGATGTGCTGCCAAGAATGGATCGGCTGATGCTCTCGCAGGCGGTTACCAAGGCACTGACGTTAGCCACCTTCGGAACCGATATGTCGAAGGAATCCGTATATTCGTGCCTGCCGCACCACCTATCAGAGGATACGTACAGTTTCGTCGATACGATCTCGTATTTCCTTTCAGGAAAATCGATGCGGGAGACATCGGTCTATCGCATCCTTTATGGCAGCAGTTTCGTGAGGAACAGCGCAATCTACGATGGCGGGTATCAGACCATCACAGATCAACTGGTAGGGCAGATAACAAGCATAACAGGTCTTGGAAGACTGGTAACCAACAAAACATCTTATGCACAGGCGTATCCGAGCGGGGGGCTCAAGACGCTGCTCGGTTCTGTGCTGCACTCGCTTCCTGATAACGTAGAGGTCAGGACGGATACGCGGGTTGGAAGCATCCTCACAGAGGAAGGAAAGGCATCCGGCGTATCCACTGATGACGAGTCCTACGATGCAGAAACGGTCGTTCACTCAGGGTTTGCAAAGGATCTCCCTGGAATGATCACTGATCTCCCTGCCGGTTACCTGTGCGATCTCGGAAGGATCGATCAGGCAAAGAGTCTCTGCATCTGGCTCGGGCTCTCGCAGCAGATGAAGGAATTTGATTACACAGGCTCTGAGGTCTGGTTTAAGGAGAAAGCATACTGGGCGATGCCGATTAGTAATTATTCGCAGGGAATCGCTCCAAAGGGCAAGCAACTCGTTGGTTTCATGTTCGTTGTAGAGGATTCCGTGAAATCCGAGAGAGACAGGGCATGGGAGACGATACACCATGTCTTTCCGGAGATTGAAAAGCATATAGAAATGGTTCATTATCAGGTAACGACCCCTGAGAAGGCGGCTGTGAGCATCGACGGCTACATCCCTGACGTGCGGACGCCTGTTCCGAACCTGTATCTCGTCGGGACGGATGCTGCTGCCGAGAGCATGGGCATCACGAGAGCGGCATACTCGGTGATCGATCTCTTGAAGTGTATGAGAGAAGACAAACATCTTAAAACAGGGTGACTCATGACGCCAGCAACCAAACCAATCGTCTTTGCGATATCGAGGATCGAGAATATGATGTATCAGGTGACGTTCGATCCTGTCGAAGGCAGTGGCGTGATCGCAGCCAACGTATCGATAATCAGGGATTCCGATCTCGACGATGCGCTCTTCATCTTCGAAAGTGTGATGAAGAGCGGTCTTGGGGTCGGATCATATATCCGGGTGATCCGGGATCAGACATCGTTTGGGACTATCCGGCTGGAGAGTCACGAATGCGCAATCGTAACACCCTGCAGCATCACGATCGACAGTGTCCTGCTAAAGGGCGGAGTTCCTGTGCGACCCGTACTCGGGGGCATTGCGCAGATCAAAAAAGGAGTTCCTGTGCGGTTTACCGACATCCTGACTTACGAGAGCACGACGATCGATCCGATCGATGCGCTCATGTCGCAGGACCTGACATCGGTGACAGATGTCGTCTCCACAGGGTCTGGCAAGATCCTCGCAAACGTGAGGGTCGTGCCGATGCACGCACGCGAGAGGGTCGAGGGTATTCTTTTGACACTTAAATTGGCTAACTTCGACAGCATCCTCTTTGTGAGCGAACCGAACACCGAAGTGCTTGGCGTCCCGGTCGAGCGCGATCACATCGGCATCGTTGCGATCGGCGGGACGAACCCGGTGGCAGCGGTGCAGGAGCAGGGCATCCCGATCCGCACACAAGCGCTCTCGGAACTGATCGACATCGATGAGATGGAGATGGTGTGAGACTGGGACTTACTGTCCTGACAATTCAATTTGTGGACCTGATGCGAGGTATTCGCCAGCATCGGAGTCAGTGCCAGAGCAGTGTAATCGAGCGCCACAAAAGTTGTGTGTATTCCGCTGAAAAATCAGGGTTGTAATGATTGGCGAGAATCATGATATTCTCCGACTTTTCAAGAGTGCTTTCTCAGGAAGGTTTTATATAGGTTGAGTACTTACATCCGCTGCATGAAGCGTGGAGAACTTCATCATGATGGGCACGTATCATTTTTGACTGATCGTGTAGTGATGACACCGAAGCAACAGCGGGTGATTCTGGTTGGAGACGATCGCGCTTCAGGGCATGGGATTATTTGTAAGACCTGTAAAGAGATGCAACGGGACGCAGGAATCGTATATGCGGAGGGACGAATCGTTATGCACAAGCCTTGTACTTAAGTCCGGGGTTTGGTGACTTCGAAGGGGTGTCATAAGTATGTGGAGGTCGGGTTGGCTGTGTTGGCGAAGGGAGTTGTGGGATGGGTGTGTGACTTTGAGGGGGTGTATATTCAGTAGTTTCGGATACCCTTACTTCCGAATACAATATATAACACAAAAACATCCAACAAATGAAGGTGATGCTCGACACGACGATACTGGAGTTCGTTGAGAGGTGCGGATAATGAAAACAATAGCGATATTTGCGGTGGTATTGCTTGCGATTGCAGCGATGTCAGGATGCATCGATGATGATACGAGCGATGCATGGAATGTGTCTGACGGTAACGCGAGCAATGGCACGAACACGACACTCGTTAAGGTTGGTGAGAGACTCAACGATAGTGAGATCGAAGAGCGGATCAATGAGTCGGAGGCAGAGACTGGGACGATGCCAGAGCTTGAGCCAGAACCAGAAGTGAAGGCGACGCCGATAGAGCACGGGGATCCGAATATAACAGTCGAGATGAATGAGACTGTGAATCGGTCTGGACTGAGTGTGACATGCACGATGGTTAAGAATGAACATCGCTATACAGAGAGCACCGATTGGAGGCAGGAAATAAATGTGAGACACGTCAAACTCCATGTGACGATCAATTCGACCTGCGACCATGAGGTCGAGACCGGGCTGAAGGATTGGTGGATAATGGACAAACGCGGTAGAAAATACCAAACGACGCCACACACCGATATAAAACCCATGAAACCGGTACATAAACTTTCGGATGGTGACACCTTGGACGTATACGTCTTATTCGATCTTTCAGGGGAGGTGACGGACTTCGTGGTTCAGTATAATCTTAGCAATGTCATTTCGAGCGACTGCGAAGTTATATCATGGGTCGTGGGCGATCCAAGTCCACTGTTTGTGCCAGAATGTAGGGATGGATTCGTGCGATATCCGATAAGGGCGACAGGTGGACGCTACTGCACGAGCAACCGTACATGGATCAATGACGACCTGATTTTTTACAGCGATGGTGATGTAAAGTTCAATGGAACACATAGGCGCGGACTGGGCACGTGGGAGCTTGTAGAATCCGATCGCGCCCGCAATGCCTACAATGTCACATTCAGCGGTCAAATTTACACCGTGAACATTGATATAGAGGGGGGTTGGTGGAGTAACGGATGTGGCGCGGGAATATGGAACGAAATATAACACAAAGTTTATGGTAGATATAGAAAAGCGTTATCCATCGCAGGTGGTTTGGATGAAAAAGATATCCGGGATGAATAAGAACTGTGTGCTGATAGGATTGCTTATATTAGCATTTATAGGATGCGCATGTGCAGATGCATTTGCGTCCAACGGTGATGATACAAAGACACTTGTGGTAGGTGAGCAATGGGATCTTGGTGGAGGATATGCACTCGAAGCAAAGGATGTCGATTTCGAGGGTGACAAAGTTTGGCTATGGCTGTACAAAGACGAAATTGAACTTGATAACGAGGTAATCGATACTGGCAGTTCCAATTTAGAGTATCGCGTATACACGTACACAGAGGGGGGTGTTCTGATATTTTCATGCTATGTCTCCGCGGTCCTTCGTGGAACATGCGCCAGTATGGTACAGATCAAAGATGTTTTTGTGATCGATGATCAGTTTTCGGGCGATTATGGGTTTGTGCTGGATGGTTGCTGGATCGATTCATGGGATCTATCCGAAGATTATTCCATCGCAGCAAAGGATGTCGCTTTTGATGGAGATAAAGCACGGATTATCCTCCTGAAAAATGGCGCGGTGGTCGATGAGAAGATACTGACGGAAGAGTCCAAAGCGCCAGTTGATTCGGATTGTCGGTACAGCTATGTCAAAGATGGAACTGATGTCATCAATGCAACCCTGAAAGCAGCATTTTGCGGAGATATTTTGAATGCAGTTGAACTTGTGGAAGTCCGCCAACGTTCAGAGATGAGTGGCAGTATATTAATTAACAATGAGTCTCATTTATTTAAATCAGCAGATCCAACTGGTATCCCATGGGATCTTGCCGACGGCTATGTGCTCACGGTGAAGGATGTCGGTTTTAACGACAAAGTCGTCCTTGAGTTATCAAAGAATGACGCGATCATGAAGGAAACGATATTAAACGAGAGTTCTACATTCACATACACCACCGGCGTCGGCGGCATAAACTGTGTGGTCGATCGCGTGTTCCGTGGCTGTGAGGCAAATGTGGTCAAACTCGTGAATGTCAATCAGTATTCTGATGTCAATGGAACTGCTCTACTCGCTCACGAGTCTTATTTCTACAAGACAGCAGATCCGACCATCATGCAGTGGGAACTGCTGAACGGGTATGTGCTCACGGTGAAGGATTTTGAAGAGATGTATTGGTGTGGTGGAGGGAATAAAGTTTGGATTGAGTTATCCAGAGACGGAAGCGTGCTCAAGGATGACATACTGGTATCGGATGAGTCTTTCACGTACGAAACAGGGATCGAGATCGTCAATTGCACAGTAGATGCCGTGTTTCGCGGCAAACTTGAAGATATGGTTAAACTCACAAATGTGAATCAATACTCTGAAACGGGCAGGAAGTTAATCGATCGCGGATCAAAAACATTTGCCACTGCAAACCCAATAGGAGATATGTGGGATCTCTGTGAAGGTTATTCGCTCGATGCGAAGGATGTTGATCTGGATGGAACTAAAGTGTGGCTATCTCTATCAAAGAATGGCGTGGTTGTTACGGATGCGATTGCTAATTCGGGGGGGTGGGATGATGTAGACAGATGGTTTAAATATTACAATTCAACCGGTGCACTGGTGTTCAGCGCATACGTTGATGCGGTTTTCCGTGACACGGACTATGATGTAGTGCAGCTAATGTACGTCACCCAGTACTCCGATGTCGATGGAAGTGTGTTGATGATGTTTGGAGAAGAGGACAAAAAAACGTTACACACAGGATCTGCGACCACCATTCTCCCATCGATCTCCACCCCCCTCGATGGACAGATATTCGTAGAGGGAGATGCGATAACATTCAACGCATCAGCAGCAGACGGGACAGCGCCCTACACATACACGTGGTACGAAGATGGTATCATCATCGGAACTGGTAATTCGTTTGATGCCGCTTTTGGTACTGGAAGCCATCTCATCGCGTTAATCGTCATCGATGCCACAGGCACAAATGTTAGTGACCGGGTGCGGGTTGAAATCAAATCGCGTGGAGATGTTAATCAAGATGGTGTTATCACCCCCACAGACGCTGTGATCGTCCTCCAGATGGCTGTCCGCGGTAAATGGGATCCATTCGCGGACGTGAGCGACGACGGGCAGGTCACTTCCCTCGACGCGCTAATGATCCTGTAGGCGGCGGCAGAGGTGATCGTTTTGTGAGAGGTAGTGATGTTCTGCAGCAGATGGCATGGATGACGCGCGATTTCTTTTGGTGGTGGCGCAGAACAGTGTTGAAATAAGATTAGAATGGACAAAAGTGGAAAAATGGTGGAGGAAAGAATGACTAAACAAATTTTAAAGCAAATGATAGCAGTTTCTTCTGTGGCTGTAATTGCAATGTTGGTATTTATTGGAAGCGCATCAGCTAACATGGAGTATGACGATGGTGGTGTCAATCCCACGCAGACATCGGAGGTGTTGGCTTTAGAACACTTGGAAGAGATAATGGATAAGTATCATTCCGATTTCGATGTTTACACGGATTTATCTGCTGCTGGAAACCATTTTGTACTGCCAGCAAAGATGGGGGTAGATGCAGAAATTAATCCAGGATGCTTTGAAAACCCTCATAATGGGGCAACCTGCATAGAAAACAAGTTTAATGGCACTGGCACTAGTTGGGGTGGCTGGTATTTGATGAACGGTGCTTTGGAAGGAGAGGAAACACAACCAAAACAAAATTGGGGTGAGTATCTCGATGCTGGATTTAATCTCACAGGAGCCACAGAACTTGTTTTCTGGGCAAGAGGTGAAGAAGGAGGGGAGCGCGTAGAGTTTTTCGCGTTCGGTGTGGGAAGAGATCCGAATACGGCTAACCCCACTGCCCCTCATCCAGACTCTTCGCCCAAAAGATCATTGGGATACAAGACTCTGGGCAAAGAATGGCAGCAATATACCATAGAGTTGGGTGGTGCGGATCTGAGTTATGTCCTGGGCGGTTTTGGATGGGTGACCAATGCTCGTAAAAATAATAATAAACCCATTACATTTTATCTGGATGATATTAAATATGATAAAGAACGTTTAGACGAGCCACGGTTTTTAGTTAGCTATGAGCTCTTGCCCGCTGATGAACCCGTTTTGAAAAACACCGCTTTCACCTATGATAATGCTTTAGTTCTTCTGTCATTTTTAGCCAATGGCACTGAGGAGGATTTAGAACGTGCCAGGCTTATTGGAGATGCTTTAGTTTATGCTATAGAGCATGATAGACACTTCACTGATGGACGCCTTCGCAATGCATATCAGGGAGGGGATTTGAAACTCTTTCCCAGCTGGAAACCACATGGAAAGGAAGATACTGTGAGGATGCCTGGATGGTGGGATGTGAAGAATGACACATGGTATGAAGATAGATTTTCTGTGAGTGCTCATACCGGGAATGTCGCATGGCCAATTATTGCCCTTCTCTCCCTATATGAAGAGACTCAAGAAGATACATATCTCAATGCATCAATCAGATTATGTGAATGGATAGAAGATGAGTGCAGAGATGAACGAGGTGCTGGTGGCTATACAGGAGGTTATGAAGAATGGGAGAAAACAGCAAATAACCCACAAGGTCAAACAAAGGTTTCATGGAAATCCACAGAACACAATATAGATGTTTATGTTGCCTTTACAAGGCTCTATAAATTGACCCGGGATGGAGTATGGATAGAAAGAGCTCTACATGCCAGACATTTTGTAGAAGCCATGTGGGATGAAAACGAAGGACATTTCTGGACTGGTACATCAGAAGATGGTATCAGTATAAACAAAGCCAATATTCCTGCTGATGTGAATCCTTGGGGTCTTATGGCTATGGATGAGACCAACAAATATGAAAGTGGGATAAAGTGGGTTGAGAACAAGTGTTATGCGGAAGCAGATGGATTTAAGGGGTTTGATTTTAATAATGATACGGATGGTGTCTGGTTTGAGGGTACAGCCCACATGGTCGTAGCTTATCAGATATTAGGAGATGAAACAAAGGCAAATCTGTATAGTGGTGAGTTAAGAAGGGCACGGAAAGAAGCCAACAACACTAACGGAAAAGGTCTGGTTGCAGCTTCACATGATGGAGTGAGCACTGGTTTCGACTGGATATATGATGCCAGATTGCATACAGGAGCTACTGCTTGGTTCGTTTTTGCGGAGCTTGGATATAATCCCTACTGGAATGTTGACACCTCGGAACCTGTACCTCCCTTGCTCTATGGCGATCTCAACTCTGACGGCGACATCACGCCCGCTGACGCCGCGATTGTACTCCAGATGGCTGTCCGCGGCGAATACACAACCACCGCTGATGTAAGCCGCGACAGACAGGTCAACGCGCTCGACGCTCTGGTGATCCTGCAGACTGCGGGTGGGCGCATAAAGCTTGGTTAAATTTAAGCATGTTATCGATATACTGATTATGCTTGCAATAGCATCCACAAAATCGGAAAAGAGGAGTAACATGAACAAATCTCATTGGTGTTCGGTTAAGGTGCCACTAAACCATCACTACTCTTATATACAATAAACACAATTATGGCGGTCTGAGGGTGATAGCATGGATGGCCATAATAAAGAAGCAAATCCAACCGCCGAACATATCGTACAGATCGATCCAACTGTTGAAT
>DASC01000042.1 GCA_002503595.1 Candidatus Methanogaster sp. UBA203 | reverse complement strand
CAACGCGTCCGCGTCCTGTGATCCTGATCCTGAAGGAAATATCGTTGCATACAGGTGGAACTTCGGAGATCTTGGAGACGGGAACACAACAACCGGAACAGATGTGATGATAACGCATTCTTATGCAACGGAAGGCTACTATGTCGTGAGTCTGACTGTGACAGACGGTAAGGGGGCAGCAGGCCAGGTGAGCCGGCTGATAACCGTAACAGCGCCCCGCTGCGATCTGAACCACGACGGAGTGGTCACACCGGCAGACGCTGCAATTGTACTTGGGATGGCTGCCCGCGGCGAATGGGGTGAGGAGGCGGACGTCGATGGCGATGATGTGGTCACGTCCCTCGATGCGCTGATGGTGATCGGGGATGCAGGTATGATTACGCGGTGAAAGCTGTAGGAGCTCTGTTCTTGTCCCGTGCCCCGCCCACGTGATCCAGCAGTTCGTCTTCGTGGGCGTTCAAGTTTGATCCGAGGGTCCGTACACCATGGCTGGCGATGTATCACGCGATTGACTTGCTGCTGGCACTCCCGGAATTCGCGAACGTTCGCGGGTGCCCGCAACCCCTGACCCGAACGGCAGCGATGTGACTGACAACCCCGGGGGCAGCCGGAATATTTATCAACATTACGAACCAGAGTAGAGCCAAACTGGGTGGGCGTGACCAATCAAAAAATGTGGGCGAAATCCTCCCACTCAGGAAAAACATGCGGGTCAACTCATGGGATACAGGCACGATACCGGACAGAATAAAACGATTGCAAATGCTACATCCGACACGCTTACTCGCGCACACAAGCTTGTGACGTCCGTCTGCGCCGCGGCAGCGGCAGCAGCGGGCGTGGACACTTCTGAGGAAACGGCGGCGTGGGTATGATGAAAGTTAGTAGAAGCATCCGGAAAGAGTGCAACAGGGCGATCTTGATCGCTTTTGCTGCTACAATGCTTGCGGTTTGCATCTCGCCTGCTCTGGCATCGGCAACGTACATCCCGCCAGACCCCACAAACCTTGCGAAGACCACAGACCGCTACTGGGTAAACTACACCTGGACTGCTGGCGAACATGGGAACGCCACCGACTCCTACAACGTTAGCATGAACGAGACATGGACGAACGGCACCACAGCAACATCCATGAATACGCCGGTCTGTCCGGGCGGATGGGCAAACATCGCAGTATGGGCGTGGAATGCATCAGGCACCGGAACGCTCTCGGCAGGTTGCGTCAGTGATAACGTGCAGGCACCAGCGGCAGCGACATATATCCCACCCGATCCAGCGAGTCCCACCAATACCACCGGCGACTACTGGGTCAACTACACGTGGTCTGCGGTCACGTCGCCTGATGATAACGTCACCGACTCCTACAACGTTAGCATGAACGAGACATGGACGAACGGCACAGTAACATTCATGAATGTGACTGTCGGTCCATGCGGCTGGGCAAACATAGTGCTATGGGCGTGGAATGCATCAGGCACCGGAATGCTCTCGGCAGGTTGCACCAGTGATAACGTGCAGGCTCCAAGAGCAGAAAGACCCCCTGCCAGCATCTTCGGGCTTGTCGGTTCCAGCGGCGGAGGCGGCACATACCCGCCAGGATGGTTCGAGACCCCGACGCCTACCGTGACAGCGACAAAAGCGCAAGCAGCATCGACAAACGCAACGGCTACGCCGCCGGGTGAGCGCGTGACACTGACGCCAGTACCGATGAAGAGACCCGCAGCGGCAAAGGCGGCTGCACCGGCGTCGGAAGGGGCTGCGGCAGAGACTGCGAAGAAGGGTGCGCCCGGGTTCACAGCGATCTTCGCGATCGCAGGGATGCTTGCAATCACTTACGCGATGATGCGGCGGCGGAGATAAGGGGGCAGGGCCTCAGTAGCTAACATTTTCGTCAGGCACCATTCAAAAATAATTCGAAGATCGAATAAAAATAGGAGATTGTGATTATAAGAACGCGCTTAAGTAGTTAGTGGGTTTTAGACTTTAACCACGAGATTACACAAGATTAACACAAGATTAATCTCGTGTGAATCTGTGCAATCGTGTGGTTTTATGCGATTATTCACACGACACCTGAGCATGTTCGAAAAACGTTAGCTACTGAAGGGGCAGGGCGAGACTGTCGCTCGCCTGCATCACGCCACGTAGCGGGCAGGTGTGTCCACATCCGAGGCGATCAGTGCAGAGTGTGGTAGGACACATCGACCACACTCGATTCTGTCAGTTACCCACACATCGGTTATTTTGAAGCGTGTTCGAGTGGGATTGCCGTAAAATTTATATTGTTGAATTACGAGTATATACTCATAATGAATTTCATCAACAGAACACAAGAACTAACATTCCTGCAGAGAAAATACGACTCAGACAAAGCCGAGTTCATAATCCTATACGGTCGCAGAAGAATCGGGAAGACTGAGCTTATAAACAAGTTCTCTCTGCGCAGACCAACATTGTATTTTCTTGGCAGAGCCGAGTCAAAAACAGACACATTACGCAGATTCAACCTGATGCTAATGGAACATTTCGAAGACATCTCGCTTGCCCGCTTGCCACTATCAAGCTGGGACGATTGCTTTGAATATCTTGCAGAGAAAGCATCTGACAGGCTTGTTCTGGTGATTGACGAATTTCCTCTCATTGCTGTGAAATTTCCCGAGATGCTGTCCATCCTGCAGGATAAATGGGATAATTTATTTAATGACACTAAAATAATGCTCATACTCTGCGGTTCATCTGTCAGTATGATGGAAAAATATACACTGGACTACGACAGCCCCCTGTACGGTAGACGTACCGGGCAGTGGATGGTGGACAGGCTTGATATCGCCCATCTAAAAGAATTCTTTCCATCTTATTCTTTTGAAGATATTCTGACCGTGTACTCAGCAATAGATACCATACCGGGATACCTGATGCAGTTTGATAGTGATGTTGCCGTATGGGAAAATATTGAAGGAAAGATCCTGTCAAAAGGCGAATTTCTATACGAAGAAGTGGAGATACTCCTCCGAGAAGAGCTGCGAGACCCTTCGAATTACATGTCGATATTGTCTTCCATTGCGGGAGGATTGACCGCTTTTAATGAGATATCCAGCAAGACCGCCTTGGATAAAAGTCTTTTATCAAAATACCTTTATATACTTCAAAGGCTTGGAGTAGTTGAGAAGAACCTGCCCGTAACCGATGGGTTTAAGCGAAAATTAAAAGCGTATGGCGCTAAATATTCTATAAAGGATAATTTTTTTGATTTCTGGTTCAGGTTCGTATATACCAATCTGTCCGAACTCGAGAGGGGTAATTCAACCGCAGTCTCGGGAAGGATACGGAAAGAATTCCCTGCTTATCTCGGGAAAAAATTTGAAAGGATCATGATAGACATCTTCCCGCATCTCGACATCTTTTCAGAAGGGGGGTCGTTTACCAGCATTGGAAGGTGGTGGCACAAAGATATGGAGATAGATATCGTGGCATTGAACGAGAACACTGATGAGATCGTCTTCTGTGAATGCAAATGGCAGAATCGTGAGGCCGGGGTGGGTGTTCTCGAGGATTTGCTGGATAAGTCAAAATATGTGAGATGGAACAATAGTACGAGGGTGGAACGATTTATGGTCGTCTCAAAATCGGGTTTTACACGAAAGGCGGTTGATTATGCCAGGGCTCATAACTTCATCCTGCTGACGCCTGAGGAGATCTGGAAAATCGTTGCCTGATATTTTATGGGGCGGATATTAAAAAGCATGGGATATTAAAGATAGGGTATGGTAATCCGACAGAATCCGGGACGATGGGGGCGTGCCCACGACGGCACCACCACCACAGATATATATCCTCCTGCCATACAAGATGTGATGACCAATGACTATGATGTAGTGATCATCGGCGCAGGTCCCGCTGGCATGTTCGCAGCAGACGAACTGGCAGATTCCGATCTTAGTGTGCTGGTGATCGATAGCGGGCAGGATATCGATGAGCGCGCCTGTCCGATGAAACGAAGCAGCGTGTGCGTGCACTGCACGCCATGCGCCATCATGTGCGGGGTCGGCGGCGCGGGAACGTTCTCTGACGGCACGCTGAATCTGCGTCCCGATATCGGCGGGGATCTTGCCATGCTGACCGGCAGCAAGGACGATGCATGGGCGGTCGTCCGTCATGTGGATGAGGTTTTTCTCAAATATGGAGCGCCCGATGCGATCAGCGATCCGAGTGGGGCGGTTGTGGATCGGTTGAAGCGGCGTGCTGCATCGGTTGGGGCGCGATTTATCAATATACCACAGCGGCACATCGGATCAGATAATGCCCCAACCGTCATCAAAAACTTCAAGAAGAGTCTTGTAGAGCGGGGGATCGAGTTTCTGTTGAATACCGAGGTATCTGACCTTATCATCAGCGATAACGAGTGCAAGGGAGTTCTTCTCAGCGACGGCAGAACCATCACGGCCGGATACGTGATCGCAGCACCCGGGAGGATCGGTGCACACTGGGTGGATGAGATGGTCGATAAGCACGGGATCGCTGCCAGTTACGGAAGCATCGATGTCGGTGTGCGTGTTGAGGTGCCCGCGATCATCATGGATCCGGTCACACGCATCAACCGTGATCCGAAGTTCCACATCCATACCAAGCGGTATGATGACTTTGTAAGGACATTCTGCACAAACGCAAATGGTTTTGTCGTCAAAGAGGAATATCCTGGATTCATAGCCACGAATGGGCACTCTATGAAGAACGAGAAATCTGAAAATACGAATTTTGCATTCCTTGTCAGGATCAGTCTTACACACCCAATCGAGAATACAACGAGATACGGCATCTCGATCTCGAAACTCGCAACCACCATCGGAGGCGGAAAGCCGGTACTCCAGCGCATGGGCGATCTCAGGAGGGGCAGGAGATCGACGGAGGATCGGATTTCACGAAATCAGATCGTAAACACGCTCAAGGACGTGACGCCCGGCGATATCTCGATGGCGCTTCCCCACAGGATCGTGATGGACATCATCGAAGGGCTTGAGGTACTAAACGAGATCATACCCGGGGTCGCATCCGATTCAACGCTTCTGTACGCACCAGAGATCAAGTTCTATGCGATGGAGATCGATGTTGACCGGAATATGGAGAGCAGTGTCAGAAATCTCTTTGCCGCGGGCGATGGTACCGGGCTTTCAAGAGACATCATAAATGCCGCTGCAACAGGAGTGCTTGCTGCAAGAGGAGTTCTGCGGGCAGGATAGGTTACAAACACAGGCAGCCACCAGAGATCAGAGGCCAAAGAAGAGAGGTGTAAACAATTGAGATCATTCACAGACCGGGTTTCAGAAATCGACATCTCTGGCATCCGGAAGATGTTCGAGGCGGCAGGCACAGACAGCATCAATCTTGGACTCGGAGAGCCGGACTTCCCGACACCGGGCCATATCTGCGATGCTGCGATGGACGCGATCAGGAGCGGTTGTACCAAATACACGCCGGGCGCAGGCATCCCAGAACTTAGAAACGCGCTCTCTGAAAAGTTGCTGCGTGACAACAACATCTCTGTCAGCCCTGATGAGGTCATGGTGACGTCAGGCGCAAGTGAGGCGCTCCACATAGCCATGCAGGCGCTGGTTGAGCCGGGAGATGATGTTTTGGTCCCTGATCCGGGGTTTGTCTCGTACAGCGCGCTTTCACACATCGCAGGCGGCAGGGTAATCGGCGTTCCACTTGTCAATCTCGTCCTCGATCCCGATGTGGTGGCTGAGCACATCACGCCGAATACGAAGGTTCTCATTGTGAACTCGCCGTCAAACCCGTGCGGGTCCGTCCAGTCGCGAAAGGAGATACAGGCACTTTCCGAGCTTGCAGAGGATTACGATTTCACGATTCTATCTGACGAGGTCTATGAGTTTTTCATCTACGAAGGCGAACACGCAAGTCCTGCAGAGTTCACAGACAATGTAGTTACAGTAAACGCTGCATCAAAGACATATTCCATGACCGGATGGCGCCTCGGGTACCTTGCAGCGAGGATGGAATACATCGAGCAGTTTCACAAGGTGCACCAGTATGTGCAGGCATGTGCGAACTCAGTCGCACAAGCAGCAGCGCTTGCGGCAATCACAGGTTCGCAGGACTGTGTGGAGGATATGCGAAAGACATTCAGGGCGAGGCGGGACATCCTGGTAAAGGGACTTTTTGGGATGGGTGTCGAGTGTCCGACCCCTGCTGGCGCGTTCTATACTTTCCCGCGGGTCGGTGATGGCGATCGCATTGCTTCGGAACTTGCTGAGCGCGGCGTGATCACGGTGCCGGGGTCCGCATTCGGCGAACAAGCCAGAGAGCACATCCGGATATCGTACGCGACGAGTGAATCAGATATCGTGCGTGCGCTCGAGAGGAGGCGCGACTTTTTTATGTGAATTCCACGCGGG
>DASC01000206.1 GCA_002503595.1 Candidatus Methanogaster sp. UBA203 | reverse complement strand
GGCACTGTCGAATTTTCCAGTGATAGGATGAAGCACTCTTTCCAGAATCTCTTTAATCGTTGATGCATTGCAATCTTGGATTAGCTGCGGATATCCGTTCTTTTCTACTGAATTGGTTATTTTCATTGCATCTGCACGCCAAGATCTTCTCCGGACTGTTATCGTGATCTCGAGAAAGAATAGTTTACCACAAGAAACGGGCAGCGGCTGGATCCGGGGGCACCCGTGATGAGGGCAAAGTCCGCGATAAATGAGAAAGATGCTTCCATAGGTGCTGTCGGGCTCGCGGGGCGCCGGCTTATGGAACCGATGGAATTGGGGACTTGCCAGGAGTCGCCCCACTCCCGCCCGGATGTGAAAGACCCGCGTAATAACAACTAAATACCCATGGACTGAAATACGGCATACATGCTCCGTGTAACATTCCTGGGAACCGGCGGCTCGCTTCCGACACCGCACAGGAACCCGTCCGCAATCCTTGTCAACCGTGAAGGCGAGCTGATGCTCTTTGATTGCGGCGAAGGAACCCAGCAGCAGATGATGCGGGCAAAGACCGGGATGATGAAACTTTCGTCTATCTTCATCACCCATCTCCATGCCGATCACATCCTTGGCATACCAGGACTGGTCCAGACCATGTCCTTCCAGGGGCGGACCGATCCATTGTTCATATACGCGCCAGAGCGGTCCGGGGACCAGATAGAGTATCTCACGCGCATCGGACATACCAGACCTAAGTTCGAGGTGCAGATCATAGAACTGTTCCCGGGAGACGTGGTCGAAGTGGACGAGTATGATATTCTCGCTATCAGGACCGAGCATAATGTGCCCTCGATCGGATATGCACTCTCCGAGCACCCGAGAACCGGAAGGTTCAACCGGGAGCGGGCAATCGAACTCGGAGTCCCGCCGGGACCTTTGTTTTCGAGATTGCAGCGTGGTGAGAGCGTTGTTGTGGACGGGACTACCGTGCATCCTGAGGATGTGCTTGGCAGCCCGAGACCAGGGCGGCGCATCGTCTACACCGGGGATACCAGACCAACCGACGAGATACTCGAGGCAAGCCGTGGCGCTGATCTGCTGATCCATGACAGCAGTCTGGCGCATGATCTCATCGGTTGGGCACGCGAGACCATGCACTCCACCGCACGGGAGGCGGCACTCCTTGCAAAGGAGGCAGGAGTGCGGGAACTGGTGCTGACGCACATCAGTTCGAGATATGCGGATGCTTCGCCGATTCTAAAGGACGCGGAAGAGGTATTCGATCATGTGCAGGTTGCAAGGGACTTTCTCGAGATCGAGATACCATACCGCGACTCATGATGCGTATCGGGGGTGTGGTGGAGTTGGAGTTGGAGTGCGACAGAAATTGGGTACTGTTCCAATATACGATAGTTTACCAAGGCACTGTCTAAAAATCCAGTGATCTATCACCGCGGTCTGCGAAGCAGCGCCGAAGGCNNGCAGAGGGCGCAGAGTTTTAAGACCGATCCGATTCTCCGCGTGCTCTGCGGTAAAATTTATGGATATCGATTTCACTGGATTTTCTGATTGTGCCGTTTACCAATAGTGGATGATATTCATGAAACACGAATATTTCCTGCCAGTCTTCAGCGACATAATCTGCCCTTATAGCCCCGATCCCTTCTTTCTTTCTAACTGATGAAAGCCGCCGGTGGGATTCGAACCCACGATCTGCTGATTACGAATCAGCCGCTTTACCGAGCTAAGCCACAGCGGCGCAACAATATGTTATGATCACAATCCCAACAGTTAAGGGTTGCGCCAGATGAGATTTATGACATGCGAATCATCGCGTTCGTGGGCATGCCCGCATCAGGAAAGTCGGAAGCGGCAAGAGTGGCGCAGAGGCGCGGCATTCCTGTGATCGTGATGGGTGACGCCGTGCGGGCAGAAGCAGAGAGACGCGGGCTTGACCCGATTGACGCGAATATTGGCGGGCTTGCTGACCAGTTAAGAGCAGCAGAAGGGATGGATGCGATTGCAAAGCGGTGCGTACCAGCGATCCGCAAACTCTATGGAACGGCTGATACTGTGGTGATCGACGGGGTCAGGGGACTTATCGAGGTGGATCGCTTCAGATGCGAGTTCGGAGATGATTTTATGCTGATAGCAATCGATACGCCGATCGATACGCGCCTGAAACGGATCAGTGGCAGAAAACGATCCGATGCCATCACAAGCATGGAATCATTAAAGGCGCGGGACGAGCGCGAGATGCGGTGGGGCATCGTTGAAGCGATCGCATCTGCGGATCAGGTCATCAGGAATACTGGCTCACTCAGACGGTTCCGGAGGGAAGTGGAGTTCATGATCGGTAAAGCCAAGCAGGGTACAAAGGAAAGATGACTGAAATTATAATACCAACTTCTGATGACGCGAATAGCAATAAACAAGAGACTGGGTGGATCAATTTTGAATCGATGTACTATAGAGTTTCTTATCGCAAAAATAGAGTCGAAAATCCAAAAGAAGGATTACAGACAACAGATCGCAACCATCTCAGCAATTTTATGGTATGAAATTATTCGAGGTCATCCATTCGTCGATGGGAATAAGAGAACCGCCACCGAAACCATGAAATTATTTCTGAAGCAGAACAACTTCAAACTCAATACGCCGTTCGGGTGGTTTGGTCTATATATCACTTAAGGTAGCCAACGACGAGATCGCGTACCACGAATTAATTGAATGAAGATACAGGAGGATTGAACATGGAAACGTTTAACAGATTCGTGTTGACCGAAGACGGAGATCTAAAATCGATAAAGGTACCCAAAAAGGTAGCACTGAAAGAGATCGACGAAATTCTCGAAGAAGATAAAGAATTCCTTGAAATCATGGAAAAGATGTAGAGATATCTAAGATGTGGGGAATTGGAATGAAAAAAGCCCTGATAAGCGTATCTGACAAAAGAGACCTGGAAAAGTTCGCAAATGATCTATCCGATCTTGGAATAGAGATAATCGCAACAGAAGGGACTGCAAGAGAGATCTTACGAAACGGGATCCCTGTAAGCCACGTATCTGAGTTGACAGGGTTTTCTGAGATGCTTGGTGGCAGGATAAAGACGCTCCATCCGGAAGTTCACGCTGCAATCGCGACCGGAGAGATCGGAATCGTTGTCGTGAACCTGATCCCGATGAGCTCGATTGAGAGTATGGATATCGGTGGCGTCGCGCTACTGAAATCGGCGATAAAGAATTTCAGGAACGTCGCTGCTGTAACCGATCCGGATCAGTACGACGGTGTGATCGAAGAGATTCGCGATACGGGCGGTGTTTCTCCCGAAACCAGACTGGATCTTGCCATCCGGGCGTCCGCTTGCATCGTGGAGTACGAATCGAAGGCAGGCAAACTTCTTGAGGGAATGAGATCGTGATCATATCGGTTGCAAGCGGAAAAGGCGGCAGGGAAGACCACGGTCGTTGTAGGTCTCACGCTCGCTTCTTGAGACGCAGCTGCTGGACTGCGACATGGTATTCCAAGGGGGTGGCGTTTGTGGGGATGATGGATGAGTGGAAGGGGCGGTTTTCAAGGGCGATGGAGCAGGTTATGCAGGAGGACACGACTCGATCTCCTTCTGATACTGGTTGAACAGCGTCTCGCCGAGTTCCTGTTTCATGGCGTCGATGTAATTGAGCGCTATTATTGTGTTAGGCGAATCTAATTTTTCAAATATTTCGGCGGCAGTCATGAAATTTTGCAGTGCTTCTTTGTATCTTCCTGTAGCTAAAAATAATCGTCCGATCTCTGTAGTGGTTATCGCAATTCCACGTTGGTCGCCGAGCTTCCTTTCGATCTCGAGTGACTGGTTGTACATATCCAGTGCAGTATCGTAATCACCCTTTTCCTGATGGATCATCGCAATGTTGTGAAGCGGATACGATATTCCCCGATCATCAAACGACTTTGTGATTTCAAGGGACTGATTGTACAGATCCAGTGCAGTATCGTAATCACCTTTTTTCTGATGGATCATCGCAATGTTGTGAAGCGTATACGCTATTTCCTGGCGATCGCCAAGCGATTTTTTGATTTCGAGTGACTGATTGTACATATCCAGTGCAGTATCGTAATCACCCCTTTCCTGATGGATCATCGCAATCTCGTGAAGCGTATGCGCTATTCCCAGTTGATCGCCAAGCGATCTTTTGATTTCGAGTGACCGATTGTACAGGTCCATCGCGACATCATCCTCTCCCTTTTCCCGATAAATTATTGCAATGTTATGAAGCGTGTATGCTACTCTAAGTTGATCGTCAAGCGACTTTGCGATTTTAAGTGCCTGGTTGTATATATCCAGCGCAGTGTCATACTCACCTTTTAGATAGTAAAACATCCCGATTTTCCGGAGCATATCTGCTTTCTCTCTGTCGCTTTTAACCTCTTTCAACAAATATTCAAAAATTTTTATTCTGCTGTTCAACTCATCTATGTCTCTGTAATATATCTCCTTCGAGAGCATATATTGAACAACAGGAAACTGTATTTCCGCCTTTAAATCGAATTCATAAGTATTTCCCTTGAACCGCCAGAAATCAGCTGCATATTTTAGGAGATTCCTGACAAACCCGGAATAACACCACAAAACAACCCTCTGCTTCAGTTTATAGAATATATCCCGCTGGAAATTTAGATATCGATAGATCTCTGGCTCTGCTTTCTCTATCCCATGAACAAAAACGATGGAATCCAATATCTCATCCTTTTCTTCAGATAATATCTTCGGCAAATTCTTGTTTTTCTCATCAAGATGTATGTCGTATCTGTTATACCCTGTTCTCCCTATAATCTCATCTGTTACCAATTTCCGCAGGGAAAAATCATTGCATACCGCAATTATGACATCACCGGTATCTTTTGATACTTCCAACTCCGTAACAATCCGCCCAAGTTCGCTTTCGACATCCAGCAGATCGTTTGCATCGATCATTTTTCTAACAGCGGTACGATGATCGGATTGACATCGAACCAGTTGTTATCATTCTGGTACTCAAGGATGCTTAAAGAGTGAAGAAGTATTAATAAAGTATTTCCGTCTCTTGCATCCTTGTTATCACGAATCACTTTCAGAAATTCAATATCGTCATAACTGAGAAACCGATCAAAACTTCTCCGTTCCTTGTGTACATACAATTCTATATGTTTCTTTTTTATACAATCATCTCCATCCTGCAGAGCATATATGGAGGAATTCCGTATGATGTTCACAAACTGCCCGGGAACCCCACCACTCATCTCAATCGCAAAATCCAGAGCTTCTCCCTCGATCAATTGTTTGTTCCCTATCCGATTATTAACAAAATTCTCAAAAAATTCTTTGCCGCCTGTTAATGGGTTACCATCTCTATCTTTTATCTTTATATTCGGAAGCGTCTGGTCATCATCAAATCTCGATTTGATCTGAGCAAAAATCGGATCAAGTACCAGCGAAATAGGAATTGTGTAGATCATTCTGGGTTTTATCTGTAATAACACGCCTATATCTTCATAAAACAACTTCTTTGCCGCGTCTATCCGTGGTATCTTCTCCAGATCGTCTACTATGACAAGAACAGGTTTTTTTGTCTTGATTTCTGCCTCATATACCATGTTATCGATTCTCTCGATAAGATCGCTCAATCGATGCTCCAGCTTTCTTCGCATCTCCACTCTGGTTCTTGATTCACTCTTTAACCAGCCCGAAAAACTGAGTAAATATGTTAGTTTAGCCCGGGCCCCCTTTTCTTTTATTCTCTCCTCTACTTTTATCTCTGTTACATCAGAGAGGAATTCGTAGAAGTCATCTATGATATCGGTGTTTAATTTCTCGATCGACCCATCCTCTTCTAATCGTTTAGCCTCTTTGAATATCTTAAGCCCGATTGCAACCAATACATCCTCGCATTGCAGATCATCGATGTCCAGTTCCCCTTCCACTGAAAAATAAACAACAAAGAAATCATCTTTTAACTCATCGGATAATCTGATCAGTTCGGTTGATTTGCCGCAGCCGCTATGTCCGGCAAGCAGGTACCGCTCCCCGCCGCACAACAGACCCAGTCTGAAATTCTCTCTCGGGCTTTCTCTCTTTACATAATACCCGAAATCGTCCCTGGTCAACGGCTCATAAGCAAAAACGCGGTACATATCTTTCAGAGTGTCCGCTTTCACCACCTTGCCCTCTGATCCGGTCGGCATATTTAGTGATTACGACCTTATAACTAATTAAATGATGCTGCCCCGATGATTTGCGGATCGAGAATGAAACGAACTCACCTGGAGAACCGATTTTTGATGTAATCCATGTTCTTCATAATCCTGATGCTCACGAACGCGCCCACGATCACGTTTAGATAGTAGGTCACCGCCCTCCAGCAGATCACCACGATGCCAACGAGATGCAGCGGTATGAAGGTAGCCAGCAGTGCGGTGGATGAGAGTTCTGCAACTCCTGACGCGCCCGGTGTCAGGGGCACGACCATGACGATCGAGATGATCACCTGGGCTGCAAACGCGACCGTGATCAAGGAGAATGCATCCGGCACATTGAGCCCGTAGAGGATGAGGGGAATGAGCATGAACTCGACTGTCCAGAAGAGGATGGTTGCACCGGCTGCGAGAAGCATGTCCGATCTCCTGCCGCGGGCGCCTGTTATGAAACCGTCCTTGAACTCGATTATCTCCTCTTCTATCCTTCCGATGATCGTATCAGGGATCTTTCCGAGTCCGACAATACGAAAGAGCCTCTCAGAGACCGCGGTAACAGCCGAGATAAACCGGCCGTGGTTGAATATGATTATCCATAATGCGGATATCGCCAGCACTATGGTAAGCGCGGCAGCTATGAGGAGGATGTCGAGTTCGAACGATACGCTCTTCAGCGTGATTATTGCGAGCGGCAGCGCAAGGAGCAGTAAGACTGCATCGAATAATCTCCCTGCAACAACGATCGCTGACGACTTCCCAGGCGTTATCCCTTCCTTCGTGAGCATATACACCATGACCGGCTCACCACCCGCGCTCGATGGGGTGACCGCCATCATAAGCAAGCTGGAGGTTGCGATCTCGGTTGACTTGATGATACCCACATGCTCGCCAAGACTCCTGCAGAGCACCGATATCCGGCACCCCCAGATGCCGTAAGAGAGGATGTGCAGGAGAACCGCTGCCAGCAGGTAGACTGGCTTTACTGCACAGAGACTTGGTAGCGTATCTTCGGTGGATGTGTAGAGAAGAACCGCGACCATCGAGAGTATGCTTATGATCGCGCATATAGCGATCGTCTTTGCAAGCCACTTCATATTAGAGAGTGGGGGCTGCAATCTAATTTAATTGGTCGCCCGGCTGAGCAGGTTTTGATCAACCGCTCACAATAGCCCGCGACTTAAGCATCAACTCAGCGGTCAGCACCGATGCGCCAGCCGCGTCCCGAACTGTATTGTATCCCCCAACATCCGGATTTGCATCATCACACGCCCGAATTCCAGATCACGCAACCGAAACCTCTACAGACCTTCCAGTGCGCTTTACAGCATCGGCGAGTCTTGGCAGAAATCCGCTGCTCACATCGAGGATCTCCAGCCAGATTGGTTCGTTATCCTCCGAAAAACCAACGATAACGTCGTTCATCTCGGTTTCATAAGCAAGTTTCTTATCGGAGAGTATGATCATTGCGATGTCCACATCCGTATCGTATCTGATGTTACCTTTCATGAGCGATTTTGAACGTTGCATGTCTGGTAAATCTGATCCGCATGGTTGGGCAGGTTTTGATGGACTGCTCACAATAGCCGCGACTTAAGCATCAACTCAGCGTTCAGCACCGATGCGCCAGCCGCACCTCGAACCGTGTTGTGCCCCATCGCGATATACCTGATCCCATTCCTGATGCGCCCGACAGAGACGCTCATGCCGTCGCCTGCATCCCGGTCCAGTCTCGGCTGCGGTCGGTCAGGTTCGTCACGGACGATGATCACGCGCTCCGGTTCGGTCGGGAGATCAAGTCCCGGATCAAAATTTAAGAATGCGTCCCGAACTTCAGCAGGTGTGGGGTCATCAGCCATCGTTATCCATACCGCCTCGGTGTGCCCATCGAGAACCGGCACCCGGTGGCAGCTTGCACTCACATCGAACTCAGCGTCGACGACAGAGCTGCCATCGAATCTTCCGAGCAGTTTCTGTGCCTCGTTCTCGACCTTCTCCTCTTCACCACCGATATACGGGACGACATTATCAAGAATTGCCATCGATGCCACGCCATCGTATCCCGCGCCTGAGACCGCCTGCATCGTCGCAACCTTGACATCCGTGATCCCGAACTGCATAAGCGGCTTTAGCGTGACAGCGAGCATGATCACAGAACAGTTCGGGTTGGTCACGATCGCACCGTCCCAGCCCCGCGCCTCTCGCTGGATCTCGAGCAGACCGAGATGATCGGAATTTACCTCAGGGATTAAGAGCGGTACATCCGGTTCCTGCCTGAATGCCGACGCATTGCTCGCAACCATGACTCCAGCGCGGGCGAACGCTGGCTCGACGGTGCGCGCAACATCCGCTGGCAGCGCTGAGAAGACTATGTCTGCTTCGACTTCTTCCGGCTTCATGGAAACCACAACTTGCTCCCCGATTTCGTCCGGGAGCGGAGACGAGAGTCTCCAGTTGGAAGCGCGCGAGTATGGCTTGCCAGCGCTGCGCTCTGATGCTGCAAGTGCGGTCAGTTCAAACCATGGGTGGTCCGAAAGTGCCTCGATAAACCGCTGCCCGACAGCGCCGGTTGCCCCGAGTATGCCAACTGTTATCGTTTCCATAATAATCAATAAAAAAAAAAATAAAATGATGGACGACCGTTTCAGTCTTCCATCGTTATTGCTCCTGCAGGACAGGCGTCCACACAGGTTCCGCACTCGGTGCACTCATCCTGATCGATCACAGCGACGTCGTCATCGTTCAGGGAGATTGCTTCTGCAGGGCACTCGTCCACGCATGTTCCGCATCCTGTACATTCTTCTTCGTTTACTATTACGGTCATATTTATCTCCTCTTATTATGTTTATACACTTCGCTCTAACGCGAAATGTATAGTACAATCGGATTATCAGGTAGGTGTAATAAATACTTTCCGCCTGGGCGGGGGTCGAATTTAGGCATCCCGATTAAAACTCCGAATACCTGACAGACGAGAAAATCATTAAACATGCTTTATATTTTCCTTCACCCGTTCTACGAACTTCCTGATAACAGGCACCCTGCGATACGTCCTGAAAACATCCTTCTCGGTCAGGTTATGGTATTCATGGGCAAGAATATTCCTCTGATACACCAGATTTGAAAGATCGCTGGCAAGTTCTTTATCGATTACCTTGCCCCGCTCCAGAAGATTGAAGATCTCCCGGTATGTCCCGGGAACTCCAAGATTTCTCGAAGTCACAATCTCATCTCCGAGATCGATAACCCGGTTGATGAGCGTGAATAGAATCATCGAAACTGCATAAAAATTCTTTATGTCATCGAGGTCGCGCATGTCTGTTAGTTCCATCCTTTCCAGATCATCCAGATATCTATAGATATCGCTTATGATCTTTGTTAATCGCTCCAGATCAAACATTTCGCACCCCCAGCACCCGTTCTGTTCTTCTCAGTATGTGCGGTTTGAAGTCGAGGTATGACCTTATGGTTGCGACTATTATCCGGTGCAGTTTGAGTTCATCTCTTGAAAAGACTAATTTCCCCTCCTTAAGGACTCTGAACCTCATGGTCAGGGGTAGATCGTGGAATATGGAAATATCTATCTTTTTAGATGAGTGGCTCAGTATCTCCTCCCTGTTTGCGTCTCTGTCAGCAACCACGCAGATGTCTATGTCAGAGAATGGCTTTTCTCTGCCTCTTGCATAAGAGCCGAAGAGGTAGATCGAGATCACGTCCATATTCTTCTTGAAAGGTTCGATTATTTTATCGATCCCTTTTGTGTGTCTATATTCTGGCATGTCTCTGCATCGCATTTATGATGTTATCGCCCCGGTGCTTGCCTGTAATATTATGAGTGCGTCGAGCGAGGTAACTTCCCCATCCTTGTTCACATCCGCTGCGATGAGCATTGCACCATCACATGGATGGCTGCCGCCAACTGCAATTTCAAGCGCGATTGTAGCATCCGCGGTCGTGAGTTGCATATCATTGTTAAGATCCCCGTACACTGGTTTTCCGCTGTAATCTGTTAGAATCCACGTTCTTCTTGGAACGCCAGTGGATACATTGTATGAGACGACTTTAATGTTCCACCCAACGCTGTCCCATGGTGTTGGTTGCCAATAGATATTGTGATGTATCAAACACTCGTCCCGGTATCCTTTTTCATCAATCACATGACATTCAAATGTGCCGGCTGGTGTTGTTATATTTACGAGTCCTGTCTCTGTATAATTCCATAAAATATCTTCTCGATCGGCTGCCACATAAAAATAAGTGCGGTTATTGACAGTTTCCTTGTAGCACCATCCATCTAAAGCTAAATAGCTTGTCACATTGTAATATCCACTGTGCCGTAATACACAGAAAGTGTAGCCATTAATCAAAACAGGGGGCATTATGGTTTTTGTGTGCGATCCTACAACTACATCATCCTCTATCACGTCATAAATCACATACTTACCTACCTCCCATGATACGTGCCTGTCTGGCTCATCTGGATTTCGATCCAGAACATTTGGAATTCCATCACTGTCATCATCAGCCATATCCCATGTAGTCGGCTCGATGGTCACTTGTTTTCTGGCAGTGTCGGTCGCCCCGTCATCATCAGTTACCGTTAGTACGAAATCGTAGAAAAATGGTTCAAAAACAGGGCTCCAATCTGTTGTATACCACACATCTCTAATAATGCTCCAGTTTCTCCATTCAGACCAATATGACCTCTTACGTGACCAATTATAAGACATGATGTTGCCATCTGAATCACACGATTTGTGCCCATCGGTCACAAACGTATCGCCAATGTGGATCGTTTGATTGTAGCCAATCTCTGCAACAGGTTGCAAGTTGCTGCCACTCGACGCCGGTGTTCCGATCCAAAAACGCCGGATAGAGATCAGTTCGCCATTGAAGTACACATACGCCTGCCATTCACCCAAGTGGTCTTCAGGATAATACCCTTTTACATAGATATTTCCACGCCAATGTCGATAACCTTCCTCTAGGTCATAAAAAGTGGTTGTGTGATATCTATCTCCATCCGGATCGATCCAAACAATGCTCACGTCCAATGAATCTTCGTGAACATAGCAGTCAAAATGCGTATATATAATGGAATCTTCCGGACTGAAGATATATGCTTCTGCTGTGTGATTCCATGTCGTCCGATTCGTCATCCAGACATTATAAATTCTGATTCCGGCAAGCGGATCGAAGGATGAGCAAGAACTGTAATTGATCTTATTCGGTGGGCGTATACAGACTTTTGTTATTGTTTCATTATCGAAATAAAAGGGATGCTGGTGTGAAGGCATTATGTGGAAGTCATCGGCTATTGTGTCTACGTCGTGATTGTGGTTTGTCGGGAAACTGGTATCTTGTGTTGCGCAAACGCCGCTCACCAGTGCCAACAATAATAGAATACTGGTAATATTTTTTATCATATTTTTTACCTATGTGATCCTTACATGCTTATTAGCTTGCTCGACAGTCGACTTCCAGACATCGCTTTACAAACACCTTAAATTTAACTGAAATCGATGGCGTATCCAGTAATCTTGCTATAGCACCTATCCACAATATCCCCTCCATGCTCCCGTAGTAGATGATAGTACACTGCCATAAGGTTCAATCGCGTGGTAATGACCTCTGCATGAATACGGTTCACACTTCAGACATCCTGATCAAAACCCTAAATACCTGCGCAGACGTAGTCACTGACACGACATGAAAACCGACACATCTGCCCAGTGGGACAAGTTTTTTAATCGGTACTACGTCGGAGATATCCTTGCTCTGGCGAACGAATACCCGGAAAGCCGAAGTCTGTATGTTGATTTTGTAAATATCGAGAAATTCGATCCCGATCTGGCAGACGAACTTCTGGCGCATCCTGATCGGATTCTTATTACAGCAGAGGAAGCGCTCCGGAGTTTCGATCTCCCGGTCAAGAAGACGCTTTCGGGCGCACATCTGCGGATCACAAACATCCCGCAGAAGGTCAAGATACGGGATCTACGCAGCATCCACATCTCAAAACTGATCGCTATCGAGGGACTTGTGCGCATGGCGACCGAGGTGCGCCCGAGATTGCTTGTCGCGGCATTCGAATGCAACGGGTGCGGAGAGACTATGCTCGTGCCCCAGTCCAGCGGGCGGTTTGTGGAGCCGTATATGTGCAAAAACGAGGGATGCGGGAGAAAAGGACCGTTTAAGATAAAACTTACTGAATCAGAGTTTGTAGACGCACAGAAACTGCGTGTGCAGGAATCTCCGGAGGACATGCGTGGAGGCGAACAACCGCAGACTCTTGACGTCAATATCGAGGATGATATTGCAGGGATCGTAGCGCCCGGGGATCATGTGATCATCACAGGAGTCCTGCGGTCATACCAGCGGATCACGCGCGAAGGTAAGAGCACGTTCTTTGATATCATACTCGACTCGGTCTCGATCGAGACGAAGGACAAGGAGTTCACAGAGATCGAGATCACGCCGGAAGAGGAAGAGGAGATCGTTAAACTCAGTAAAGACCCGGGGATATATAAAAAAATCGTTGCATCGATCGCCCCATCCATCTATGGTTATGAGGAGGTGAAGGAGGCGCTTGCGCTCCAGTTGATGAGTGGCGTTTCAAAGAACCTTCCTGACGGCGCGAGGATCCGCGGGGATGTGCATGTGCTGCTCGTCGGCGATCCGGGGATTGCCAAGTCGCAACTCCTCAGGTACATCAGGAAACTTGCGCCCCGCGGGATATACACGAGTGGCCGCAGCAGTTCGGCAGCAGGCTTGTGTGTTTCGCCTGATACACGGATACAGACCTCAGATGGGTTTTTCAGAATCGGAGAATTTGTGGAGGCGCGTATGCAAAATCCAGTCCAGGTAGAAGATGGAATCTGGAAAAGTGACTGTAATAGTGTCTCCCTGTCAACGGTAGATTCCAATCACACCATCACAGAGAACCCACTCGTTGCGGTATGGCGAATTCGCGCACCTGACACCATGGTGCGCATCGAAACAGAGAGCGGCAGATCGATAACCGTGACACCAGCCACACCGCTTCCTGTAATGACTGATCGCGGCATCGAGTGGGTCAGATCCGCAGACCTGACCGATCAGCAATATCTTGCAACACCGCGTCTTCTGCCAGAGAATAGTAAAGTCCCGTACGCCATCGAACTATTTGAAAGCAACTGCACCGTTTCAGGTGCATCCGGATTAACCGCCAGAATAGTGTCGCGACTGAAGAAGAAATATGACACCATCAGGGATGCTGCATCTTCTCTTGGAGTCTCAGAAGATAGTCTGTACTATAACTGGGTCAACGAAGATGCACGCGGCAATCCTGACCTCAGAACGCTCATACGACTCGCCGAACAGGTTGGAATCGAATTTGATGAGGTCGCGCAGAGTTGCTGCTGGTTCTCACAACAGCACGGTCACAGGATAACGCTGCCTGTCACTCTGGGCGAGGATTTTATGTACTTCGCAGGCCTCATCGCGGGCGACGGTAGTATAAGCAAAGCGAAACATGCGGCAGGATATGGCGGATCTCAAATACGGTTCAGTAACTCGGATGTTCATCTCCTCGAAAGATACACATCGATAATCACAAAACTCTTTGGCGTAGACTATTCAAGAAGTGATGGCAGTAACGTCCGCCCGCCTGATATCAGGTTCGGATCAAAGATCATCGCAGAGATTCTTCAGACGCTTGGCGTCCCTGCATCTCCGAAATCGTCCAAAATCTCCATTCCTGACGTGGTGCTGAATCTACCAAACAACCTGATCGCCGCATACTTACGCGGACTCTTTGATACCGATGGGTCTTGCACTGCACGGCGAAGCGGTTCATCGAGCCTGCAACTGTACACAGCAAGCAAACAACTCGCAGAAGGGGTTTCACTCGCACTGCTCAAATTCGGGATCATCGGACGGATTCGCGTGCCGCCACCACGCGATGGAGCCACATCATCATTCATGGTGGATGGTGATGTCAAGACCATAACCACATCCAGCGACATATATGTGGTGACGATCTATGGCAGGGAAAATCTAACACGATACCATGACCGGATCGATTTTGAGCACCCTCTAAAACACGGTAATCTGGTGAAGATATTAAAATCATACAAACCTGGGTCTCGCAGCACGAATGTGGATCGGGTTCCATACGTGGGATCCCGGCTCAAAGCCATCCGGCAGCATTTCGGTTTACCGGCAACGATCTATTCCGATAAGGACAACAGCACCACCCGTGGCAGTGGCGGGATGGCTGCCGAGCGGGGGGTCTACATACCAACGCCGCAGCACCTGCAATCACTCCTGTTATGCATCAAGGAACAGGTCGAAGCAAACGACTGGCAGGGAACGAGGATCCTGCTTCCCCGTGATCTCCGTGAGTCAGTCAGAGAACTGCTCCACAAGAACACGACCAATCCACAACTGGCGCAGGCACTTAACATACCCCAAACCACGTCATCTGAATATTTCTACCGTACATCAAGGGATCTTGCGGTCCCGTACCGCGTGCTGATGCGGTTTTCCGATCTCATCCAAAAACTTGATCGCAATACTGCCGATGCGATTCGTGAATCGATATCCGATGCTGTGGCAAAAGAACCGGAGATGAAAGCCGAACTTGATTCCCTGCTGCAGTTATCAACAGGGGACGTTTTCTTCGATAAGGTCAAGTCGACCGAAGAGATACGCGACCATGGTTATGATCATGTGTATGACCTGACCATATCAGGCACACATAACTTTGTTGCAAATTCGATGCTCACGCACAACACAGCGGCCGCCGTCCGCGACGAGTTCGGCGATGGCAGGTGGACGCTTGAGGCTGGCGCACTCGTGCTTGCCGATCAGGGGATCGCAGCGATCGACGAGATGGATAAGATGCGTCCGGAGGACAGGAGCGCGATTCATGAAGCAATGGAGCAGCAATCCTACCACCCCTCCACCGATATTATGTTTTCAGACGGGCGGAAAGTCAAGATTGGGGAGTTTGTTGATGCGCTGATCGAAGATAACCAGGATAAGACCGTATACGGGGTCGATTGTGAGATTTTACCCTTCGACGGTAACCGCGATCTTGACGGCACAGGGATATTGGCACTTAATCCGGATAATAATATATGCCAGACACTAATCAACCGTGTCAGCCGGCATAAGGCACCCGACCACTTCATACAGATCACGTATTCGAACGGAAGGAGCATCACCGTCACACCGGAACACCCTGTTTATGTCGTGAAAAACGGCGAGATAACAACCGTGCTGGCAGATGAGCTTGAGGCGGGGGCGTTTGCTCCGATTCCAAATAAGTATCCGCTCGTCAGTTCCGAGGCCTCATTGCAAATCCCGGATTCGCGTCAACGTGCGCAGGGTCGCCGTTACAAGGAGATATCGTTCCCGACACGTCTTGACCCCGATCTTGGTAGACTGCTTGGCTATATCGTGAGCGAGGGGCACGTCTATTATTCAGAGAAGAACGGTGCTGCTGAGGTCATGATCTCGAACACCGATCTTGATATCATAAACGATGCGGATGATCTGATCCGGGGAACCTTTGATACCGCGACATATATCCAGCATCAGCCGCATAGTGCAAGAAAAACCGCCACAAAGGATTTGTACACGGTCAGATGCGCATCAATTCCGCTGTACGAATTCATGAAACTGAATTTCGAGGGAGTAACTGTTAAATCGCATGAAAAGCGAATTCCTGGTCAGATATTTGCATCATACGACGATGTTAGGGTAGAATTCTTAATCGGTGCGTTTCGAGGTGATGGTTTTTACGATTCCGAGCGGTTTGGGTATACAACGAATTTGATCGGTCTGGCAAACGATTATTCTGATCTATTGCTCTGCCTGGGTATCTATTCCTACATCGCTAAATCGGCTGAATACAGGTCAAACAAGGAAGAACGGGTGAAAAGCGCATATAAAGTGGTGATCTCAGGGCAGGATAGTCAGAAGAGATTCTATGATATTATCGGAACGCATGACAAAAGACATGAAAGGATCAATCAGTTTGTAGTGAGAAGCCATAATAAACTGAATGACCGCGATACCGTTCCCGTCGATATCGCAATCCTGATAAAAAAACTGTTGAAGGATTATCGGTTGGATAACGGTTATTTCGACAAGATCATCGCGAACAATAATGGGATTCACAGAAAAGTCGCTCTGAAATACTTAAACAAGGTCGAATCATACCTGTTTGACCTCCAGCCACACAACATCGATGAGATGGCGAATCCGAGGGAAATGCGAAAGAAATACCGGATCCCCATCCATCTGATCGCCGGGCGGATGGATCTTTCAGATTCGATGGTGACGTATATCGAAAGGAACCCGTCAACAAAGAACGCGTCCCGCATGTTGGAACAGATCAAATATATAGCGAAAGCGAAGATCGGAGCATCAGAGAATACGATCAAAGACATAAAAAGGATCGTCAACTCCGACATCCGGTTTACGACGGTCAAATCGGTATCAATGGTCAGAAACGATGGTTTCGACTGGGTTTATGACGTCACGGTTGAGCCGGACCACACGTTCGTGAGCAACGGGCTGATCCTCCATAACACAGTAAGTATCGCGAAAGCAGGCATCATGGCGACCCTGAAGTCGAGATGCGCCCTTCTCGGTGCTGCGAATCCAAAATACGGACGGTTCGATCCGTACGAAGGAATCGCGCAGCAGATCAAGATGGCGCCTGCGCTCCTCTCCAGATTCGACCTGATCTTCGTGCTCAAGGATGAACCCGATATCGGCAGGGATTCGGCTATCGCAGCCCACATTCTTGGTGCGCACCATGCAGGCGAACTTCATGCTCACCGGACCAACGTCTCAGGTAGCGGCGTCACGCACTCGGATGTCGAGGGTGCGATGACGATTATAAAGCCGGAGATCATGCCTGATCTGCTCAGGAAGTACGTTGCTTATGCGAAGAGGGGGGTCTATCCGATCATGGACGGTGACGCGATGGATCGCCTGATCGAGTTCTATCTCGGGCTTCGGAGGCAGGGCGAGGATCGGGATTCGCCTGTGCCCGTAACAGCAAGGCAGCTTGAGGCGCTGGTGCGGTTATGCGAGGCGAGCGCAAGGATGCGGCTTTCCGAGGTGGTCACGATCGATGATGCAAAACGTGTGATCCGGGTCGTCGAGAGCTGCCTGCGGCAGGTTGCGTTCGATGCCGAGACCGGCATGTTCGATGCCGACATCATAACCACCGGTGTCAGCAAGAGCCAGCGTGATAAGTTCAAGATACTGCGCGGCATCATACGCGATATTGCGGCAGAGCACGGTGGCATGGCTCCGAAAGACGATATCTGTGCAATGGCGGAGGAGCAAGGGTTTGATAGGGAACATGTCGAGGATATGATAGGGAGACTCAAGACGCAGGGCGAACTCTACGAGCCGACGCAGGGGAATGTCAGGCTGTCGTGACCGATCTTTTCACCGATTTTTTCACAAAAAATCGAGTAAAAACTGCCCTCCGGGAGGGGATCAGTTTTTGAATGCGGAGCATTTGCGAAGCCATCAAACTTTTGTGAAAAGTTTGCGAGGACACAATCGGAAAATCCAGTGAAATCACTATATCCTTAAATTTTTCCACAGAGCACGCGGAGAACGCAGAGGCACCAGAAAACCAAAGCG